>NZ_JBICUF010000001.1:0-521931 GCF_043198035.1 Micromonospora sp. NPDC048898
CGACTCCTACCAGGCCACACTCGACCTCGCCGAAACCCTCGACTGGCTCCGCGCCGTACCCGACCAAACCCCATGATCCGCCAAGTACGCCCTAGCGCAGTTCCGCGATCCTGGCCCGGGTGTTGGCGGGCGCCTCGGGGTGCCCGCGCTCGACGTCGGCCCGGACGTCGGCCACGGTCCGGCCGGCCAACTCTCACTACCGACTCCTGGACAGGGTGCACCGGGGCGAAGCCACCTGGCAGGACGTCGGCGAGACCCAGGACCGCTACGACAACCACTACGTGGACAGCCCGTTGTGGGCAGGCCGCCGCGGTTGACCACGAGCCGCGTGGGTGGTTCGTCGACCCCGAGGCGGCGACGAGAGGGTGCGGAGATCAGTCGTGGCGACGTTCCCCGCACCCTCCTTCCCGATGGCCAGAGGTCAGCAGCCGATCCGGCTGGACCCGATCGCGACGTCGTCGTACCAGAGGGTGTCGGCCCCGCCGCCGTAGCTCTCCCAGCCCAGCTTGAGGTCGGTGAGCTGCGGCCGCCAGGTGCGGTTGTACCACTGGCCGTCGATGTCGTGCGTCGGTACGCCGTCCGCGGTCAGCCCGGCGATGGCGGTGCCGTCCAGCCAGGTACGGAGCTGACCCGCCGAGCCGTCCACCATGAACTCCAGGCAGGCCCACCGGTTGGTGGGCAGCGGAACGCTCTGCGCCACCCCGGCGGGGCTCTGCTCCGGCAGAGTCGCGTCGTCGGAGGCACGGTTCCACTGCAGGGCGCCGTTCTGGCCGCCGATCCGCAGGTCCTTGTTGCCGTCGGCGGCGTCGGTCATCGCCATCATCGTGGTGTGCTCGGTCGGCTGGGCGGTGGTGTGGCGGACCCAGATCCGGCCGTACCGGACGCTGCCCACGCTGCCGAGATTCTTGGTGGAGCGGATGAAGACGTGGTTGCAGTAGCCGGCCGCGCCGTTGATCCGGACCGCCCGGCTGCCGCTGTGCGTGGTGGTCGTGTCGATGGTGGCCGTGCCGGCGCCGGAACAGTCCGGGCTCACCACGGTCCAGTCGCCGGACGGTGTCGAGCCGGTCTGGTTCTCGAAGCCGTCGCAGAGCACCGCTCCGGCGCACCCGGTCGGCGGCGGCGTGGTGGGCGGGGGCGTCGTCGGCGGTGGGGTGGTCGGCGGGGGCGTCGTCGGCGGTGGGGTTGTGGGCGGCGGTGTCGTCGGCGGCGCACTGGTCGGCGGGGGCGTCGTCGGCGGCGCGCTGGTGGGGGTCGGCCCGACGCCGTTGCACGGTACGCCGTTCAGGCTGAACCCGGTCGGCGCGCCGCCACTGGACCCGAACGTGCCCTGCACACCGAACTCGGTGGCACCGCCGGCCGGGATGCTGCCGTTGTACGACATGTTGCGGGCGGTCACCGTCGAGCCGGACTGGCTGACGGCGGCGTTCCAGCCGTTCGTGACGCGTTCGTCTCCGGCGTACGTCCAGGTGACCGTCCAACTGGAGACGGCGGTGTCGCCGGGTGACACCTTGATGTTGGCGGTGAATCCGCCGGACCACTGGTTGGGCGTGTAGTCGACCCGGCAGCCCTGGGCCGCCGCGGCGGGGCTGGTGAGCAGGGCCGTTCCGGTCGCGGTCACGGCTGCCAGCGCGGCGACGACCGCCAGGGTCGAAGCGCGGCGGGCGCGGAGAATCGTCATGGGAGGTCCTTCTGCCATCGAGCTGAACGGAGGCGGCACGGCGACGCGCGTCCTGGACGGACGCGGCACGGCAGTGCGCCCTGGGTGCGGCGCGGCGGTGCGCCACAACGGCTGGTCGGTGTGTACGACCGCGGTGCCCGGCTCGGGGTGGACCTGTCAGTCGCCGACGGCCCGGTCACCCGGACCCCGGCGGCGCCCACCCTCAATCTATTGATGGAAGACGATCTAATCAAGCGCCACCCGTCCGGGTGGGTGCCGGCCGGCTGACAGTTAACTCGGTGGACCGGCCGACCCCGGCCGTGTCAGCGTTGCCCGGAGACGGATCCGGGCCACCATCGGCCCGGCGCCACGACGGGCACGAACGACCGACGGGAGCACGGCGATGCGAGGACTCGAAATCTTCCCGCCCATCCGGACGCGAGCTTTCGAGGACCCGTCAGCCCATGCAGACCGTCAACCTTGGCATCGTCGCCCACGTCGACGCCGGTAAGACCAGCCTGACCGAACGCCTGCTGCACGCCACCGGCGCCATCGACCGGCTGGGCAGCGTCGATGCGGGCACCACCCAGACCGACACCGGTGAGATCGAACGCCGTCGGGGCATCACCATCCGCAGCGCCGTGGCCGCGTTCGGGCTGGGCGACCGCCAGGTCAACCTGCTCGACACCCCCGGGCACAGCGACTTCGTGGCCGAGGTCGAGCGCGCCCTCGGGGTGCTCGACGCGGCGATCCTGGTGCTGTCGGCCGTCGAGGGGGTGCAGCCGCACAGCCGGCGGATCATGCGGATCCTCCGGTCGCTCCGGCTACCCACGCTGATCTTCGTCAACAAGATCGACCGGGCCGGCGCCCGCCCCGAGGACGTGGTCGGGGACGTGCGCCGGCTGCTCACCCCGGCCGTCGCCCCGCTGGGCACGGTCCGCGCGCCCGGCACCCCCGAGGCCGCCTTCCGCCGTGACGATCCACGGTACGACCACGGCAGCGCCCACCGCCTCGCCGAGACCCTCGCCGAGCACGACGACGAGCTGCTGGCCGACCTGGTGGACGACCTGCCGCCCGACCCGGATCGAATCGACACGGTGCTTCGGGCGCAGGTCGCGGCCGGGCTGGTCCACCCGCTGTTGTTCGGCTCGGCGCTGTCCGGAGCCGGCGTACCGGACCTGCTGGACGCCATCGCGGTTCTGCTCCCGGCGTCGCCTCCCGCGGAGTCCGAGCCGCGGGCCCGGGTCTTCGCCATCGAACGCGACCCCGCCGGGGAACGGGTGGCGTACCTGCGGTCGTACGGCGGGCAACTCCGGGCACGCCAGCGGGTCGTCGCGTACCGCCGGGAGCCGGACGGGCGGACCACCACGACCCGCGCCCGGATCACCCGGCTCGACGTGATCGGCGCGGCCACCCACCACGCCCAGACCGGGGACGATCCGCCGGCCGCGCTGACCGCCGGGCACATCGCCCGGGTGGCCGGCCTGACCGGGGTACGCCTCGGCGACCAGCTCGGCAGCCCGGCCGGCCTCGACGGGCGGTCGCACTTCCCGGCGCCGACCCTGGAGGCGGTGGTCCGACCCCGCGACCCGGCCCGGACGCTGGCGCTGCACGCGGCGTTGCTGGACATCGCGGACACCGACCCGTTCATCCGGACCCGGGTGGCCCCGGACGGCGGCACGAGCGTGCTGCTCTACGGCGAGGTGCAGCGCGAGGTGCTGGCCGCCACGCTGGCCGAGACGTACGGGGTCGAGGCCGAGTTCGGGCCGGGCCGACTCATGCACGTCGAGCGGCCCACCGGCATCGGCACGGCGGTGGAGATCATCGGGCACGGCTTCCTCGGCACTGTCGGGTTCCGGGTCGAGCCCGACTCCGGGGTGCGCTACCGGCTGGAGGTCGAACTCGGCTCGCTGCCGCTGTCGTTCCACAAGGCCATCGAGGAGGCCACCCGGGCCGCTCTCGACCAGGGTCGGCACGGTTGGCCGGTCACCGACATCCGGGTCACCCTCACGCACAGCGGCTACTGGTCGCCGATCACCACGGCCGGGCACTTCCGCGATCTGGCGCCGTACGTCCTCATGCGGGCGCTCGCCGAGGCCGGCACCCGGGTCTTCGAGCCGTGTCGCCGGTTCGAGGCGGAGGTGCCGGCCGACCGGCTCGGCGCGGTCGCGGCGTACCTGGGGCGGCTCGGGGCCCGGATCGACGGCACCGACGAGATCGCGGCCGGCTGGCGGATCGGCGGGGTACTGCCGGCGCGGCTCGAGCCGGAGGCGCAGCGGCGGCTACCGGACCTGTCCAGCGGCGAGGGGCTGTGGTCGTCGACGCCCGGCGGGGACCGCCAGGTGTCCGGTGACCCGCCGTGCCGGCCCCGCACCGACGGCAACCCGTTCGACCGGGTGGAGTATCTGCGCTTCCTCGCCCAGCCACGCAACCGGTCCTGAAGCCGGGCCCTACGGGTGTGCTCCACCCACCTCGCGGGCGCGGCGAGCCGTGCCGAACCGCCGTTGGTAGGCGGCGGGACTGATCGTCCGCGTGCACGCCGCGGGCTTCACTCCCGGAGAGCTCGACTGGCCGGGGACGTGGTCCGACCGCGCCGGCCGCGATCGGACCCCCACCATCCCCGGGCACGAACTGTCCGGGGTCGTGGTCGAGCTCGGCTACGGCACGACCGGCCTCACCGTCGGCCAGCGGGTGTTCGGCCTGACCGACTGGGCCCGTAACGGATCCCTTGCCGAATACTCAGCGGTGGAGGCGCGCAACCTCGCCCCGCTCCCGGCCGGCATCGACCACACCGTGGCCGCGGCGCTGCCCATCTCCGGGCTGACCGCATGGCAGGGACTCTTCGACCACGCCCGCCTCACGACCGGCCAGACCGTCCTCATCCACGGCGCCGCGGGCGGCGTCGGCTCGATCGCCGTCCAACTCGCGCGAGAGGTCGGCGCCCACGTGATCGCGACCGGTCGGGCCGGCGACCGCACTGTCGCGCGCACTCTCGGCGCGCAGACCTTCGTGGACCCGGCCGCCGACGATCTGCGACACGTCGGCGAGGTGGACGTGGTGCTCCATGTCATCGGCGGCGACATCCCCTCGTCGGCGCGGTACGGCCACTTTCCGAAACGGCCGCCGCGTTCGCCCCCGACCGTCGTACACCCGGCAAGACGATCATCCAGCTCGGGGACGAACAGGAGACGCGTTCGCCAGAGTGAGGACGTGTCCCCTGGCACCTAGGATGGGGCGACCGAGCACGCCGACGGTGAGGGGTCCGGCCTGATGCGCTCGACGACGATCCTGCTGGAGCGCCTCCTCGAAGCCGGGATGCACGAGGTCGTCACGGTGCAGCCGGTGGCCGGTGGGCTCGCGGCGCTCGCGGGCATGGTCACCCGCCGGGACGCGCCGCCGGTGTTCGTCAAGGCGTTCGCCGACGAGCCGGACGACGGGGTCTTCCTCGCGGAGGCCGAAGGGCTGGTCGCCCTGCGCGAGCTCGGCGGCGTCGCGACACCCGAGGTGCTCCTGGCCGACCGTCGACTGCTCGTGTTGTCGGTGTTGCGGGAGCGGCCGCACAGCGAGAGCTTCTGGGAACGGCTCGCACACCTCCTGGCCGACATGCACCTGGGCACGACCCATCCTCGCTTCGGATGGCACCACGACAACTGGCTGGGCCGTCGCCGCCAGGTCAACACCTGGCAGGACGACGGCTACGCGTTCTTCGCGGAGCACCGGCTGCTTCGGTGGCTCGGGGAGCCTCGCGTGCGGGCGGCACTCGACGCCGGAGACCGGGCGGCACTGGAACGACTGTGTCACCGGCTGCCCGACCTGCTGCCGGTCCGGCCCGCGTGCCTGACACACGGCGACCTGTGGGTCCAGAACGTGCTGGCCACCCCGGACGGGCAACCCGCGCTGATCGACCCGGCGGTGTCGTACATGTGGGCCGAGGTCGACCTCGCCCACCTGTGGTCGACCTCGCCCCCGCCCGAGGCGCGACGGTTCTTCGAGGTCTACGCGGACCGGACCTCGCTCGACGGCGACTGGCGCGCCCGCATGCCGATCGTCCAGTTGCGACAGCACCTCGCCGTGCTGGCCCAGTTCGACGACGACTGGGGTGCGGCTGACCAGATCCGTGCCGTGCTCGCCCCGTTCCGGCCGCGATCCTGACCCGAGGCCCGACGAACTCCGCCCCACGCGAATCACTCATCCGCCCTCCCGAGCCTCGTCACCCTGCAAGGCACCGGATCGGCTCGCACGGTTACCGGTCGGCGCGACTTTGCTCGGCGAACCCCCGTCGTCGGCGGACGCCCCGGGCTGGCCGCGGGTTTCGCCGGCCGTCGCTTTCGGGTAGCGGATGGTTCATGAACCGTAATCTCGTCAAGGCTTTGCAGGTTGCCTGGGGGCTGCCGGAGTTCCGCAGCGGGTTGCGCCACCTCATCGACCTCGACGAGGTGGCGGTGCTGCTGGCCACGCTGTCCGCCGCGGATCACGATCGTGAGGTGGAGCGCAGCCTGTTGAGCCTGCTGCGGTCCGCCCTGGACACGATCGAGATCCGGGAAGCCGTGTTGCTGCTGCTGGAGCAGGACGAGGTACGCCGGCCACTCGTCGCCGCGGCGCTGGAGCCGCTTGCGGACAAGCCGGGTCAGGTCGCCGCCATCGCCTCCGCGGCCGAGGACCCCGCGGTACGGCGTGAGCTTCGGGCGGTGCTGGACAGCGCCAAGGTGCGCGAGCTGATGTGGCAGGCTGTCGACAACCAGGCGAGCGACAACCGTTTCGGCCTGATCCGCCAGGTGGCGGTGCTGTTCGTCAGGCACCCGAGCGTCCGACGCCTCGCCTGGGCCGCGCGTCGGCACGGCGTGTTGCGCGAACTACGCCGGAAACCCTGATCCGCGTCCACGCGCGATCGTGGTCGCCCCCTCATCGTGGGACGCCGAAGTGGTGGGTCAGCAAGGCGCGCAGCGTAGCGGCGTCCCCAGCGGACCAGGCGACGAAACAGTCGGGGCGTACCAGCATCGCGGTCGCGGTCGTGCCCTCCAGTGGGCCGGTGACCACGTCGACCCGGTCTCGCCACGGCGCGGCGACCCCGGCGTACACGCCCGTGGAGTCCAGGAGAACTGGCCGTCGTAGTAGACGCCGCGCAACGTGCCGCCCGGCGGGTCCGCCGCAGCCGGAGTGGCGCCGAGCGCGCCCGGCAGCACCGCGAGCACCCGTGGCCACGAACGGACGAGGCTCAGCCGACGAGGTCGAGGCCGGTCAGCTCAGCCGACAGCGCCCAGAGTCGGGCTGCCGCGCCGCTGTCGGTGGGGCTGCCGTCGGTGAGCTGGCAGTCCGCGCAGTGGTCGCCACCGTTGGTGTCGAGGTGAGGTGACGTGGCAGCCCAGACCTGGGTCGCCGCGCCCTGCTCGACGGTCTTGAACAGGCCCGGGGCGGGAGTCCCGTCCGCGTCGATCCAGCCGGCGGCGACCATCTCCTCGACGGCGAGGTGTCGTTGCAGGGGGGTGCGGACATAGCCGGGGTTGACCGAGAAGGCGCGGACGCCGTGCGGCCCGCCGAGCAGGTCGAGATGGCGGGCGAACAGGATGTTCGCGAGCTTGGACTGGGCGTAGGCCGCCCACTTGTCGTAGCCGCGCTCGAACTGCACGTCGTCCCACCGGATCCGCCACGACGGGTCGCGCCCGGAGGCGACCGAGACGACCCGAGCAGCGCCGGAGGCGGTGAGCGCGGGCCACAGCAGGTTCGTCAACGCGTAGTGGCCGAGGTGGTTGATCGCGAACTGCGCCTCCCAGCCGGGCCCAACCCGGGTCTGCGGGCAGGCCATGACCCCGGCACCCGCGATCAGGATGTCGAGGGAGCGATGGCGGCGGAGGAACCGTTCGGCGAACGCACGGACGGAGGCGAGGTCGGCGAGGTCGAGGTGACCGATCTCGACGTTGGCCGCGCCGGCGAGCGCCTGCCGCGCTGTTTCCGGCCTGCGGGCTGGAACGACGACCCGAGCCCCGGCTTGCGCGAGCGCGCGGGTCGTGGCGAGACCGAGGCCGGAGTAGCCGCCCGTGACGACGGCGGTCCTACCGCTGAGGTCCATTCCGGCGAGAACGTCTGCGGTCGTGCTGTGGGCGCCGAACATGGTGTGGGTCGTGTCGCTGGTCATGGCGCCGACGCTAGGTGCTAGACCGAGGTCCAGGTCAACGGACTACGGTCGGCACCATGGTGGACATCGGCCTGAGCATCGGACAGGTGGCGCAGCGCACCGGGTTGAGCGTGCACGCCCTGCGGCTCTACGAACGGGAGGGACTGTTCGCCAGCGAGGTGCGGCGTGACAGTGCCGGCCGACGTGTCTACAGCGCCTGGGACGTGGAGTGGGTGGCGAACTGCGTGAAGTTCCGGGCCTCCGGGATGCCACTCGCGACGATCAGCCGCCTCGCCCAGCTCGTTCGGGAGGGCACCGGCAACGAGGCGCAACGGCTCGAACTGTTGCGCGAACACCAGCGCCACATCACCGAGCAGCTCGCGCGTCTGACCGACTGCCTCGATCTCGTCAACGGCAAGGTGTCCAGCTACGAACGACACCTCGCCGACGGCGCTCGCGGCGATCCCTGGCAACAGCAACCCCAGCCCGCCGAGAGGACGGAAGGGTGACGAACCGCGTAGACGCCTGCGGGCCCGTCAGTTCCGACGTGGAGCCGAGGCGTTCGCCGCGAAACTCTGGGACGCGCGGGTCGGCACCACCCGTTACGCGTGCCAAGGTGCGACAGGGCTATTCCGGCTGAGCCGACAACTCCTCGCCGCGTCGGGCGGACCGGACCGGGACGGTGCGGGGTCGGCCGACCCGAAACACCGCGAGCGGTCGGCCGGCGACCCGTTCGGCGAGCCGACCGGCGGTCGCCGGGCAGTCGATGAGCTGGCTGAGCGGGTGGACCGCCAGGCCGTGCCGGGCGAGAGCCAGCCAGGTACGCAGCAGACGTCGACCCGCGCTGACCTGGTCTTCGCCATCGGCGGCGAGGAGGACCAGGACGCTGCCGTCGTAGCGCAACAGGCCGCGGCCGCTGGCGGCCAGCATCGCCGGCAGGCCCAGTCGGCGGGTGACCGGGTACGCGCGCAGCACGGCGGACAGGACGCGCGCTTCGGGCCGGGACAGGCTGAGCGCCCGGTCGGTGAGGCCGTCGAGGTGATATCGAGGATGGCGTGGGCTCAGGCGCAGCCAGTTCCGCAACTCGACGGCGACGGCAGGTGTGCCGAACATCCACCGGTCGGCGACGGCCAGGTCCGCCACGAGATCCCGGGTCGGGACGTGTGCGACACCCGGCTCGAGATCGGCGAGGACGGTGTCGTCGACGTACCCGGGTGCGTATGGACCACGGGCGACCCGGCGCGCCTCGATGTCGGCGATCGTGAACGGAGTCGCGTACCGATGTGTCGCGGGGAGCAGCCGTGGACCGGGCGCCACGGTGACGGTGAGACCGAGTTCGGCGGAGACGACGAGGCAGGTCTCGACGAACGCGCCGATGCCGAGGGCCAGGTCGCGCCCGGTCGGGTCGGAGTCGGGCAGGCGGCAGGCGGGATCGACGGCGATGGTGATCTCGTCGGTGTGGTACTCCGGTCGCCACGGCTGCGTGTTGTGTGCGCTCGGTGCCCGCCGGCAGATCGCCTCGGCGGCCCGTACCTGCTCGACCCAGCTCACACCGCGGTCCCTCGCTCGTAGAAGGTGTACCCGTGCAGTGGCCGTCCACCCGCGCGCCGGTACTGGGCGGCCGAGGCGAGGTTCGTCCGCTCGACGAAGGTGCTGCGCAGCGTCCGGTAGCCGTTGCGGGCGAGGTTGCGGTGCAACTCCCGGGACAGCAGCGTCAGGTACCCGTTGCCCTGCTCGTCGGGCACGGTCCCCTTGATGATGAGGACGGCGTCGCGTCGGTACCGGCCGCGGGTGGCGAGAAGCCGGAGCTGATTGAGTACGCCGAGCCGGCCGCCGACGCGCATGAGGTATTCGGAGATGTCCGGCACGGTGACGACGAACGCGACGGGTCGACCGGCCTTCTCCAACCAGAGCAGCAGCGCCTCGTCGAGCAGGAACGCCAGGCCGTCGGTCTGCTCCGCCAACTGCTCGGCGGAGATGTCGGTGTAGTAGCCCAACTGGGCGAAGCTCTCGTTGAGCATCCGGCGCAGGATCGGCAGTTGGCTGCGCAGGTGCCGCCGGGAGCCGTGCCGGATGACGAGCTGTTCGCTGCCGATCCGGGCGTCGTCGAAGGCGAATCCATGGTCGGCGTCGACGGCCGGCGACGCACCCGTGGCCGTACCGTCGAGGTCGACGAGCCAGGTGTCGGCCTCGAAGCGACGGTGGAAGCCGTGCCGCTCGTACATGTCCGGGTAGTAGGCGGGGTTCCACGCCGAGTCCACGAAGCCACGGTCGGCGAAGCCGGAGGTGATCACCCCTCCGGTCTGGTTGGGCAGCAGGGCCACCGGCCCGAACAGGTGTCGACCGTCGGCCCGGGCCTCGACCGCGTCCATGATGGCGGTGAAGACGTCGTCGTCGTCGACGAACTCGGTGTGCCCGAACAGCTGCCGCGGGCCGACCTTGGCGTCGAAGGGCGTACTGCGGTGCATGCTGGTGCGTCCCACGACCTCGCCGCGCCGGTCGCGGACCACGAACAGCTCGGCGGCGCCGCGGTGGGCCGCGATGACCGATGACACCAGGGGTACGTACCGGTCGGTCGGGTGGAGTCGGAGCGGGAAGTCGACGAAGGCCCGCAGGTCGGCCCGCGACCGCACGGGATCCAGTCTCATCCGCGGTGCACCGGCGGGCCGGACGTCTCCCGGGAGAGCGGGGTGAAGGTCGGTATGTGCGCCATGCCGTCCCCCTCGGCCCGCCAGATGCCGTTGCTGTAGCCCTCGGGCTCGGCGTTGTAGAGGCGGATGTAGCCGCCTGTCGCGTTCTTCGTGCCATGATCTGTCACCCAGCACATGAGGTCACGGTGGTGGCGGCTGCGGGCGAACGTCAGGAGCGCGTCACGGTCGCTGAAGAAGGCGATGGTGCCGAGCGTGAACGGGAACTGGTAATAGACGGTGTGCCACCGGTACCCGTCCATCCGTCTCATCTGCCGGACCATCTTGTACCAGGTCCGGGTGAGCGTAAGGATCGAGCGCAGCCCCCGGTAACGGGTGGCGCCGACGAACATGGCTGTCGCCTGGCCCACCGCGGGCGCGGCGGAGAAGTCGGTGGTCCTCATGCCGGCACGCCCTTCACCAGGTAGACGTTCTTGATTGTGGATGCCGCGCCGGCGAACGGGCCGGTGCCGTACTCGTGGACCTCCACCCGCAGGTCCGCCGCCGACGGATCCTCGGCGAGGGACTCGGCGAAGTCCCGGCTGACCTCGGCCAGGTGGCGCAACACTCCCGCGCGGCAGGTGTCGGTGAGGGTTCGTCGCTGCACCGGGTCGAGCGTCAGGCCCTCGCGGAGTTGCAGGTTGACGACCGGACGGCTCTCCAGGTCGGCCTGCTCGGTCAGCGCGAGGCAGAAGCTCTGCAGCAGGTGTGCCTGGGGATTGCCGGCGTAGAGGCCGTACTCGACGTCCTGTGGGTAGATGTTGGCGCCCATGTAGGAGATCGTGCTGTCCTTGCGGCCGTACAGGAACAGCAGTGGGAGACGCATCCGGTCGACCTGCCACGCGCGGCCCGCGGCGGCCCGCGCCGCGGGGTCGGCGATCGCGGCCAGGACATCCGGGTACGAGATCAGCCGGCCCTCGTCGCCGATGTTGTAGCGGACCCGGGGATTGAGCACCGCCGTCGAGTTGATCGTGCAGAGCACCTCGTGGTCCGCTGTGGTCTCCAGGTAGGTCTCCAGCGGGTTGTACTGGAAGACCATCGGCAGCCGGTGCTCGTCGGCGCCGAGCAGGGCGGTCCGCAGTGCGGCGTCGGTGCGCAGCTGCCGGCGGACCCAGACGCTGAAGTCGCTCTCCCCGGCCATGCCGATGGTGAGGTCGCTGGCCCCGTAGCCGGAGCGCACCTTGACGAAGCGTTCCTCCAGGTAGTCGCGCAGCGCCTCGGTCATCCCCTCACCGCCGACCAGTCCGCTGATGCGGTAGTCGGCCCAGGGGAAGCCGTCGGCGTCGAGCTTGTCGCGGAGGTGCTTGAGGAACGGCGGGTAGGCGGTGACGATGTAGTCGAAGCCGGGGCCGAAGTACGACAGGGTGTCGACGATCTTCCGCAGGTCGGGTCCGGTGTTCTTGACCATCGCGATCTTCGACATGGCGATACCGGTGTTGGTGCCGGTGGCCCAGGCGCCCATCGAGTACGCGTTGATGACAAACCGCCGCTTCGACGGGAACACCATCGTCGCGTAGCCGGCCAGGTTCTTGTGCACCGAGCGCAGCTCGCGGCGGCTGCGGATCCAGTTGAACGGCTGCCCGGACGAGCCCGACGACTCGTCGACCACGCTGCCGGCGATCTCGAGCTCGCCGTGCCAACAACGCTGCGCCTCCGGGTACGCCTGTACGTACGAACGCTTGTCGGTGGGCGGGTACGACGACAGGTCGAACCAGCGGAAGCGCCAGTGGTGGCGGCGGAGGAAGTCGCCGTACGCGGGGACGTCGATCGCGGCGAACTGGCAGGTCATCCAGGCGTGCAGCCGAGCGAAGCGCCCCAGGTAGGGACGGTACTGACGGGCCGTGAGCCGCCACACCGCCGGATGGATCCGGTAGAGGGTGTAGAGCCAGGTCAGGGCGAAGCTCGCGGTCCGCAGGGTCCACCGACGCAGGAATGTCACCACACGGCAACACTATTGGTCGGTCGAGCCGGCCACCTGATGGCGGGTACTCAGCTGTCCTGAGTATCCGAACGAGGCGTGTACCTGCTGACCCCGTCGGCCCAGGTGTCGGAGTAGTGGAAGTCGATGAGCACCCGGAGGCCCTTCGCCCTGGCCGCCCTCGCCTGGCCCAACACCCTGTTCTTGTTGTTGTAGCCGCTGATCGGGTTGTTCCAGACGCGCAGTCGGACGTAGTTGACGCCGACGGACTTCAGGATGTCCAGTGGGTCGCGGGCGACGCCGCCGGCGTCGTAGTACCTGGCGCCCAGGTCCAGGCTGCGCTGCAACGAGGAGACGTCGGCACCCCGCATGCTCAGCGTGTTCGCGGCGGAGGCAGGCGCGGGCGTGCCGCCGAGCGTGGCGCAGACGAGCAGAATGCCGGCCGTGAGGGCCCCGGTCAGGGCCCTGCGGTGGCGCGAATACCTGCTCACGAGACTCCTTCTCGGGCCAGTCAGCCGACGGCGCAGGGGGCGCCGTTCAGCGAGAAGCCGGTCGGCGCCAGGTCGCTGGCGGCCCACCGCCCCTGCAGGCCGAAGCTCGTGGAGCCGCCTGGCGCGAGGACGCGGTTCCAGTCGACGTTACGGGCGGTCACGGTGGCACCGGTCTGGCCGACCGTGGCGTTCCACGCCGAGGTGACCTGCTGGTCTCCCGGGTAGCTGAAGGTGACGATCCAACCGTCGACAGGTGCCGTGCCGGTGTTCTGGAGCGTCACCGTGGCCACGAAGCCGCCCTGCCACTCGGACTGGTTGCGGTAGGTCACCCGGCAGGTCGAGGGCGGCGGTGGCGTCGGGGTGGACGTCGTGGGCACGGTGACCGTGTTGGACGCGATCGACACGTTGCCCACCGCGTCCCGGGCCCGCACGTAGTACAGGTTGCGCAGCGGCGTCGACGGGGGCAGCGACGTCGTGTATGTCGTCCCCGCCACGGTGGCGACAAGTGTCGAGCTGAACCAGCCGTCGAACCGGTAGACGTTGTAGCCGAGCACCCCGACGTTGTCCGTCGACGGCGACCAGGACAGCGCGGCGGTCGAGGCGGTGACCTCGCCGAGGGTCAGATTCTGCGGGGCGCTCGGCGGGGTGGTGTCCGGGCCGGTGTCCGTCACCGGGGTGACCACGGTCAGTGTGTCGGTCGATGGGGAGCGGTGGCCGAGGCTGTCCCGGGCGGTCACCCGGAACGAGTACTGCCGGCCCGGCCCGATGTAGTTGGTGATCGTGGTGGTGGTGACGGCCGCGACGCTGGCGCTGTAGACGACGTCGTCGAACGCCTGGTAGTACGTGATGTCGTAGCCGGTGACGGCGCAGCAGCCGGGTCTGGCGGCCGTCCAGCTGAGGGTGACCGACCCGGTCCGTACCTCGCTGGCGGTCAGGTTCGTGGGCGCACTCGGCGGGAAGGGTGAGGTGTTCGGCGTGCTGGGCGCCGTCGTCGGCGCCGGCGGCGCGGTGCTGGTGGGCTCCGCGGCGGACCGCGCGGCCCCACCGGGCGCCGGGGCGACCCCCGGGTACGCGGCGGGCGCCGCAGTGCCGGCATCGGCCGCTGGTGCGGCGCTCAGAGCGGTTGCGAGCACCGCCGTCGCCAGCACGACGGCGGCCAGCGGGCCCGGCCGCGGACGGCGGATCAGCGAGGACGAACGGACGCCTGTCATACCCCCGACGATGCCGCAACAGATCGATGATCGCCAACGTATCTCACGCCTCGGCCAGCGCGGCACCGCTGCTGCCGTGCGTCACGGACCGAGCGGTTCACCCCACCCGCCGGGACTTCTTACCGAATCATGACGTGCCCGTCGACAGTTGACCGTTGACCGTGCGCCGGCCCGTACCGACTGGAGACAGCCGTTTCCGGCGATGAGGAGATTCCGGATGAACCGCAGAAAGAGCGGGACCCCACTGGCACAGACCCGGCCGGCCAGGCTCGCCCTGGCCGCGCTCGTGCTGGCCGCCAGCGGTGCGCTCACCGCCACCTTCGTCTCCGGTGGCGGCAAGGACACCGCGGATGCCGCCACCAACCTGGACCAGTTCGTGGCGATCGAGAAGGTGCCGCCGAACGTGCAGAACCCGACGCCGGCCGCCGGTGCGTCGACCGGCCGGTTCACCGTCGACTGCGGCACGAACGGCAACGGCAAGTTCAGCCCGGACAATCCGGTGGCCCAGCCCGGCATCCGCAACGGCGCCGAACACGTCCACGACTTCGTCGGCAACCTGGCCATCACCGCGAACTCCTCCAACGCCGATCTGGACGCCTCTGGCACCACCTGCCGCAACGGCGACAAGTCGTCCTACTTCTGGCCGGTGGTGCGCATCGACAAGACCGTCCGCAGCGGCAAACAGATCCAGCAGGCCCTCGCCCAGACCCAGCCGATGGTCGTCTGCCCCTCGGTCGGCAAACGGCTGCGGGCCGTTCCCACCGGGGCCCGCGGCACCGTCGACCGCCTGTTGGCGGAACTGGATCGCCAGCAGGCCGCCGCGAACCAGCGGATGACCGGCACCCGGGGCCGCATCGACGCCGCGTTCAACCGGGAGGTCATCGACGCGCTGCGGGCCCGCCGCGCCGACATGCTCAGGGAGATCAGCACCACGATCACCGCCGCCGGCGGCAACCAGCCCGGCCTGGTCTCGCTTGTCGAGTGTGACGTCAGCTACGACGACATGCACGCCCGGATGCCCGACAGCGCCCACCGGGCGAGCGCCACGGCGGCCCAGGCCGCGAATCCGCGGATTCAGTGCCCCAGCGTGCGGGACAAGCTGCCGGGCGTGCCCGATCGGGCCCTCGCCGAGGTGAACCGCAACCTCGACGACCTCGACCGGCAGATTTCCGAGGCCAACGAACGACTCGTCAGCAGTCGCGGCCAGGGCGGCCCCGCCTTCGTCGACAACGCCATCCTCGGACCGCTGCGCGACAAGCGGGTCGCCGCGCTCGACCGGATCGCCACCGCGATCGGGCGGCAGGCCACCCGCCCGCAGGGTCTCGACGCGCTCGCCGCGTGCAGGCTGGACCAGGCCCCCAGCACCCCGGCGGCACCGAGCAGCGCGCCCAGCACCGCCACCGCGCTCCCCGATCCGCAGGGACCCAACTTCGAACTGCCCGGCAACACCGGCGGCATCGTCCGCCCGGCGCAGGTGCTGATCGAGTACCGCGGCAACCCGGTCAGCAAGGTGGTGCCGATGCCGAAGTTCCTCCGGGCCCTCACCGGCGACGCCAAGCCCACCAGCCGCGGGCCGGCCAACGCCCGTGCCACCTGGACCTGCTCGGGCTTCACCGACCGCCTCTCCGACAAGTACCCGATCTGCCCCGCCGGCAGTCAGGTGCAGCGCGTGCACGACTTCCCCGGCTGCTGGGACGGCAGCAACATCGACAGCGACAACCACCGCAAGCACGTCGCGTTCGCCGACAGGGCCACCGGCGCCTGCCCGCAGGGCTTCCAGGCGATCCCGCAACTGCGGATCACCGTGGGATATGACATCGCCCGTAAGGTGCAGGTCAAAGGCCAGTACGCCCTCGACTCCTTCCCGGAGGAGAACCACAACCCCTTCTCCGACCACAACGACTTCGTCAACGTCAACTCCGCCCAGACCATGCAACGCATCGTCACCTGCATCAACAAGGGCAAGAACTGCTCCTGACGGCCTCCCCAGGAGCAGGACGGCCGACCGGCACACACCGGACCGGCTCCCCCATCTCGGAGGCGAACGCCACGAGGTCCGTTACCGGTTGTTCTCCGGTGACGGGCCTCTCGGCCCCGCACACCCGCACACCCGGCGAGATGCTGCGGGCGGTGCAGGAGCAGCTCGGGCACCAACTGCCCACCGCGTACGTCGACCTGGCCCGTCGGCACAACGGCGGCCTGTTCCTCGGTGACGCCCACCCCGCACCCAGCCGAACCTCGTGGGCCGAGGACCACGTTGGCGTGTACACGCTGGCGGCGGTCGGTCGAACCGCGCGGTTCGGTCTCTGCGGCGAAATCGGCAGCGCGTGCTGGGTAGCGGAATGGGGCTACCCAGACATCGGCGTCTACATCGCCGATTGTCCGTCGGCGGGCCACGACATGACCGCCCCCGACTTCGAGTCGTTCGTGGCGGGTCTGGTCGACGAATCCGGGTACGACGTCGAGGACTGATCGCCGGATCAACGACGGCGCGTCGCTCGCGAGTGTGCTGTGCGGCGCCGATTCACTGGGAGCGATACCAGTCGGGGGCGAAAATCGACTGTCCCGATCGCTACACTCGCCGCAAACGCCGGCACCGCCCGCAGATCTCTGCCTGCGCCCATCCCCGACGAATGGAGACGCCTGTGACCCCCGACAAGGCGGCACCCCCCGGCATCGATCCCCGCATTCCCAGCGTGGCCCGGGTCTATGACTTCTTCCTGGGCGGCAAGGACAACTTCGAGGTCGACCGGGAGGTCGCCCAGCACGCCCTGCGGATCACACCGGACGGGCCGGCGGCCGGCCAGGCGAACCGGGCCTTTCTACGTCGAGTGATTCGCTTCCTCGTCGCCGAGGCGGGCATCGACCAGTTCCTCGACATCGGCTCGGGGCTGCCCACCCAGGGCAACGTGCACGAGGTCGCCACCGAGCAGAACCCGAAGGCTCAGGTGGTGTATGTGGACAATGACCCGATCGTCCTTACCCACGGGCGGGCCCTGCTCGCCGCCGAGGGCACCGCGACGGTGATCCAGGCGGACATTCGGGCACCGCAGGAGATCCTCAACCACCCGGACGTACGTCGGTTCCTCGATTTCGACAGGCCGGTCGGGTTGTTGCTCTTCGCGATCCTGCACCACCTCGGCGACGACGAGGACCCGCGAGCGGTGGCGGCGGCGTTGATCGACGCGCTGCCCTCCGGCAGCTACGTGGCGGTGTCACACTTCCGCGACCCGGGCGAGCGAGACCCCGAGGGTTCCCGCAAGGCCCGCGAGGTCGAGCGGGTCTTCAACGAGTCGCTGGGCACCGGCCGCTGGCGCACCGACGAGGAGATCCTGTCGTTCGTCGACGGGCTGACGGTGCTGGACCCGGGGCTGGTGCCGCTGGCCGAGTGGCGTCCTGAGCCGGGCGCGCCCGCTCCGCACCAGACCGACACCTATCACACCTTCGTCGGGCTCCTCGCCCGCAAACCGTAGGCTCCGTCGCCGGTGCGGTCCGTCGGCGAGAACGCGTCCCGCCGACGGACCGCACCACGTCGATGCGGTGCCGCCGCTGCGCCGGCGGATGACCGCCCAACTCGGCCGGTGACCCCGCCACGACAGGTTGCGGAAGGCGCTCCCCGGTCAGACTGTCGCGCGGGCGGCGGAGTCGATGAAGTCTGCGACCGGGCCGGGCTGCGAGACGGCCACCGCGTGGGAAGCCTCGATCTCGACAGTGGTGGATCCGGCCCGCTTGGCCATGAAGCGTTGCAGGTCCGGCGGGATCCCCCGGTCCTGGGTGCTGATCAGGGTCCAGGAGGGAATCGTCTTCCAGGCGGCTTTGGTCACGCTCTCCGTCTGGGCGTCCGCGGTGGGCGGCCGCTGCGTCACCGCCATCAGCGCGGCGACGTCGGGGTCGACGTCGGCGGCGAACACCTCCGGGAACTTCTCCTGATAGATGTACTGCTCCATGGCCGTGCCACCCCCGTCGACGGCGTACGGCACCATCTTGATGGAGGTGAGGAGCGCGCTTCCCGGAAACTTGGTGGTCAACTCGGCTATGCTCTCGCCGACGTCCGGGCTCACGCTGGCGACGTACACCAGAGCCTTGACGTTGGAGGCACCGTCCGCAGCCTCGGTCATCACCGATCCGCCGTAGGAGTGAGCGGCCATCACGACCGGTCCGGACACGCTGTCCACCACAGACCGCACGTAGGCGGCATCCTTCTGCACTCCGCGCAGCGGATTCGCGACGGCAAGGACCGGATAACCTCGGCGCTTGAGGTGAGCGATCACCCCATTCCAACTCGACGAATCGGCGAATGCGCCATGGACCAGCACGATGGTGGGCATCCCTGCCTCCTGGGCAGACATGTCAGAGGCAGCATTCATCTGGCATTCCTTTCGAGAGGCCCGCTATTGCTGGACGTGTCGGGGCAGACCGGACGACGCGCACGTGTTGACCGGGCTTTTCCCTTGACGGCCGCCCACCTGTCTTCATTCCCGGTCTGGGAGCGGTGCAGCATCCAGTATTCAGAGTGGTCGGACCGCTGTCCGCGAGATCCGGAAAGCCGGCTGTAGGGGACCTCGGCACTCAGCCCTTCACGGAGTTCGGCCGCCATGGGGGCGACCGGGGCAACGGGTCAGCCGATCGCGTCGAGATAGTGCGATACCGCCGAGACGTCACCGGCATCGGAGATCAGCGCGAGATAGCCGTCGGGACGGATGAGCACGAGGGTACGATCGCCCGCGCCGTAGGCGCTGGCAAGATGACCCTCGGTGTCGGCGATGTCGTCGGGGCCGGTCGGTTGCCCGACGACACGAAGAGTCCTGAGGCCAGACGGAGGAGCCGCGACCGCAGGTTCGCCCCGCGTGCCCCCGAAACTCAGCAGCGTGAACTGTCCGCCTCGGGTCAGGTCGAACAGCCGCCGTTCGCCTTCCCTCGTCCGACTGCACGAAGCTGTGCAGCGCGGTGCCGAACTCGACGGTGCCACCGAGCTCCGCCAGCCGCAGCCTCAGCGCTTCCTCGACCCGCCATTCGGGCGTGATCAGGCTCGCCGGATAGGGGATGTTCGGGCGCTCCTTCAACGCTTCGTCGAGTCGGCCATCCCATCTCCAGCTCAAGAAAGGAATCCCTCTCCAACGACAGTAGGGCCCCCAACCGTCCGCCCTGGCCGACACGGCAAACAGCTCGGGCCAGCACACGGTCGCGCGCGGTCACGCCTCGGAGTCGCGGTCGTGGGACGTCTCCCGCCCGATCGGCGACGCGGGAACATCCCGCGGCCGGCCCCGGTTCCACAGCGCGTCGCGCAGCGCGATCAGGGCCAGCACCCCGGCCACCACGCTCAGCCCGGCCATCGGCGCCCAACGGGCCAACGCCGGCGTGACCAGCAGCAGGGCCACCAGGCCGATCAACAGGGAACGGGAATGCCGGCCGAAGATCTCGTACTCCAGCCGCATACGGGCGACGAGAAAGAGCATCGGGCCGCCCACCACGAACAGGAGCCAACCGGGCCGAACCAGCCCGTACGGGTGATCGATCACCAGCTCGTACCCGACCGAGGTGACGAGCACGCTGAGCACGATCAGCAGATGAGTGCGTTCCGACGCCGCGCCCAGCCGACCGGGCATGCCCGCCCGCTCCAACGCATCGGTCAACAACAGGCCGGCGCGGTGAAAGTAGATCCGCCAGAGCAGCGCGCTGGTGACGAACGCGATCCCGAAGGCGGCTGCCCGCCCGGCGGAGTAGTCCGTGCCGCTGAAGACCACGCCGATGATCAGGATGGACTCACCGAGCGCGATGAGAAACACCTGCTGGTAACGATCGGCGAGGTGCGTCCCGGCGATCCGCCAACGGCCGATCTTCGAGGCTCCGAGCCACGGCAACGGCCAGCCCAGTGTCCAGGCGAGGTAGTCGACGGCAAGGGCGACAGCCCACAGCGGCAGGCGGAGTCGGTCCGGCCCCAGCGCGCCGCCCAGCCAGAGCGGTGCGCTCGCCGCCGCCCACACCGAAAGCCGGAACGGCACCAGCCGTCGCGGATGGCCACGCAGCGCGGCGGCGACCACCATTGGCCGCACCACCATCACCGTCAGGTACGCGATCGCGAACGGCAGCGCTCGCTCCTCCATGGCGCGTGGGAGCGCCACCGCCATGACCAGGCCGGCGAACATGGTGCCGACCACGACGGCCTGGATGATCGACCGCTCTGGTTCGTATCGACTGGTGATCCAGGCGGTGTGTGACCAGATCAGCCAGAGCGCCAGGAAGAGCAGCAGCGTACGACCGAACCCGCTGACGAGCGCCCAGCCAGTGTCGTCGTTCAGGCCGGCGAATCGTTCCGAGACCCGGGTGAGAGCCACGACGAAGGCCAGATCGAAGAAGAGCTCCAGGAACGTGGCGCGACCCGAACTCGTGGGAGGGCGCAGCAGGTCAGCGCCGTGCCCCGCCGCCATCGCCCGCCTCCGTCCGCCCCTTGTCGCACCAACGAGTCGGTCGTCAGAGGGTTGCGTCAGGCCCCGACGGCGGCCCGCGTCTAACGGCTCGCTGCGAGAGCGACGATCATCGTCGTTATCGCCGCCACGAGTCCCGCCAGTGCGGTCAGCAGTGCGCTGATCTCCCCGATCCACCCACGTGCACCGCGGGCTGGGGCCTCATCGCCGACGTGCGGGCACTGTCGATCGTCCATGCCTGGCCACTCCCCTTGACGTCTCGCCACCAGATTGCCAAGCGATCTTCGGGCTTCCTCCAGGCCACCCGCGAGGACCTGTGGACAACACGCCTGTTGTCCACAGACACGCAACGCATTCTCAGAGGTCAACGCCTTCCCGGGGCGCGCGCAGTGGTTGCCCTGTGGCAGCGATGGCGACTGTCTTCGCCTTCTCGTCACCCGACGTGTGGGCTCGGCCAAGGTCAACATCCCCGGGGTGGAGTACTAGAGTCGGGGGATGTCCGAGCACCGCCGCCTTCCGCTGTGGGCGGGACGCACGGCCGCGCTGCTGGGCATCGGGCTCGTCGCATTCACCCTGCGCCAGGCGGTTGCCACGATATCGCCGATCCTCGCCGACATCCGGGTGGACATCCCAATATCGAACATCGGCGTCGGGCTGCTCGGCACGTTGCCACCGATCCTGCTGGCGGCATCTGGGTTCGTCGCGCCGCGCGTCGCCCGCGGCTTCGGCCTCGACGGCGGCATCGTGCTCGCGCTGCTGCTCATGACCCTCGGCCATCTCGTGCGCGCGTTCGCCCCGGGCTTCGCGGTGCTGCTCGCCGGCAGCGTCGTCGCGCTCGCCGGTACGGGCATCGGCAACGTGCTGCTGCCGCCGATCGTGCGGCGGCACTTCCCCGACCGGGTAGCACTGCTGACCGCCGTCTACGTCTGCGTCGTGGGCGTGGGCACGGCCGTGCCCGCCGCGGTCGCCGCCCCGGTCTCCGCGCAGATCGGCTGGCGGTTCTCGCTCGGCATCTGGTCGGTGACCTCGATGGTCGCGCTCGTTCCGTGGCTCGTCATCATCGCGCGGGAGCGCCGCCAGCGACTCTCGGATGCCGGCGCCGTCGAGTCCCCGCCTACCGCCCTCGTCTCGCGACTGTGGCGGTCACGCGTGGCCCTGTCGATCACCGTCGTATTCTCGACCAGCACGATCTGTACCTACGCGGCTTTCGCGTGGCTGCCCGAGATCCTCGGCGACATCGCCGGCTCGACGCCGACCGAGGCCGGCGTGCTGCTCGCCGCCACCGGCATCATCAGCGTGCCCGGCGCATTCGTCGCGCCCCTACTCGTCGCGCGGCTGCGCAACGTCGGGTGGCTGATCGCCGCCGGTGTCGTGAGCTTCTTGTCCGGCTACCTCGGCCTGCTGCTCGCGCCCACGACACTCACACTGCTCTGGGTGCTGCTCATCGGCTCAGGGTCGATCCTGTTCCCGGTCTGCCTCGTGCTCATCAACGTTCGCACCCGTTCCCACGGCGGCACCGTCGCGCTGAGCGGCTTCGCCCAGGGGGTCGCGTACGCGCTCGGCGCGCTCGGTCCGCTGCTCGTCGGGCTGCTGCACGACGTGAGCGGCGGGTGGACCCTGCCGCTGCTGTTCCTGCTCGCTGTCACCCTCGTGGCGACCATCCCGGCGATCACGCTTGCGAGGCCCGCGTTCGTCGAGGACGAGCTCGCTCGCTGACGCACCGCTGGGACGATCACCCTGGCGCTCCTCGTCCACGCCGCGAAGCATGATCACGATCCCCGGCTGGAGTACCAGGCGGTCGGTAGGAGCAGCAGAGATTCACGTAACTGATCCGTACCCCATTGGAGGTGTGGAACCCGGGAGCCCGTTGTTCAGGGCTTGGAGAATCAGATCTAGCCCGAACTCGAATTCCTCGTCCAGCGGACGGGGCAGGAGGTGCACGACCGAAGCCGTGGCAGGGTACCGGTCCCCGTCTCCGCCCAGAAAGGTGTCCTCCAGCGTCGAACGGCTGACCGTGGCGTCGTTCTGCATCGCGAATCCCACCACGTAATGGGAGATCATCGCGACCGTGTTCACGGACACCACAGGGGGAAACCCGGCCTGCAACAGGGCCGCCAGCATCCGTTCCCGGACGACCAGGCCGTTCGGGCCGAGCGGAAACTTGTTGGTGAACAGGTGCGCTGAGGCGTTGTGGCTCGACAGGACCCGGTACGAGATTCTGGCGGAGTTGCGGCAGACCTCGTCCCAGATCCGGACACGTCGGATCGTTCCGGGCCGCGCGGGCCGCCCGGTAGGTTGCCCACATGTCACCGATACCGATGCCGCTGCTACCCGAAACCCGGCGCGCGCTTGTCCACCGGCTGGCCACTGGCCAGGTGGCGGGTCGGGCGCCTTCGGTCGTCGCTGCCGTGGTGCGTGATGGCCGTCCTGTGTGGGTGGACGGGCGGGGCACGGTGGACGGCAGGGTGCCGGATGGCGATCTCCAATACCGGATCGGCTCGATCACCAAGACTTTTCTGGCGGTGCTGGTGCTGCGCCTGCGCGACGAGGGGCGGCTCGCGCTTACCGACCCGCTGGCCGAGCACCTGCCGGGCACGGCGGCGGGCCAGGCCACGGTCGGTGCGCTGCTGGCGCACACCGCCGGGCTGATCGCCGAGGCGCCCGGCCCGTGGTGGGAACGAACCCCGGGTACGCTGCGGCCCGACCTGACCGATGTGCTGGGCAGCGAACCGCAGGTACATCCGGCCGGACAGCGCCACCACTACTCCAACCCCGGCTATGCGCTGCTCGGCGCGCTGGTGCAGCGGGTTCGGGGGCAGGCGTGGGGCGAGGTGCTGCGGCGCGAGGTGCTGGAGCCACTCGAGATGACCCGGACCACCCTGCTGCCGGTCGCGCCGCATGCCACGGGCTGGGCGGTGCACCCCTGGGCCGATGTGCTCCTGGCGGAGCCCGCCGTGGACACCGGTCTGATGGCCCCTGCCGGGCAGCTGTGGTCGACAGTTGCGGATCTGGCCCGGTTCGCCGCGTTCCTCATCGACGGCGACGACCGGGTGTTGCATCCGGACACCGTCGCGCAGATGCGCACCCCGGCGAGCCCACCGGAGGCGACGGACCGGGACAGCGGCTACGGGCTCGGCATGCAGCTGCTGCGCCGCGACGGCCGGTTGTTGGCCGGGCACACCGGCTCGATGCCGGGCTTCGTCGCGGCCGTCTGGGTCAGCCCCGATGAGGCTCTGGGCGCGGTCGTGATGGGTAACGTGACAGCCGGCCTGTCCGCCGGTGCACTCGCCGCTGATCTGCTGCAGACGGTCGCCGAGCGGGAGCCGCGGATCCCTGCGCCGTGGCGACCGCTGCCCGCGGTTGACCCACAACTACTGGATCTCGCCGGCCCGTGGTATTGGGGGCCGGCCCCGTATGTGCTGCGCCCGCAGGCTGATGACTTCCTGGAGTTGACCCCACTGTCCGGCGGGCGCGGCACCCGGTTGCGCCCCACCGGCGACGGCGGCTGGGAGGGGCTCAACGGCTACTTCGCCGGCGAACGGCTGCGGGTGCACCGCGACGCGACCGGCGCCGTCAGCCACCTCGATCTTGGCACCTTCGTCTTCACCCGGCAGCCCTACGACCCTACGGCGCCAGTGCCCGGCGGCGTCGACCCGGCCGGTTGGCGGGCCGGCTGACCTCACGGGCGCGCTGATCTCGGCTGTGCGCGGACCATGGCTGGCATCTTCGGACCCGCCGAAGAAGTCGACCCCGGCCAGGAGGCACCGAAGCAGTCGTCACCCAGCACCGGCAGAATCCGATCTCGGGTCACTCCTCCGGGGCGATCAGCCGGTCGTCGGTGGCGTCGCGGACCGTGATCGCCTCCACCGGGCACGAGTTGGCGGCGTCGACGATGACCTCGGCCGGGGCGACGACGTCGGCCAGCGGCGCGGACAGGTCGCCGACCAGGTGGAAGTGCTCGGGTGCGGTCCCGGCGCAGATGCCCGTGCCCATGCAGCGACGGACGTCCACCCCGATCCGCCACGCGGTGCTCACCACGCCACCGGCATGTTGAGCAGGCCCCGCACCAACATGCCCCGCTTCCACTCCAGCTCGGTTTCTGCAACGGCGAGCCGCAATCCGGGTAGGCGAGTCACGAGGGTGGCGACAGCCACCTGCAACTCCATGCGGGCCAGCTGCGCGCCGACGCAGTGGTGCACGCCGTGCCCGAAGCCCAGGTGCGGGTTCTGCTCGCGGTCGAGATCCAGCTGGTCCGGGTCGGCGAAGATCGTACCGTCCCGATTCGCCGACGACAGTGAGCCGAGGACCGGCTCACCTGCCCGGACCAGCACCCCGCCTACCTCGATGTCCTCCTTGGCGTACCGGGCGAAGGAGGAGCCGACGCCGAGGGGCACGTACCGCAACAGTTCCTCGACCGCGGCCGGCACCAGCGACGGGTCGGCCCGCAGCCGAGCGAGCTGGTCCGGATTGTGCAGCAGGACGTAGACGAAGTTGGGGATCTGGGTCACCGTGGTCTCGTGGCCGGCCGCGAGCAGCCCGCCGGCCAGCTCCACCAGCTCGGTCTCGCTGAGCCGATCCTGATTCTCGTCGCGGGCCCGCACCATCGCGCCGAGCAGGTCGTCGATCCCCGGCTCGCGGCGGCGCTCGGCGACCAGGTCACCCATGTAGCCCCAGAGACTGTTCAGGTACTCCTGGATCGTTTCCGGAGGCAGGGAGGTGGTCGAGACGATCGCCTCGGACCAGATGTGGAAGCGGTCGCGGTCGGCGTACGGGACGCCGAGCAGCTCGCAGATCACCTGGATCGGCAGCGGCGTGGCGACGTGCTCCACCAGGTCGGCCGGAGAACCCAGCCGGATCATGTTGTCGACAAGCGCGTCGGCGATCTCCTGGGTCCGGGGTCGCAGCGCCTCCACCCGACGTGCCGTGAACGCCTTCGCCACCAGCCGGCGCAGCCGAGTGTGCTCGGGCGGGTCCATGGTCAGCATGCCGCTGTCCTGCTGGCGCTGGGTGAGCCTGGGCTCGTCGCGCTGGACGGCCGGCGCGCGCCCGAACCGCACGTCGCCGAGGACCGTACGGACGTCCTCGTACCGAGTGGCGAGCCACGCCTCCTCGCCGTAGGGGAGCCTTACCCGGGTCATCGGCTCGGTCTCGCGCAGCTCGCCATAGGTCGGATCGACGACGAGGCGGTCGGGAACACTGAACGGGTACGACCGTGCGGGCGGAACGGTTCGACTCTCGGTGGTCTGCGCGCTCTCCGTCATCCGGATTTCCTTCGTCGAGACGGCGTGATCCTCAGGCCGGCGCCATGTGCGTAGCGGTGCCGGATTGCCAGCGGCCAGGTCTTACCAACAGCACACATCAACGCTCGGTGATTCACCGATACCGGATCGTAGCGGCAGGCGTCGATGATCGCCATGGAGGCTGGTCCGCGTCGAGGCACGAGGGTGGGGTCGGGGGTGCCGACCTGTTGGTGGTTGCTGGACCGGAGCATGGAGTGCGTCGATCTGGTCGTGGACGCCAGCCAGGTGACGATCATCCTGTCCGGCAATCGGGACGACCTCCGACATGTGACGACAGTCAACTGACCGGCGCACTCCGCACAGTGGATGGCAGTCGAGGCCGTGACCGGAATCGAACCGGCGTGCGCGGTTTTGCAGACCGCTCCCTCACCACTCGGGCACACGACCAGGCAGAAGCGCCCGCGGAGGGAATCGAACCCCCGCCACCCAGCTCCGGAAGCTGGTGCTTTGTCCCCTGAGCTACGCGGGCAAGGCGTGGGAGTGGAGAGATTCGAACTCCCTGAGCGCGAACGCACCGGGGTTACAGCCCGGCCCACCTCACCATCGGTGGCGCACTCCCTTGGGTGACTGGCGGGTACCGACCCCGCGACCTCCCGGGCCACAACCGGGCGCTCTACCACTGAGCTACAGCCACAACTACGGCCCGAAGGCCAGTGCCGTACCTGCGCCACATCCCGATGCGTACCCCCGGCGCGATTCGAACGCGCGACCCCCAGATCCGTAATCTGGTGCTCTATCCGCTGAGCCACGGGGGCATGGTGTCGTCGGAGGGAGTTGAACCCACGATCTCTGCGTTATCAGCGCAGTGCCTTAACCAGCTTGGCCACGACGACGTGGCGCTGACGACGGGACTCGAACCCGCGACCGCCTCGCTGACAACGAGGTGCTCAAGCCGCTGAGCTACGCCAGCATGGAACCGGCCGGCGGCCGGTGAGTGGAATCGGGCGGAGTCGAAACGTTCCTCCCTTGGGTGGCGCGGGCCGGCGGCTCCACTCCGCCGTCGGCCTTGTGTGCGCTCGGAGGGAGTCGAACCCCCACGCCTTTCGGCACACGGACCTGAGCCGTGCGTGTCTACCTGAGTTCCACCACGAGCGCGTGGTGCCGACGCCCGGGGTCGATCCGGGGGCCTTCCGGTTATGAGCCGGATGCTCTGCCGTTGAGCTACGTCGGCTTGGTGCCCTCGACACGAGTCGAACGTGCAACTACGGCCGCCTCACGACCGCGCCTCTTCCGTTGGGCTACGAGGGCATGATGAGCTCCGGGAGCAGGAATCGAACCTGCGACTGTACCGGGATCCAAATTCCCGTCGCCCCTGCCAGCAGAGCATCCCGGAACGGTGGAGCGGCCGGCGGGGATCGCGGTCGCGTCCACGATCGCCGCCAATGTGCCCTCCCCTGCGTTACCAGTTATGCCAGGAGGGCACGAATGCGTGGAGAAGAAGGGATTCGAACCCTCGACCTCCGGTCTGCCGAACCGGCGCTCTCCCAACTGAGCTACAACCCCGTGGTCCGGGACCGGGGTGTCGAACCCCGTGTCTCTCGCTCCCAAAGCGAGCGGGTCAGCCGTCTCCCTCGTCCCGGAGGTAGTGCCCCCGGCCTGCCCGGGCAGGCGCCGGCCGGGTTTTGCTCATGCCATCCACTGTGGAGTTGAGAATTTGCGACGCCACCGGCCGCAGCCGTGACGAAAAGCAGGGGCGGCAGGACTCGAACCTGCAACCGTCGGTTTTGGAGGCCGGTGCTCTCCCAGTTGAGCTACGCCCCTATCGAGGTGCTCCAGCAACGAGAAAGCCGCCCTGCCCCGGTCGGGGTGGGCGGCTTCGCAGCTTGCGCTGGCGCTATTCGCGCCGCCACCCCGGCTTCCAGTTTTGCTCACTCGCGCACAGATCGTGGGCTCGCCCGATCGAGGGCAGCACGACACCGCCGCGCGGCGTGAACCGCGTGGTTTCGGTGTAGGCATACTGCGACACGGGGAACTCCTTGGGTTGGTCGGAACGGCCTTGCTCATTCAAGGTAGGCGCTGTGCCGATCGAATGGCAACGGATATTCCGAGCCGCCTTCGTCCTGGTGGCCGGCACCGCTCATGGTCGAGAAGAGGCCGACCAGGACGGCATCCGGGCCCGGAGCCGGTGGCTCCGGGCCCGGTCAGCGTCCTGAGGCGGAGGGCCGGTACGTGTTGCCGGTCAGGGGCTGGTGCAGGAGAGGCTGCCAGGCGCCGCGCTGCTGCTGCCGTTGACCAGGAAGCCGAAGGTGGTCGAGGCGTTCGCGCCGAGAGACCCGTTGTATTCGGCGTTGCGGACGCTGATTGTCCCGCTGGTGCCGGTGTTGATGCCGCTCCAGACATTGGCGATGGTCTGCCCACCGGCCAGCGTCAGCCGGACGGTCCAGCCGCTGAGGGTGGCGGAGCCGTTGTTGGCCACGGTGACCTCGCCCTGGAATCCACCGTTCCAGTCGTTGACCATGCGGTACGTCGCACTACAGCCACCCGGCGGCGGCGTGGTCGGCGGTGCG
This sequence comes from Micromonospora sp. NPDC048898, assembly GCF_043198035.1. Lineage (NCBI taxonomy): Bacteria > Bacillati > Actinomycetota > Actinomycetes > Micromonosporales > Micromonosporaceae > Micromonospora > Micromonospora sp. NPDC048898. The sequence goes on from NZ_JBICUF010000001.1 coordinate 28,309, forward strand.
GTCGTCGGTGGAGCGGTCGTCGGCGGGGCGGTGGTCGGTGGGGCGGTCGTCGGCGGGGCCGTGGTCGGCGGCGTGCCCGGCACGGTGGTGGAGGCGGCGTTGAGAGCGTTGAGGACTGCGGTGTACGCCGGCTTGGGGTTGCTGTTGCGGTCGAAGAGCAGCGGGTTCTCGTTGCCGCGCCAGGAGTCGCTGTCCCGGATGCCCCACGTGGTGATGCCGACGCAGCGGGGGACGTTCATGCAGGCCTGGGTCAGGCCCTGGTACTGGCTGGTCGAGGCGTTGGTGACGTCGGCCTCGGTCAACGCCACGTCGACCCCGAGGGCGGCGAAGCTGGACAGCGTCTGCTGGAAGTTGCCTGGCAGCGAGCTGCCACCGGTGAAGTGGGTCTGGAGGCCGACGCAGTCGACTGGGACGCCCCGGGACTTGAAGTCCCTGATCATGTTGTAGACGCCCTGCGTCTTGGCGTACGTCCAGTTCTCGATGTTGTAGTCGTTGTAGCACAGTTGCGCGCTCGGGTCAGCGGCGCGCGCGGTCCGGAACGCCACCTCGATCCAGTCGTTCCCGGTGGACTGCAGGTTCGACGACCGCCGGCTGCCGTTCTCGGCGAAGGCCTCGTTCACCACGTCCCAGGCGTAGAGCTTGCCCTTGTAGTGGGCCATGACGCCGTTGATGTGGTCGATCATCGCGGTTCGCAGGGCGTTGCCGCTGAGACTGCCCCAGAACCTCGGCTGCTGGGCGTGCCAGGCCAGGGTGTGACCCCGGAACCGCATGCCGCGTTGGGTGGCCCAGTTGTAGATCGCATCACCGCGACGGAAGTCGAACTGGCCGGGGTTGGGCTGGGTCGCGTCGGGCTTCATCTCGTTGACGGCCGTCATCATGTCGAACTCGCGGTTCGCGATGGTCAGGAAGCCGGAGTCGGTGAGACGGTCCGACCCCATGGCGGCGCCGAAGTACCGGCCGCTGCGCTCGGCGGCGGCTTTCAGGGTGGTCCCGGGCGGACCGCTGAGGTCGGCGCGGGCGAAGGTCGCCAGGGCCATCGAGGACACGGTGATCGCCAGGGCGCAGGCCCCGCCCAGAAGCAGCCTGGCGGCGCCCCTGGTTCGGCGTTTCGGTTGAGCGGGTACGTCGTTCATCTGTGCGTTCTCCTCGGTGTGCTGTCTGGTCCATTGCCGATGCGAGGCACGGAACCGACGTTCGCTGCACGGCCGACGAACGGAGCACCGCGCTCGCCACTGGACCAGCACGCCGCAGGTAACGCCGAGCCGGCGCCAACCCAGCCGCGCCCGAATCGGTGGCCACCGCCGGATGCCCGGCCCGCCCGGTGGATGGCGAGCACTCCGCGCCGTACGCCCGTGCGGAGTGACACTGCCCTGCCGGGATAATATATCGAATCAATTCGATCCGCGCGGTCGGATTCGACATGATCCACGGCGGGTGTTCCGGCGTTGACTCGGAGGCAGGAAGACGCAACCCTGTGGAAGCGCTCCCATCGTCGAGCTCCTATGCGAAAGGAATGCTCGTGCGTCCCACCACCGCTCTACTCCCGGTCGTGCTCGCCACGGCCCTCGCCGGTCTGGCCCTGCCAGAACCCGCCCTGGCCGCGGCCGGCCCGGCGCTCACCGTGGACACCACCGCCGCCCGCCACCAGATCAGTCCGTACATCTACGGCATGAACTTCGCCGACCAGGCTCTCGCCCAAGACCTGCGGCTGCCGGTGCACCGCTACGGCGGCAACGCCACCACCCGCTACAACTTCCGGGCCGACACCACCAACCGCGCGGCGGACTGGTTTTTCGAGAACATCCCCAACGACAACCCAAGTCCGGACGACCTCCCGGAAGGCTCGGAGACCGACCGGTTCGTGCAGCAGAACAAGGCCACCGGCGCCGCCACGGTCATGACCATGCCGATGCTCGGCTGGATCGCCAAGGACCGGTCCCGGGCGTGTGGCTTCAGCGTCGCCAAGTACGGCCCGCAGCAGTCCACCGACACCTGGGCACCGGACTGCGGCAACGGCATCAAGCCGGATGGGTCGCCGGTCACCGGCACCGATCCGGAGGACACCAGCGTCGCCGTCGGTGCCGAGTACGCCACCGACTTCGTCAACCACCTCAAGGGGCAGTTCGGCGCCGCCGCCGACGGTGGGGTCCAGTTCTACAACCTGGACAACGAGCCGGACCTGTGGCACTCCACCCACCGCGACGTCCGCCCGACCGGGCTGGGCTACGACGAGCTACGCGACCGCACCTACGAGTACGCCGCCGCGATCAAGGCTGCCGACCCCGGCGCGAAGACGCTCGGTCCCGTCGGCTGGGGCCTGAACTCGATCCTCTACTCGGGCCTCGACCAGGACACCTGCTCGCGCACCGGCTGCTGGTCGAACCCGCCGGACAAGGCCGCGCACGGCGGCCAGGACCTCGGGCCGTGGTATCTGGACCGGATGCGTGAGTACGAGCAGCAGCACGGCACACGCATCCTCGACTACTTCGACGTCCACCTCTACCCGCAGCAGGCCGGCGTGTTGGGCGAGGCGGCCGGCGACGCCAACACCCAGGCGCTGCGACTGCGCTCGACCCGCCAACTCTGGGACCCGACCTACGTGGACGAGAGCTGGATCAACAGCCCGGTCCGGTACATTCCGCGCCTGCGCGAGCTGGTCGACCAGCACTACCCGGGCACGAAGATCGCGATGACCGAATACAACTGGGGCGCCTTCGGGTCGCTCAACGGCGCGCTCGCCCAGGCCGACGTCCTCGGCATCTTCGGCCGCGAAGGGCTCGACCTGGCCACCCTCTGGACCGCACCCACGGCCGACCAGCCGGTGGCCAACGCGTTCCGCGTCTTCCGCAACTACGACGGCAAGGGCGGCACGTTCGGCGAGACCTCCGTCCAGGCGACAAGCGCCGACCAGGGCAGACTGGCGGTGTACGCCGCCGAGCGCAGCGCCGACAAGGCGCTCACCCTGGTCGTCGTGAACAAGACCGGCGACGACCTGACCAGCCCGGTCGCACTCACCGGCGCCTCCGCCAGCACCGCCCAGGTCTACCGTTACAGCGGGGCGAACCTCGCCGGCGTCGTCCGGGAGGCCGACCTGCCGGTGACCGCCAGCGGCCTCACGGCCACCTTCCCGGCCAACTCGATCACCCACCTGGTGCTGCCGCGCGGCACCACGCCCGGCGACACCCAGGCGCCCACCGCCCCGGGCAAGCCGACCGCCGGCACGATCACCGGCGACAGCGTCGCGCTGGCCTGGACGCCGTCCACCGACGACACCGCCGTCACCGGCTACGACGTGCACCGGGTCGACACCACCGGCCCGGTGAAGGTGGGCAGCGCCACCGGCACCACGTACACCGTGACCGGGCTGACGCCGGACACCCCGTACACCTTCGTGGTGACCGCCCGTGACGCGGCGGGCAACGTCTCGGCGGCCTCGCCCGGCCTGGCCGTGCGGACCGCGCCCACCACACCGACCGTCGGCTGCACGGTCGGCTACACGGCGACCAGTTGGCCGGGCGGCTTCACCGCGGCCGTGACGATCAAGAACACCGGTACCACCGCGATCGACGGCTGGAAACTCGGCTTCGACTTCCCCACCGCCGGTCAGAAGGTCGACCAGGGCTGGTCGGCCACCTGGAAACAGAACGGAACGAGCGTCACCGCGGACAGCATGAGTTGGAACGGCAAGCTCGCTCCCGGCGCGTCCACAAGCATTGGCTTCAACGGCACGTGGAGCGGCACCAATCCGGCACCAACCACCTTCACCGTCAACGGTCAACGCTGCGGGTGAGCTGAGAGACCCTGCTCCGTGCCACACCGGCGGAGCAGGCACGAGGGGTCCGGGGTGCTGCCGCGCCCCGGACCCCTCCAGGTCTGCAGGGATCGCCCGCCATCCCTACGACTCCCGGGCGCGGCTACGGCGGTGGTGGACGATCAGCGCGACCGCGCAGAGCAGCGCCACCAGGCCGAACGCCGAGCTGATCCACGGGTTGTCCGCCGCGGTCGACAGCACCACGTTGGCCGCCGCGCTGACGAAGAGCACCAGCCACAGCAGCGGGCGTAGCAGGCCGCCCGGCTTCTTCGCTCCGGGGACCGGGGCCTCGGTGATGCGGTACGGATCGGGCATGACTGCCTCCTTCGGCAAACGTTCCTCGACGCCGTCAACGCTAGGCACGCGACGCGGCGGGGACGATCCCACCAGGTCGACAACCGTGGTACAGCAGGCTGTACCTTCTGCTCCGGGTGTCGCCGGGCGGGGCCCGCGGTGGCCTATGTTGGCGGGGGAGGTGGGTCGATGGCGTACGTGCGGGGCCGGGTTCGCGCGTCGGTCGACGCCCTGACGCACCTCGCCGGCGGGCTCGGCACCGCCACGCTGGCGCTGGGCGCGCTGCTCTGGGCGGCGATCGTGGCGGTGGCCTGCCTGGGCGGGGTGGGGCTGCTGGCAGCGCCCGGTGCGTTGCGGGCGGTGCGTTCGGTGGCCGACCGCGAGCGCGCCCGGCTGTCCCGCTGGGGCGAGCCGATCCCCACGCCGGGGCCGGGGCCGGCCGGGTTGCGGACGGCGATGCGTGATCCCTTCGTGCGCCGGGAGCTCGGCTGGGTCGGGTTGCACTCGCTCATCGGCCTGGTGAGCGGGCTGGTCGGCCTCACGCTGCCACTCAATGCCGTGCAGTACGTCACGTTCCCGCTGTGGTACCGGCTGATCCCTGCCGACGCCGACGCGCCGGTGAGCGTCTGGTGGCGCATCGACGGGTTGTCCGACGCACTCGCGGTCGGGTTGCTCGGGGTGGGCTGCCTGGCCGCCGCGATCTGGTTCAGCCCGGTCCTGGCCCGTCTCCAGGCATGGCCGGGCCGATTGCTGCTGCCTCCGCCGCCGGGTGTCGACCTGTCGCTGCGGGTGGCCGAGCTGACCGCCACCCGCGCCGCGGCGCTGGACGCCCACGCGGTCGAACTGCGCCGGATCGAGCGGTCGCTGCACGACGGCACCCAGAACCGGTTGGTCGCGGTCAACGTGTTGCTGGGTGCCGCGCGGCGGGCCGTACGCCGCAATCCGGACCGCGCCGACGAGATCCTCGGGCAGGCCCAGGACGCTGCCGAACAGGCACTCGGCGAGCTGCGTACGGTGGTGCGCGGAATCCTGCCGCCGGTGCTGGACGACCGGGGGCTCGCCGGCGCGCTGGCGGGCCTGGCCGGCAGCTGCGTGGTGCCCTGCCGACTCGAGGTGGACGTGGCGGTGCGGTGCGCGGCCTCGGTCGAGGCCACCGCGTACTTCGTGGTGGCCGAGGCGCTGACCAACGTCGTCCGGCACAGCGGTGCGAGCCAGGTGGACGTCGCCGTGCGCCGCGAGCGCGGCCGGCTGCTGGTGTGCGTCGAGGACGACGGGCACGGCGACGCGGACGAGAAACGTGGCTCGGGGCTCACCGGCATCCGCCGGCGGGTCGAGGCGTACGACGGCCGGATGACACTGACGAGCCCACCGGGAGGGCCGACGAGAATGGACGTGGAGCTGCCATGCGGATCGTGATCGCCGAGGACGACCCGCTGCTGCGTGAGGGGTTGGCTCTGCTGCTGCGGGCGGAGGATCTGGACGTGGTCGCCACGGCCGGCACTCCGGGCGAGTTCCTGGTCGCCGTCGACGAACACGCGCCGGATGTCGCGATCGTGGACGTACGGATGCCGCCGACCCACACCGACGAGGGCATCGTGGCCGCGGTGGAGGCCCGGCGGCGCCGCCCCGGCCTCGCGGTGCTGGTCCTGTCGGCGTACGTGGAGCAGGCGTTCGCCACCGACCTGTTCTCGGTCGGCGCCGTCGGACTCGGTTACCTGTTGAAGGAGCGGGTGGGCCGGGTCGAGGAGTTCCTCACCGCGCTGCACCGCGTCGCGGACGGCGGCAGCGTGATCGACCCGGAGGTGGTGGCGCAGTTGCTCGCCCGCAACCGCCGGACGGACACGGCGCTGAGCGAGCTGTCGCCGCGTGAGCGTGAGGTGCTGGGGCTGATGGCCGAGGGGCTCGGCAACAGCGCGATCGCCGAGCGGCTGTTCGTCACCGACGGCGCGGTGCACAAGCACATCCGCAGCATCTTCTCGAAGCTTCAGCTTCCACCGGACGACCATGCCGACCGCCGGGTCACCGCGGTGCTGCGCTACCTGGACGGCGACCGGCGGTAGCGCCTGCTGTACCCGGACCTGGCAGCCCACGGGATGGTCGCCGTTCTCGCACGTCAATAGCGTTTCTGGTGCGCGCAGTTCTTGCCGATGACACGGAGAGAGGCCACCAGAATGCCGGACTATCCGGGACAGACCACCGAACCGGCGGTACGCGTCGAACACCTCACCCGGGTGTACGGCGCCGGCCGTAACCAGGTGACCGCGCTAGCGGGCATCGATGTCGGCTTCGACCGCGGCACCTTCACCGCGGTGATGGGGCCCTCGGGCTCCGGCAAGAGCACGCTGCTGCAGACCGCGGCCGGGCTCGACCGGCCCACCTCCGGTCGGGTGGTCATCGGAGGCACCGACCTGTCGGGGCTGTCCGAGACCCGCCTGACCGAGCTGCGTCGTACCCGGATCGGGTTTGTCTTTCAGGCGTTCAACCTGATCGGCGCGCTCACCGTCGAGGAGAACATCGTGCTGCCCCTGCGCCTGGCCGGCGTCCGTCCGGACCGGGCCTGGCTGGCCCAGGTGGTCGAGCGGGTCGGCCTCACCGACCGGCTGCACCACCGGCCGGCCGCGCTCTCCGGCGGCCAGCAGCAGCGGGTGGCGATCGCCCGGGCGCTGGCCACCCGCCCCGAGGTGATCTTCTCGGACGAGCCCACCGGCGCCCTCGACTCGCGGACCGCCGCGGAGGTGTTGACACTGCTTCGCGCGGTCGTGGACGAACACGGGCTGACCGTGGTGATGGTGACCCACGATCCGATCGCCGCGTCGTACGCGGACCGCGTGCTCGTGTTGGCCGACGGTGCGCTCGTCGCCGACCTTCCGCAGCTCGGAGCCGCAGGTATCGCCGAGCACCTGGCCTCGCTGGATCGGCGGGTCCTGCGATGACCGGGCTGGCCGCCCGCCTGCTGCGGCACCGCGCCGGCCCCGCCGCCGCGACCCTGCTGGCCCTGATCGCCGGCGTGCTGATCCTGGTGGCGATGGGCACCCTCGTCGAGTCCGGGCTGCGGTTCCGCCCGGAGCCACGGCTCTGGGCCACCGCCGACGTGGTCGTCGCCAACCGCACGATCACCTACACGTTCGAGGAGTTCGACGGCGAGACGAGCACCGTCACGCTGCCCGAGGGCGGCACGGTGGACGCCGCCCTGGTGGACCGGATCCGCCAGGTGCCGGGCGTCGCGGCCGTCACCGGCGACGACGGGGTGCTGATCGGCTCACCCGCTGCCCTGGGACACGGCTGGGACACGTACGCCTTCACCGGTCGTCCCATCGCCGCGGGTGCCGCGCCACGGGCCGACGACGAGGTGTTGGTCGACACCCGGCTCGGCGTGGCGCCGGGCGAGCGCATCGACCTGGTCATCGGCGGGGTCGGGCGGTCGTACCGGGTGAGCGGAACCGCCGAGACCGGTTCGGCGGCGGTGTTCTTCACCGACGCGCAGGCCGCCCGGTTGTCCGCCCACCCGGGCCGGGTGGATGCGATCGGCGTGCGGATGGTGCCCGGCGCCGACCTCGGCGCGGTACGCGAGATCGCGTCGGCGGCCGGCGCCACGACGTACGTCGGAAAAGACCGTGGGAACGTCGAGCAGTCGGAGAACCAGGCTGCCCGGACGTTGCTGGTCGAGGTCGGATCGGCTTTCGGGGGGTACGTCGTCCTGCTGATCGTCTTCGTGGTGGCCGGCACCATCGGGCTGTCCGTCCGGCACCGTCGACGTGACCTGGCGTTGCTGCGCGCGGTCGCGGCCACGCCGGGGCAGGTGCGTCGCATGCTGCTCGCCGAGGCCGTGCTGCTCGCCCTGGTCGGCTCCGCGATCGGCGGCCCGGCCGGCCTGCTGGCGGCCCGCTGGGTGCACGGCGAGTTGGTCGGGCGGGGGTTCCTGCCGGCCAGCTTCCCGATGGCCGACGGCCTGTTCGCGGTGCCGGCCGCAGTCGGTACGGCGGTCCTCGTGGCGGTGCTCGCCGCGTTGGTCGCCGCACGCCGGATCACCGGGATCAAGCCGATCGAGGCGCTCGGCGAGATCGCTGTCGAGCCTCGGCGTAGCGGCCGGGTGCGGCTGATCGCCGGCGTGCTGACGCTGGCGGCGGCCGGCGCCTCCGGGGCGTTCACGCTCGGTACCGCCGGGTCGGCCGGGGCACTGGCCGGCGCGGTCGGCATGCTGTACCTGTTCCTCATCGCGGTGGCGCTGCTCGCACCGAGGATCAACGCGTACGCGGCACGCCTGCTCACACCGTTGTTGCCGCGGGTGTGGGGGGTCAGCGGCCACCTGGCTGCGGCCAATCTGCGGGCCAACGCGCAGGGCATGGCGACAGTCCTGACCGCCCTCGTGCTGTCCGTGGGGTTCGGCGGCTCGGTCTGGTTCCTGCAGACCAACCTGGAACGGCAGACCACCACGCAGAGCAGTGCGGGAACCCTCGCCGAGCGGGTGCTTGTCGCTCCGGGAGGACTACCCGCGGACGCTGCACGGGAGATCCGCGAGTTGGCCGGGGTGCAGGCGGCCACCGGTGTGCGCCGTACGCAGGTGCTGGTACGGACGCTCGACGGAATCCCGGTCAGCGCGCAGTCGGTCGACCCGGCGGGCATCACGTCGACGATGGACCTCGCCGTGCGCGAGGGCAACCTGACCGACCTACGGGCGGGCACTGTCGCCCTGTCGGCGATGCAGGCGTCCTCATCCGGCTGGGACGTCGGCGACCAGGCGGAACTCTGGCTGGGCGACGGCACCCCTGTCACGTTGGACGTCATCGCGATCTACGGCCGTGGCCTCGGCTTCGGCGACGTCACCCTGGCTGCCGAGACGGTCGCCGGGCACACGGCCGGTAATACCAGCGACGAGATCCTGGTCCGCGCCGGCCCGGAGGCCGACACCGCGTTGGCCGCGTGGGCGGCTGGGCATCCGGGCACCGAGGTACTCGACGCCGCCACCCGTACGCGCCTGATGAGCACCGACCTGGCGCTCGGCGCCTGGCTGAACCGGCTGCTGATCGGCGTGATGGTGGGGTACGCGGCGCTGGCGGCGGCCACCACGATGGTGATGGCCGCGCTGGCCCGCCGCCGCGAGTTGGCGTTGCTGCAACTGGTCGGGGTCACCCGCCGTCAGATTCGCGCGATGGTCCAGGCCGAACAGGCCGGACTGCTCGGCACCGCGGTGCTGATCGGCGCGACGATCGCGGCGCTGACCCTGAGCGCGATCGTCAACGGACTGACCGGCAGCCCGATCCCGTACGTCCCGCCGCTCGGTTGGGTGGCGGTGCTCGGCGGTACGACACTGTTGGCGTTGGCAACCACTGTGTTGCCCGTCCGGCGGCTGCTCAGCGCTCCTCCGATCGACAACATCGGTGTGAAGGAGTAGGCGTCGCGGCTCGGATATCGGCGGGGGGGGGGGGGGGGCGGGCCCCCCCGGCGGGGGGGCCCCCCCCCCCGCCGGGGGGGCGGGGGGGGCGGGGCGCGCCGCCCCCCCCCGCCCCCCCCCCCCCCCCCGGCGGGGGGGGCGGGCCGGTGCCCCCGCGCGGGTCCGGGTGCGGGGGGGGGGGGGGGGCGCCGGGGGGGGGCGCCGGGGCGCGCCCCGCCCCCCCGCCCCCCCCCCCCCCCCCCCCCCCCCCCCCCCCCCCCCCGCCCTGGTGTCCAGCCGTGTCCAGTCGCGTCCAACATCCGACTCGCGGTCCCCGCCCCGTTGCGAGGATTGCCGTCCGGCCCGGGGCCGTCCAGCTCCTGACCCGGCCGGCCAGTCCCCTCGTGATGGGAGCGGTGCATGTCAGAACGTATTGTCAGCCACCCGCGTACGACAAGACCAAGCCGCAGGTCCCTGCTCGCAACGACACTCGTCGTCGTGGCGTCGGTGGCCTTCGTCCCGACGGCCGCAGCGGCCGGGCCGGTCGACCGACCGGCCCGGCCCGGGGGCGCGGCGGATCCGGCCCGCACCGAGGGCCGGGCAACCCTGGCTTCCGCCGGCGGCGTCGCCGACCGGAATCGGGCGGGCGGGTCGGCGGACATGGCCGAGGCGATCGCCGAGCAACGAGGCATCAGCCGCGATGCCGCCGAGAAGCTGCTCAGTGCCGAGGACGCCAGTGTGCGACTCGCCAACCGGTTGACCACCGAGTTGGGTGCCAGCTCGGGTGGCGCGTACCTGTCCAACGGGGACCTCGTCGTCACGGTCACCGACGCCGCGGCTGCCAAGAAGGTGACCGCCGCTGGCGCCAAGGCACGCCTCGTCGCTCGTGGCGAACGGCAACTCCAGAAGATCCAGCGGGCGCTGGAGGCCGCGCCGAGCGAACCGAACACGACCTGGGGGGTGGACCCGGAGACCAACCAGGTGGTGGTGAGCCTGCCGGCGTCCGGGGCGAAGAACGCCGCGCAAAGCTCGGTGGCGCGCACGTTCGGCGCGGCAGTGCGGTTCGAGACCACCGCCGGCGAGATCCAGCCGAACGTGGGGATCTCCAGCGCGGACGCGTTGGGCGGTTGCTCGGTCGGCTTCACCGCCACCGACTACACCTTCAACTACATCATCACGGCCGGCCACTGCACCCAGGGCTACCCGCACTGGACACTGCCCAACGGCCAGGACGTCGGGCCGTCGCTGGAGAGCAACTATCCGGAGGACGACTACGGCCTCATCTGGATGAACGGTCCGTCGGTCTGGGCGACCGGCACCATCAACCTGTGGAACAACACGAGCCGCAGTATCCACGGTTGGGCGACGGCCGTGAGCGGGCTGTCGGTGTGCAACTCGGGCAAGACCACCGGATTCAGGTGCGGCTCGGTGCTCAGGACCAACGTGACGGTCAACGGCGCGGGCGGCACCGTTCGCCAGATGGTCGAGACCAACATCTGCACCCTCGGCGGCGACAGCGGTGGGCCGCTGTTCGCCAGCAACACCGCGTACGGGCTGAACTCGCACGCCAACCGGGTCGGCAGCCAGTGCAACTCCACGCCGAAAACCTGGCACCAGCCAGTGGGAGAGGCGATCACCGGATACCAGGTCGTCATCTACGGCGCGCCGTGACGAACGGCGACGAGCGAAGGAGGCAGGGATGAGAAAAGCATTCACCAGAGCCGCACGCCTCACCACCGCGGCCGTCATGGCGACGACGGTGGCCCTGACCGTGGCCGTCGGCCCCGCTCACGCGGACCTCTGGCAGCACACCGACGGGTTCGAGGGGAACCCGGCAGCGGTGTGGGAGTTCCACCGCTCCGGCGCCGGGAGCGGAGCCTACGAGCTGGGCACCGGAACGGCCCGGTCCGGTTGGAACAACGCCATTCTCACGACCTCGGCCGGCGGCTGGTCCGGGGTGGGCAAGCTACTCACCGTGGGGCCGCGTACCGCCGGACACAACACCACCTGCGGCGGCGGGTTCTTCGTCCGGGCGGTCAGCGGGTCGGCGGTGCTCAACGTCGAGGTGATCGACCCGGCGAGCTGGACCTACCTCGCGTTGCGCACCGTCCGGATCACCGACACCGCCTGGCGGCGGCATGACGTGGCCAGCTACGCGAACGGTCCGACGCAGGTGTTCTTCCGGATCTCCCTGCTCGGTGGCAGCGGTGCCGCGCGGGTGGACGACATGGCCTTCCAGTGCTCCTTCTACCGCTCCTGAGCAGGTAAACCACAGCGGGGGGGGGGGGGGGGGGGGGGGGGCCCCCCCGGGCGGGGGGGGGGGGGGGGGGGGGGGCGCGCGGGCGGGGGGGGGCCCCGGGGGGCCCCCCCCGGGGGGGGGGCCCGGGGGCCGGGGGGGGTGCCCCACTGGCCGTCCCTGGGCTCCTTCCCCCGCCCCCCCCCCGCAACCCCCCCGGGGGGCCGGGGGGGGGGCCCCCCCCCCCGCGAGGTACGCCTGCCTGGTCGGCGTCAACAGGTACCGGCTCCGCGATCCGGCCGGGTTCCTGTCGGAGCCCTCGTGACTGTCGGAGCTGGCATCTAAACGGAGGCGGTAGAACGGAGTGCCAGGTTCGGTTCGTGTCGCTCTGCGAGGCCACCTGGCGCGCCGGCTTACCGCTGATCGTCGTCGGCTGCGCCGCAGCCGCTGTGTCCGTCGCATTGTCCGACCCGCCCGGAAAATTCTCTCGGCCACACGGCTGGCAATGGGCGTGGGTGGGGCTATGGCTGATGACTGCCGGTGAGGCGGCGTTCGACGACAACCGATCGTGGTTCGAACGTGCACGGAAGGGCGGTGCCGCATTGCTCGTTGCCGTGGCCGTCACAGTCGCCGCACGGCGCCACTATCGGTCGCAAAAACGTGTCCGGCTTGCGGACGGCTCACCTCCGCAGACAAATCCGACGGTTCGTACGTCGATCAAGGCCAACCCATCCGGATACACCAGAAGGAAACGTATTGCTTCATACGGATACAGCCGAGACGCAGAACTGAGTTGTTGACCGCGCGATCACGCGTACCGCCGACTGGCGGTTCGTTCGGCCCGAGTAGTGGATGTGGATAGACGTTGCGGCACACGGCAGGCGATGATGCTGCGATGACGACCAGACGGTGGGTGATCATCGGCTCGGCCGGGCTCAGCGCGACGGCGCTCGCGGTGGCTGCCGTGATCGTCGATGAGCACTGGCTTGAAGTAGCCAGTTGGGCTGCGGGTGTCGGCAGCCTGGGGGTGGCGATCATCACACTCATGCTGTCCCGATCCGCCGAGCCAAATCCCGACACGGTGGCTACGCCTCCGACTCCATCCTCTTCGGTCATGTCCAGCATGGAGATCCGCAGGAGCATTTCCGGGGATGAGGGGCACAGCACCGGACGGGCATCGTCGTTAGACGCCGAAGCGGCCCGCAGCCCACAACCGACGGCGTGGAAGCGATATGTACAAGTGGAGTCGGCCGAGCTGATACACGTCGATCAGCTTCTGAACGACCTGGTGAAGATGCTGCAAGAAACCTCAGCCGCGGCGCGGTCGGCCATCGCAGTGTGGGGCCCAGGTGGCATTGGCAAGACCGCCATCACATTCGCGGCAGTGGAGCAGGTAGCGGCTCGGAACGTATACACCGACATTGCGTGGGCCTCCGCAAGGAACACGCGATTCTCCACGTTAGACGCCGGTGATCCGACGGTCGACTCGATTTACTGGCTGGATTTGCTGTCTATGATTGCCCGACAGTTGGAGTGCCCTCTGCCACCCAGCCAGGCCCTTTGGGAACGCGACCTGCGCGCGCATCTCGATGACCTGCCGATCAACCGACGGATTTTGGTGGTCATCGACAACCTTGAGTATGTTGAAGCGGCCGACGACGTCATCGAACGGCTGCGTGCTCTGGGATTCGGTCGCCCACACCGCATCGTCACGACCACACGCTGGATGTCGCGACGTGAGGACTTCGACGTGCGGAACGTCCAGATCGATCCGCTCGGCGAGCAGGAGACCTATGATCTCATACGGCTGACTGCCAGGGATTTTAGTTCAGACCTGACCAAGGCGAGCAACAAGCAACTGAAACCGGTATATCCCATTACCGAAGGAAACCCTTTCCTTATCAAGCTGATCACACGTCGGTATGCAATGAGCGGCAAGGCACTCCCCGCCATCCTGGAGGAGATCCGCCCGGTATCGCTGAATCCGCTCGCCGACAGGGTTCGGACATGGCTATTCGAACGCTCGTTGGACGAGTTCAGCGAGCGCACCTCCGAACGTGAGGCCGTCTCGCTTTTATTCTCTTTCTGCGCCACGGGTCGCGGTGAAGCCATGACGAACGACGAGCTACGCGCGGCAAGCGTCGATATCACCGACCAGCGATTCTCGGCGGTGCTGGAGGTTGCCCGAGGCCTCGGGCTTGTGCGACCGTCGGACCTCAACCGACGGTACTCGATCCACAGCCTGCTGTACGAACACACCTGTCCATTGACACGGCTACGGTCGACCCGGTGACCTCGGAGACGGCCGTCCGCACGACTTGGCAACGACGTTTCGACGCGGAGGGTGAGCGGCAGTTTCCGCGACTGGCGCAGGAAGCCCTTGCCGACCCCAGAAAGCACGCTTCCACTCAAGGCGTGCGAAAGCTGGTGACCCTCACCAGCGGCGTTCTTTTCGCCGCGGATCAGATGGACAGCAGCACGATAGGCCGGTTCATCACCCTGTCGATCGACACGCTACTGACCGTCGGCGCCGGTACCGACTTCCGCGACTACGAGGAATTCCTCACCAACGCCATGGACCTTATCCATCTACTCGAGAAACGAGGCGTGTCCGTCTCCGGTCACTACCTCTCCGCGGCACGGTTCCAGGCCGGCATCGCCAACGGCGCCGCATTGCGCCGAGACTTCATCGAAAAGGCGGTTACCACGAGTCACACCACCGACGAAGAAGCGACGGCACTACTTACTCTCGCTAAGTACCTCGTCGACGTGAGTGACTACGACGGCGCCCGCGCGGCTTTGCTCCGCTGTAAGGTGGCGATGGGTGAGGCCGGCGAGGCCCACCTGCGGGTCGACCACGACATGACCCTGGGACTGACCTACTACTTCTCCGATCCGGAAACCTCGCGAGCCCACTTCCAGTCCGCTGTCACGATCGGCAGGAACCACTCGGCTGACCGGCGCTTCCGCCAGCCGCTCGCCACGGCACTGCACTACCTTGGTCGACTCTCGGTCGATCGTGGGGAACCCGCCGACGCGATCCGGCTTCTCTGCGAGGCGGAGGCCTTCTCCGACGACTACCTGACGGGTCACGGGTACTTCCACCAGCGCCTCGCCGAGGTGCTTGTCGACCACGGGTCCGTCCGCGAGGCGGAGTACCACCTCAGAGCAGCGGAACGCACATTCGCAATCGTAGGACAGGCGAGCAGCGGTGTGCATGTACTGCACGGCACGTGGGCACGGTGGTTCGTCCGCACTGGCGACCTCAGATCAGCGGTAGACACCCTGCGGGCGGCCGTTCAGCAGAGCCGGCGACACGGCGCTCCACGCGTTGAGCTCATCCTGCTGGCCGAGATGCTTCGGGTACAACTCAAACGGCGTCGGGTCGACGCGGCGATCCCAATCCTGGCTCGTGCCGGCGTCGTCTATCTAGGCTCGGAGTCGATACGCGGCCCGGCGCAGTTCGTCCGGCAGGCACTGACGGTGTTCCAGCGTGCTGTCAGGATGCTGCGAGCACCCCGGACCGTCGGCACCGCTGGTTCGGAGGGCCGCCCCGTGCCCGTCCAGTGCCTCTGCGGCGCCGACCACGATCCAAGCCAGGAAGAAGCCTAGCCAGCGCGCCCGCTCGCCGACAGATCCGCGCATGAGTGGATCTACGCTAACGGCCTTGGCACGTTCTTGCCGAGCCCTCATGGCCTCCCGCCTAACGGCATCTGGCGCACATCATGTTGAGCGACCACCCTGACGCATTTGGTCAGACCCGGGCTACTGCGTAGCCGAGGACCACGGCGGCGGACACGACGACGTGGCCTGGGGCGAGGTCTTGGGCGCTCGTAGCGGCGGCTTCGGCGTGGCTGCGGTAGCGGGAAGCCCCCGGCTGTTCCGGGTCCACGTCCTCGATGTGCAGGACCGCACCGATGCTTACGCCGGCGGCCTCGGCGTACAGCTCGACTTTTGCACGGGCAGCGGCCACCGCCTCGCGCCGAGCCTGGGCCCGTAGTTCGCGCTTGCCGGTGACGTCGAAGTCGACGCCCTCGATCTCATTGGCGCCCGCCGCGACGATGTCGATCAGCAGTGGCTCGACGTCGTCCAGTACGCCGGACTGGACCGCGAAGGCCGCCTGGCATTGGTAGCCGATGAACCTGCGTGACCCGTCCGCGTACTCGGTGGCGGTCTTCAGGTCCAGGCGCGAACCCTCGACCGCCGCATCGCCTATCCCGTGCTCGCGCAGCGCGCCGCGCACGGCCCGCACGGCTATGCGAGCTGCCTCGAACGCGGCCGCCGGAGCCTGCTCTACCCGTACGATTTTGAACCTTACGCGCACAAGATTCGGTAGAGCCTTCACGCTCGCCGCACCGAACGCGCTGATGCCCCAGGGGTGTTCCACCATCTGCATGAACGCCGATCCAACCAGACTGTCCCCCGCCCCGTACTCCCGGTACGCCGACCGCGCGGAGTGAGCTGCCGCCCTGGCTTTGTCTGGTGCCAATGCCGGTTGCCATTTGGATCGATCGGTTGGTGAGTGTCCCCCAACGAACATCGGCCTGGTTAGCCGCTTGAGCGGACGAACACCGCAGCAACGGCGTGGCCCGCACCGGCGGGCAGTGCGGTTGTGCCGTCTCCGCCTACGGCGCGGGCTCCAGTACGACGACGGGAATCTGGCGGCTGGTCTTCCGCTCGTAGTCGGCGAAGCCTGGATACGCGGCCTTCTGCGCGCTCCAGATCCGTTCCCGCTCGTCCCCGGTGGCAACCCTGGCGACCAAGTCGACCTTGTCGGTACCGATCTCCGCTTGGGCCTGCGGGTGCGCGAGCAGGTTGTGGTACCAGTCGGGATTGGTGGGCGCACCGCCCTTGGACGCGAACACGGCGTAGCCGCCGTCCACCTTCTGGTACATCATCGGGCTCACGCGGGGTTGGCCGCTCTTGGCGCCGACCGTGTGCAACAGCAGCAGCGGCGCGCCAGCGAACTGGCCACCGACCTGCCCACCGTTAGCGCGAAACTCAGCGATGATCTTGTCGTTCCAGTCGCTCACACCTTCTCCTTGCCTCCACACACCGGCTCCGTCGACGCAATTCTGACAGGCTCAACCGGCGCGCGACACTGCCCGCAGCACCAGCGAATCCCGCGCCTACAGTGCGTAGCGCTCGGTGCGGACGTCGAAGGGTGCGACGGGTAGCGGCCCCGAAGCTGTTATGCGTTGTCGTGCTGGCGCGACAGCGCTTTTGCCGAACTGTCGTTCAGGCCGAGCTCGGCGGGATAGCTGCCGAAGCTCCTGAGGTTGAACCTGCGTACCGCCGCGGCCCACGGGTTGTGCGTGGCCGTGTGGACCAGGTGCTCGAAGTGGGACAGGTACGTCTCGCCACGCTGGGCACGCTCGGCGAGGATGTAGGGCTCCAGGACGCGCCAGGCCTGCCGGGAGCGGTAGCTGACCGTACCCACAAGGAGCCGCGGATCGACCGCCGCGAAAGCGAGCATCTGGCCCAGACCGTTGTAGTAGAGGGACAGCCGGACCACCTGGTGGCGGGCTTCGGCCGGCAGGTCACTGACGCTGACACCGGGTGGCGGGTGGCGGAGGGTCAGCTCCTTGAGGACGAAGTCCTCAGCATGCAGAAACTCGTCGCTGGAACGGTCCCGGGTCAGCAGTTCGATCGCGACGAGGGTCTGGTTGGCGGTCTGCGCCGAGCGCAGTTGGCGCAGCGCGAACACGACAGTCACGACAACCGCGATCGCCGAGCCACCCGCCGCGACGACATCCGCCAGGTCAGATATCACAAGCCCCGAGGGTAGTAGGCCGAGGCGAGCGCCTGTATCTCCGCCGCCCTTGCTGGCCCCGAGGTGGAGTCGGGGCCATCGCGCAGGTGCGGGCATCCGCCGAGGTCAACCCTTGATTCGGTACGCGCGGACGATGGTCTGGCGCAAGGTCTGGCCGTCGTCGTACGACACCGGCTCGCGGCAGTAACACCACCACAACACGCCCGCGTCGTGGATCTTGTCGCCGACGCAGTCATGTTTGGACCCGGGGAGGATTCGGGGCATGCAGCCCAGGCACGTCGCCCGGCCGATCGGGATGGGCTGACCGCCCGAGGTGTCGACCGGTCCGTCCATCATCGGTCAGGCGTGTGCCGCTCAGCAGCACCGAACGCGACTACCCACTCCGGCATCGGCTGGCCGCGACCGCTCGTGACCCCCGCAGCGGCAGGACCGGACCAGACATGGTTGACCCATGGGCCCCGCCCGCCTGCCTCGTCGAGCGTTGGTCCCGACACCTGCAAACTCAGCAGGCGCCCGTTGAACAGCCTTACGCGCACATCTGTCGGCTGCCAGGTCGTCCCCCGGTTGTCCGTCAACGTGGACACGCCGGTGATGCGGTAGTACCGGACGACGTCGACGGTCTCCGTGGACTGGACGATTTCTATGCGGCGGTCCTCCAGGGGCGGCGGGAGAGGCGAGGGGCCGAGGCGAAGTTGGCGGCCGGGCCCTCGCTCAGCGGTCAGAAGTCCTGGCCGGCGCGGATGCTCGCCACGAACGGCGCCCACTCGTCCTGATCGACGATGATCTGCTCGCCTGGGCGCTTGGAGCTGCGGACGATCCGGTTGAGGTTGGCGTCGATGGCGACCTCGACGCAGTTCGGGCCGGAGTTGTCGCACCGGTTCGGGCGAACGAAGGTGAGTTGATCCATGGTGTGTTGCTCCTTCACGTCAGCCGGCCGTCGGGTGCGGCCGGTCGTCGGGTTATCGGGGCAGCAGGAGATCGTGGGCGACCAGCTGGGCGAACGCCTCTGCCCATTCCCAACAGCGGCCAGCGGTCTGGCAGATCGGGCATCGGCCGTCCACGGCCTGGTGCTCGACGAGGGTCCGCCGCCACCGCGCCACGGGCTGGACGGGTTGGGCCACGGTCATGGCCGCTCACCGGCTGCGGTAGCTACCAGGACGTCAACGCTGATCAGCACCTCGAAGCACCACGGCTGGGCGCAGTCGGCGGACTCCCACGCACAGTCCGGCCCGTGCCCGTACACCCAGGCGTACGCGGGGTCGTGCGACTCGTGGACGGAGACGATGACGATGTCGTGGTAAGTGTGGCCCTCACCGTCGGGGTCGGGTTTCCACTCGCCGGGCCGCACGGAAACCCGGGCACCCGGTCCGGGCATCGTCCGGGCAGTCATCGGGTCAGCCCGTCGCGCAGGTGCGCGGTCTGCCGCTGGCGGGCCTGCGCGAGCACCCGTTCCTGGGCGGCGGCCCGCTCACGGGCCTGGATGGGCGGGCCGACCGGCGGTGTCGCAGCTTCGCCGGCCAGCAGTTGCCGCAGTTTGAGGACGATGTGCACGGTGTCGCCTCCCCGGTCCGGGGGCGCGGCGATCCTCGCGACAGCGCTTCAGTCGATCCGCGCCCGACTCAGTGACCAGGACGTTAGGTATGCACACGGACCGCGATGGGGACTAACTGTCCCCTTGGCACAGTTACCCCTCGACGCCGATGGCGAGCGCCAGGTCCCGCGCGTCCTCGCCCACCGTCCCCGGCCGCGACGACAGCTCCAGGGCGGCAACTCGGGAGTACGGGTTGTGCCGGACCGTGTCGACGCTCTCCCGCAGAGCCCGGCCGAGCAGGTGCACTGCCGCGACTTCCTCACGGCGTAACAGGTGAGCCCGGGCGGCCTCGATCAGGTGACCAGCACGGCGCGTACGTGACGGCAGCGCGGTGTAGTTCGTCGAGTCGGCGCGCCGCACCGCTTCCCCCGCGTGGCACAGGTCCGTCTCCAGCGTCACCGCGTACGCGGCGCAGGCAGCAGGGCCGAACATCAGCCACGGGTGGGCGTAGTCGGCACCCAGGCGGCCGGCTGCGGCGTCAGCGGCGTCCCAGGCCCGCCACGCCTGACCATCCCGGCCCGCCTTCGCGTGCCCAAGCGCACGGCCGAGTTGAAGCTGCGCCCACCGTGCGTACGGCTCGGCGCCCGCCTCCCGGTCGACGAGCCGCTCGGCGTCGACGAGCACCAACTCGGCCGCGTCGACCTGGTTCGCCGACCGGTAGACGTGCGCGTAGTACCACGCCGCGGCGGCTATCGCGTTCGGGTCGTCGGCGTCGTGCGCGGCGCTCATGGCCCGGTCCGCAGCCAGCCACACCAACTCCGGGTACGGCTGGTGGGCAACAAACAGCTGCGCCAGGTGGTAGACGCGTGCCAGCTCGGCCAGTGCGGCCCGTCGGTCGTTGCCGTCGAGTCGTCTCGCCGAGCGACGGGCGTCGTCGAGTAGCCCGGGCAACACCGCGGCGACAGCGGTCCGTTCGGTGCTGGACCTGTGCCACAGCGTCCACGCCTGGTCGACCAGGCCGCGCAGGACGTCGACGGGCATCGGTTCGCCGACGGTGACGGTGGTGCGCTGCATGGCGGCGGCGACGTTGTCGACGGCCGGATGCCCGGCTCGGGTCACGGACGCGACCGGCAGCGACTGGTCGCCGGTCAGCTCGGCCAGGTCCACGATGTCGAGGACTTCGGCCAGACGCAGCAGCATCGGCAGCCGCGGGGTGAGCAGCCGGCCGGACTCCAATGCCTTGACCCAGTCGGCGCTTCGGCCGACCAGGCCACCGAGGACAGCGCGCGTCTTCCCGGCTCGTTCGCGGTGGGCGCGTAGGCGGGTGCCGAAGGTCGTTGGCTCGGTCATGGCCGCTCCCAGGTAGAGGGCTGGGCGGCGGCCCTGCCGGCCTCTACACCGGGCGGGCCGCCACATAAGACCGTACGACTATGGCGTCGCCAACGCACTCGATTCGGATAGCCAACTGGGTCACCTGTGTCGATTGAGACGTCACTACCCTGCACGCCCGGATCGCGTCTGGGCAGCTCAGGCCGGGTGACCGCCTACTGTGCCCGCGTCAGACGTACGGCCCGTCCTACCGCTGGCGTCACCCGCGCTCGGCCACCCGTTCACCGCAGGTCGGCCATTTCGCGGTGGTCCAGCGCCGGTCGGTCCTGCCCACGGTCGCGTGATGAGGCGAGCAGCGCGGTCGCCACGATGATCTGTACCGCCAGGACGAGCGCCTGGGCGGCGGGTGCCTTGACGGTGAGCAGCGCGATGGTGGTGTTCACGCCGAAGTGGACCGCGACCGATGCCGCGACCCCGGCGAGTTCGTAGGCGTAGCCGGTGAGCAGTGCCATCGGGAAGACGCTGAGCGTGAACAACAGGCCACTCCAGCTGACCAGGCCGAATTCGGACTGAAGTGTCCCGTTGATGAAGAACAGCGGCAGGTGCCACACCGCCCAGGCGACGCCCAGCAACAGACCGGCGCGCAGGCGGCTCATCGACGCGCGCAGGCGGGGATAGGCCGTGCCACGCCAACCGGGTTCCTCGGCCAGCGGGCCGCCGACCAGCATGCTGATCAGGAACGGTACGGTTCCGCCCGCCGTCGCGATCAACTCGCGCCCTTCGGTCAGGCTCATCGCGGGTCCGCCCAGGAACTCCGCGAGCAGGGCGGCTGCCAGCACGGTCCCCGATGCCAGGGCCAGCATCGGCAGCGCCCAGAACAGCCGTGGGCGCAGCCGAAGTCGCACCGTGTGGGCGGGGATCGGTTGACGACGGCGATGGCGCCGTATCCGGACAGCGATCGCGCCGATCGCCGGGCCGAATCCACCGAGAAGGTACGGGACGAGGGTGGGGGACGTCATCGCCGGTCCATCGAGTGTGCTCGCGAAAAGCCAGAAGGCGAAGGTCCATGCGAACGTGACGATCCAGAAGGTGGTGAGGCCATCGTGTTGGCGAGCAGAGGTTGCGGGGGTCACGCCGTTTCCCTTCGGGGGTTAGGAACAGGGGCTGAGGGCTCTGTGTGGGGGTGAGCCATCGGTCAACCGGCACGAACCGTGTCGGGCGTCTCGTGTAGTCGGTGGGCAAGCCAGCCGGCCACCTGCGCGAGCAGGTCGGGGTCGACCGGCTGGCGGAGCAGCCGCCGGTAGGAGCGCACCGACGGACGGCCGAAGTCGCGGCGCAGCACATGGGTGAGGTCGGGAATCCGACGGACGGTGATGTCGCCGGGCACCAGCCGGCGGATCTCGTCCAGGTCCGCCGGGTCGACCTGGATGTCCTTGTCGCCAGTGATGGCCAGGACAGGAGCCTTGATGTTCGCCAGGTCGGAGCGCGGGTCGTGGTCGAGCAGCTCCCGCAGCCACCGGGCGTTGGTCGGCCTCCCGAGGATGCGCACCACGTCCGTGCTGGTGGTCTTGATCCGGGTGAGTTGCCTGTTGGCCAGGGATCGCAGGATCGGTAGCAGCGGTCGTACGGGAGCGGGGAGGTCGCGGGCGATCATTGCGGCCTGCCAGCGCAGGGCGTCCTCCCCTGGGCGGGCGAACCCGGCCAGCAACACCACCGCCGCCACCTCCGGGCGTGCCCCGAGGGACATGGCGTGAAGGGCACCCTCGCTGTGCCCGAGCACGCCAACGGCGTCCGCCCGAATATCGGGTCGCACAGCGAGGGCGCGTAGTGCGGCGGCGGCGTCGTGCCGACCGGCGGCGAATCCGGTCGCGTGCCAGTCGCCGCCCGTGGCGCCGACACCGCGCCGGTCGTAACGCAACGTGGCGATCCCGGCGTCTGCCAGCTTTTTGGCCAGTGGTGGTCCGAACTCCATCCGGAGCCGCGCGGTGTTGGAATCGCGATCCAGTCGCCCGGAGCCGTGCAGGAGCAGGACCGCCGGGTGCGGTCCGGGGCCGACGGGCAGGGTCAGCGTGCCGACCAGGGGAAGTCCGTCGTCTGCGACGGCCGTCATGTCGACAATCCGCACGAGCCACCTCCGATTATTCTCAGTGACCGCGAACATTATCAGATCTGGGAACATTATCGTTGGGAAGATGGGTCCATGGCAACCGCAGACCTTCTCCTGCACCCCGTCCGGATGCGCATCCTGCAAACGCTGTTCGACACCGACCCGCTGACCACCACACAGTTGCGTGACCGCCTACCCGACATCCCCCCGGCGACGATGTACCGGCACATCGCCGTGTTGGCCGAGGCGGGCGTGCTGGAGGTGGTCGACGAGCGGCGAGTACGCGGCACGGTGGAACGCAGCTACCGGGTACGCCAAGACCAGGGCACGGTCAGCCCCGCCGCCCGGGCCGAGATGACCCGCGACGACCACCGACGCGCCTTCACCACGTTCGCGGCGTCACTGCTTGGCGACTTCGACCGCTACCTCGCCCACGAGCACGCCGACCCCCACCGCGACGGCGTGGTCTACCGACAGGCCGCCGTCTGGCTCACCGACGAAGAGTTCGCCACGATGGTCGCCGAGATCGAAGACGCCGTCGTCAGTCGGACCGGCAACACCCGCGACGGCCGGACCCGCCGCGTCGTCAGCCTCGTCGTCGTACCGGACACGCCATCGACCCCACCTGGACCGGCCACAGTCACCCGACCCTCGACCGAGTGACGCGGCAGGAGCGCGCGCAGCGCTGCGTTCTGAGTCATCAGCCGATCGGATGACCTGAGGCGATGATCGGCTATTTCTATGTGCGACGGACACCCTGCGACGCCTAGGAAGGAGGCATGGCCAACGAGCGGACCGTTCCCCTGCTGCCCTGCGCATCCATCGACGACATCGAAACCTTCTACGGAGTTCTCGGTTTCCGCACCACGTACAGGCAACGCAAGCCCTACGCGTGTGTGGGGGTGCAGCGGGAAGACCTGCATCTGCAGTTCTTCGAGATCGCCGGATTCGACCCGGAGCAGTCCTACGGCTCCTGCCTCGTGATCACCGCGGACATCGAGGGACTGCATCGGGCTTTCGCAGCCGGCATGCGCGCCGCGTACGGCAAGGTACTGGTGTCCGGAACGCCGCGGATGACCCGGCCCAGGGCGCGGAAGAACGCCGACGGGTTGGGCGGATTCAGCGTCATCGACCCGGGCGGCAACTGGATCCGCGTCTTTCGGGACGCCGACACCGCGCCCATGCCGGCCGCCACGCCTGGCGGGCGACTGGCCAAGGCCCTGGCGAACGCTGTCGTGCAGGCCGATTCCAGGGGAAGCGTCGGACAGGCCGTTCGGATCCTCGACAGCGCGTTGGCTCGGCCGCAAGCCGACGACGACCCGGTCGAGCAGGTAGAGGTCCTGGTCTACCGCGCCGAACTCGCGATGGTGCTGCACGATCCACAGACCGCGGCCGAGATGCTGGCCCGCGCCCGGTCCGTCACGCTCACCGAGGACGAATCCGACAGGGCGGCACCCGCGTTCGACAACGCCGCCGAACTCGCGGCAGCACTGCGGTGACTCACCACACGAACGCCGGGCGCTGCTGTTCGCCCTCTCTGACGAAGCCCGCAGCCGGCTCAACACGGTGCTGGCTGCCGGCAACTTCATCGGCGGCGCGATCGGCTCCGCCGCCGCGACCGCTCTGGTCCGCCGGCGGCTGGGCAGCGGTCACGATCACGGAAGCGGCACTTGCTGTTGGCGCCAGCGCTGGCGCCCGCGGCGGTGGCGGTGGCGGTGGCGCTGCTCGGGTAGGTCCGTCAGCTGCGCCAGCACGCGGGAGGCTTGTTGATTAGGGGATGGGCCCGACCGTGCCGTGCGAGACGGACAGGCCAGCATGATCTGACGCAAAGGCAACTGCCTTGGCAGCACGCTCGATCTTCGCCCGATGGGCCTCGCGGGCCGCGGTGTCGATCTGCTCCTCGTATCCGGCTGCTACCCCGGTCCGGCCGTCGAGATGCTCGCGCAGGATATCGGCGTGTCCGGCGTGCCGGGTGGTGTCGTTGAGGACGTGGACCATGATGTTGAACAGTTTCACGTCGGGGCGCGGCCACCACGGCACGTGGCCTGGGGCATCGACGGGAAGTCCTGTGATCGTCGCGTCCGCGTGACCGCACGCGCGGCGGTAGAAGCCGATGACTTGTTCGCGGGTCTCGTCCTGGGTCACCCACAGGTCGCTACCGTCCGAGTCCTGCCATCGGGGCAGTGGCTCCGGGAACGGGCGGTCGAAGATCTCCCCAAGGTATCTGGCCTCCCACGTCGCCAGGTGTTTGACCAGGCCGAGGAGGTTGGTCCCGGTCGCCGTCAGGGGGCGCCGGATGTCGTACTCGGACAGACCATCAAGCTTCCAGAGCAACGCCTGACGGGTGAACCGCAGTTCGTCGTGCAGGTAGTCCTTCGCGAAGTCATCGATCACGGAGAACGAGCCTGCCAGGCGACGGCAAGAGGCGCAGCCCCTGGAGCCGCAGGCAGGGGTCGCAGTTCAAGGCCGTTCAGGGGCGTTGTCTGTTCTGGACGGCGCTGCCGTTGCTCCGCACGGCGGCGCCCGGCGCGACGTGCCGGTGCGGTCGGGCGCGGGCGGGCGGCGGGGCCGAACGGTGCCCCCCGCCGGGCGCGCGGCCCGCGTAGGGTCCGTATCGATAGGCGTCCGACGATGGACTGCCACCGAGCCCAGGGTGCTCATTCCGTCAGCCCACGATCCGGAACATCAGCCGGCCGTACCGCGGAGGAGAATCGGATGGGAGAAATCCGTCAAGTCGTCGTCATCGGCACCGGGCTGATGGGGACCTCGGTGGCGCTGGCCCTGCGCAGAGCCGGGATCGGGGTGTGGCTGCGGGACCGCGATCCGGCCGCCCTGGAGCAGGCCGTCCGGCTTGGCGCCGGTCTGGCGTCCGACCCGGGCGCGCCGGTGGACCTCGCCGTCCTGGCCGTGCCGCCGGCGGCCGTCGCGGCGACGCTTCACGACTCCCAGCGAGACCGGATCGCCGAGTTCTACACCGATGTCGCGAGCGTCAAGTCATCGGTGTTCGCCGCGGCCGCAGCACGCGGCTGTGACCTGGCGACGTATGTTCCGGGCCACCCGATGGCCGGTGGGGAGAAGACCGGGCCCGCAGCGGCGCGCGCGGATCTGTTCGACGGTCGCACCTGGGCCATCTGCCCCACCGCCGCGGTCCGTGCACGGGCCATCGCGGTGGTGCGCCGGGCCGCCGAGCTCACCGGGGCGGTGCCGTACGAGATCGGCGCCGAGGAGCACGACCGGGCCGCCGCCCTGGTGTCACACCTGCCGCACCTGGTCTCCAGCGTCCTCGCGGCACAGCTCACCGCGGCCGACCCGGCGGCGCTGCGGTTGACCGGCGCCGGCGTGCGCGACGTAACCCGGGTCGCGGCCGGTGACGTCCGACTCTGGGTGGACATCCTCTGCCACAACGCCGACCGGGTGGCGGAACGGATCGAGGCCGTCGTCGAGGACCTGCAATCGGCGGCGACCGAGCTGCGGGCGCACGCCGCCAATCCCGTTGAGGCACCGGCCGACCGCGTGACGGCCTTGGCAGCGTTGTTGCGCCGGGGCAACGACGGGCACCGGCGCCTGGTGGCCGGGCAGGTCGCCTGACCAGATGTCCGTGACCGTGGTGATCCAGCGGACGGACCGGGTGCCGCGCGAGGCGGCACGGGCGCTGCTGCTGCGTACCGTGTCGGACCGCACCGGTCGCCCGATCCGCACCATCGAGGTCGCCCACGAGCCGGGTGGGCGGCCGTACCTGACCGGCATCGACCTGAACGTGAGCGTCAGTCACACCCGCGGCGCGGTGGCCGTCGCCCTCAGCACCCGGGCGGCGGTCGGTGTCGACGTCGAGCCGATCCGCCCGCTGCCCGTCGTCGCCCTGGCCCGCCGATGGCTGCCGCCCGTCGAGGCCGAATGGTTGACGGCTCAGCCGGAGGACCGCCGGGTGGCCGCCTTCTTGCGGCTCTGGACCGTCAAGGAGGCGATCGGCAAGGCGCACGGGCGAGGGCTCGGCGGTGGATCGCTGCTGCGCCGGCCCGTACCACTGCCGGAGGGCGACACGGCTCTCCGCCCCGTGCCGGGCTTCCCCGGGACCGTGGTGGCCACGCCGGGCGTCGGCGACGGCCTCGTCCTTGCGGTCGCCTGCCACGGCGGCGACCAGGCGCCGGCCGAGGTCGCCGTCCGGCACGAGGCGGCGTACGAATCCTCAGCGTAGGGTCACCTCGGCGTCGGCCAGCACCGGTGCGTCCTCGCGTTGCGCGGCGGTGGCGGTGAGGCGGATGCCGGCCGGCTCCGCCCACAGGCGTACCCGGAGGGTCTCGCCCGGATAGAACACGCCGGCGAACCGCGCCGTGTAACCGGCCATCCGCGTCACCTCCCCGTCGAGCAGCGTGTCGGCGGTTGCTTTGAGGGCGATGCCGTAGGAGCACAGTCCATGCAGGACCGGTCGGCTGAATCCGGCGGCCACCGCGGTCGCCGGGTCGGCGTGCAGAGGATTCAGATCGCCGCACAACCGGTAGAGCAAAGCCTGGCTCGTTCTGGTCGGGCACTCCACCACCAGGTCCGGCTCTCGGCCCGGCGGGGGCACCCGGCGGAACGGGCGGCGGACGGCGCCGGGTGCCCGCTCGCCACGCACGATCAGCTCCGACTCGCTGCTCCACAGGGGGCCGGCATCGTCGTCGACGTCCGAGCGCAGTGCGAGAACCGTCGTCCGTCCCGCGTCCCAGACGCCGGTCACCCGGGTGCGCCGGCGTGCCGAACCGGACCGGGGCAGCGGCCGGTGCACCACCAGCCGCTGCGCGCCGTGCAGCACTGCCCCCTGATCGACGTCGATGCCCGGCAGGGACAACCTGCCCGCCTCGAACGGGCTGCCGACCACCGCGGTGCCGAAGCTCGGCAACACCTGCAAGCGGTCCTCGAGCACATAGCGCAGTTCGCTCTCGTCGGCGACCTGCTCGCCGGCGCCGATGGCCAGGTGGTAGAGCTGCACGTCGCGAGCGCTCCAGGTGAGCGTGGCGTCGCGGGCGTCGCCGGACAGGGCCAGGTCCGTTTCGATCGTCATCGCGACCTCCCGTTCGTTCGCACCGCCGCCGGTGTCTCCCGATGCGGACGTGCCGGCGGCGAGCGCCGAGGCGGCTTCGGCCGGCTCATGACGGCTCCGCACCGCGATGCCCGGGTGTGCCGTGGAGCCGACCGGCCAGCCAGTCGACCGCCTGCCGCACTGCCCGGGCGCCGGCGTCGACGACACCGCCCATGGCGAAGAAGCCGTGCACCATGCCTGGGTAACGGGTCAGCTCGACCGGGACGCCACTGTCGCGCAGCCGGTCCGCGTACTGCTCGCCCTGGTCCCGGAGGGGGTCGTACTCGGCGGTGATGACCAGGGCGGCCGGCAGGCCGGACAGGTCCGGGGCGCGCAGCGGCGAGACGAGCGGATCGTTGCCGTCGGCCGGATCGGCGAGGTAGTGGGACCAGTACCAGTCCACGGATCGCCGGTTGAAGAACGCGTCGTCGTCGTTCTGCCGCATCGACGGTGTGTCCGACCGGAAGTCGGTGTTCGGATAGACCAGCAACTGGGCGGCGATGGACGGACCGCCGTCGTCGCGCGCGAGGAGGGTGACCGCGGCGGCCAGGTTGCCGCCCGCGCTGTCGCCGCCGACCGCGATCCTGCCCGGGTCGGCCCCCAGTTCGGCGGCGTGGGCGGCGATCCACCGGACTGCCGCGTGGCAGTCGTGGACCGCGGCCGGGTATCGGTGCTCCGGAGCCAGCCGGTAGCCCACGGACACAGTGACACAGCCCACACCGTTGGTGAGCGAACGGCAGATCGCGTCCGAGGTGTCCAGGTTTCCCAGGGTCCAGCCGCCGCCGTAGAAGTAGGCGAGCACGGGGAAAGGGCCTGCTCCGGACGGTCGGTAGATCCGGATCGGAAGCGGGCCGCCGGGGCCGGGGATCTCGCGGTCGAGGACGCTCGCCACCGGCTCCGGCGTGCCGGCGCCGGCGCGGATGTCGGCCAGGTCGGCGATCCGGGCCTCCTGCAGGCTCATCTCGTAGAGCGGTGGGCGCCGATCGGTAAGGCGTTGTCGCCGCAGCGCCTCCACCTGCGGGTCCATTGGCATCAAACACTCCCGAGATCGGAACATTCGGATGGGCGATTTGCATTTCACTGGGGGTGGACCCGGATGCTACACGGTGGTCCCACTTCCCGAAGGCCCGCTTTTAACACGACTTTCCTAATTGATGGATCGCCCGTCCAGAACTTGACAAATGGGTCCACCGTTGACTCCCGCAGACGGCCGCTGCTACAGTCGATTCAGATTGACCTATGTGATCTTGTGCGGTCTAATGTGGGTGCGCCGCTCGACGCTGCTGCGTTCGAGTGCGAGGCAGCGAAGCCCGTCGCATCTTTGCAGGTCATCACATTACGGGGAATATATGAATAGCGTTTCACTCTTAGCCGACGGGCCGGTCCCGCCGGACGGCCCGTGGGTGGACGACATCCTCCTGGCCGGACCCGACGACGAGTGCTGCCTGGTCCTCGACCAGCCGATCACCCGGGCAACCCTGCGCAACCTGGTGACGGAACGCCAGACCCACCTGCACGCCGCCGGGCTTCGCGCCGGCGGGACTGTGGCGCTCTGCCTGCCACCTTCACTGACGGGCATCACCACGATGCTGGCCGCCTGGCGAGCCGGCGCCCAGGTCACGCTCCTCGATCACCGCCTGGCCGCTGCCGAGATCTCCCAGGCGCTGTCCCGGCTCGCCCCACAGTTCCTCGTGCGGCCGACGACGCCGGTGGCCGGGGTGTTCCGCGGTTTCTACGAGGTGGAGTCCGACGTCGTCGCGCAGCCCGGCGGGCTGCCGGCTGCCACGCCGCACGTGCTCTACCAGCTCAGCTCCGGCTCGACCGGGCCGTCGAAGATCATCGGGCGGACGGCGGCGAGCCTCGTCGCCGAGGTGCGGCGATACGCGCGGCTCGACGACTTCCCGCACCCCGGGGAGCGGGTCGTGCTGCTCGGTTCCATCGTCCATGTCCTGGGCCTGGTCGGTGGGCTGCTGTACGCGCTCGCCGCCCGGGTCCGTCTGGTGATCCCGGCGCGGGTCAAGGCCGATGCCGTGCTGGCCGCGATCACCGCCGAGGACCTGCCCACCACGGTGATCGGCGTCCCGTTCCACGCCGAGATGCTGGCCAGCGTCCAGAACCCCGGCGCGACGGCCCGGTTCCACCGGATGATCACCGCTGGTGAGCTGGTCCGCGACGGCCTCCGGGATGCGTTCCGGGAGCGCTACCCGGCAACGCTTCTCGGCAACATGTACGGGATGACGGAGGTCGGGGTGATCGCCACCGATCTGTCCGGACGGCACACCCCCGCCGTTCAGCCGGCGCCCGGCATGGAGGTGAGTGTCGCGGCGGGCCAGGTGCTGGTGCGCACCGAGACGTCGCCGTACGTCGGCCCGGTCGACCCGTCCCGCTGGGTGGACGGCTGGCTGCGCACTCGGGACGCTGGCACGTTCGACGCGGCGACCGGCCTGCTCACCATCAACGGCCGGCTGGACTCGCAGATCTCCATCGGTGGTCTGAAGGTCGACCTGGCCGAGGTGGAGGCCGTGCTGGCCGGCCTGCCCGGGGTCACCAGCGCGATCGTGCTGTACGACAAGGTCATCACGGCCTACGTGACAGTCGTCGGCGGCCGGACGGCCGAGGAGATCCAGGCGGACCTCGGCGAGCGTCTGGCCGCTTACAAGCGGCCACGTTCGCTGCGTGTTCTGGGCGATCTTCCCCGCACCGCCACCGGCAAAGTTGTCCGGGATCCAGCCGCACTGCGCAGCGTGGCACGGGACGCCGTTGTCCGCTGACCGGCTTGGGTAGCGCACGTTCCGAGTTAGCCGACAGTTCACCGAAAATGGCCCGCCGATTCAGACGGTCGCGCCATTCCAACCGAAGGGAATCCGTATGTCTGCCGACGTATTCGCGTTTCTTGTCGACGCGCTCAAGAACATGAACTATGACATCTCATCGGTGACTCGGGAAACGGCGTTGGGCGCCAACGGTCTGGAATTGGAATCCCTGGCGGTCGCCGAGATCTCCATTCAGGTGGAGGACGCCTACGGCGTGCGGTTCGACGAGGACGAGGCCGAGCGGCTGGCCATGATGACCGTGGGTGACCTAGCGGATGAGATCACCGCGCGCATGGAGCAGAAATGACCGCTGCCGCGTCTCTGGACCGGCAAGGCGTCATTGAGATCCTCGCCGAATATCACCAGCGCCCGGCCGACGAGGAGGACGCCGACGCCATCGACTCGCTCGAGTTGGCCTGGCTGATCCATCAGGTCGAGCAACGGTACGGGGTCGAACTCGATCTGCCCGACGAAACGTTGCTCCAAATGTCCACTGTGGACGAGGCTGCCCGTCTGCTCCGACAGTCGCTGGACGGATCATCGAGATGACCTCAGGGAAGGCGGAAGCGGTCACGCCGCCCCGGTGCCGTCCGGTGTCGATCACCGGTCTGGACGCCATGACCGCCTGCGGACGGGGCGTCTCACCGCTGGCGTCGGCTGCCTTCGCCGGGGAGCCGGCGTTCTCGTCGGTGAGCCGGTTCGCCACGGACGGCCGCCGCGCCGGGCACGCCGCCGAGCGGAACGACGCCGGCTCCCTCTTCGACGAGCTGACCAGGGTGACACAGAACGCGTGCGAGGCCGCCGAGCTGGCAGCCGGCGCACGCGCGGAGGTCCCGTTGTTGCTGGCGATGAGCACCGATCCGGCGGTCGCCTGGCCGCCGGGGACGGCGGACCGTGGCGCCGGGGCGACCGCCGCCGAGCTGGCGCGCCGCTGCGGGCTGGCCGAGGCGACACGCGCGTACACCACCGCCTGCGTCGCGGCGAGTACGGCGGTGATCGACGCCGCCGTCATGATCGGCACGGGACGCGCCGAGCGGGTGCTCGTCGCGGCGGGGTATCTCGTCGACCCGAACCGCTTCGCGCTCTTCGACGCGGGCCGGGCCCTCGCGCTGGACGGCCAGCAGCGGCCGTTCGACGCCGGGCGCGGCGGGATGCTCCTCGGCGACGCGGCGGTGGCCGTCCTGCTCGAGTCGGAGGCGGCCGCCGCCCGGCGCGGCGCCCAGGTGCTGGCCCGGCTCACCGGCTGGGGCAGGTCCGGCGACGCGTACCACGTGACCCAGCCCCGCCCCGACGGCGCCGGACAGGCCCGGGCCATCACCACGGCGCTGCGGCGGGCCGGCCGGACCCCGGCGGACCTCGGCTACGTCAACGCCCACGGCACCGGTACGCCGGCCAGCGACCGTGCCGAGAGCGTCGGCCTGCGCCGGGCGCTGGGTGTCCACGCGGACGTGGTGCCGGTCAGCTCCTCCAAGTCCGTCCACGGCCACACGCTGGAAGCCAGTGCCCTGGTCGAACTGGTCGTGACGACCGAGACGATCCGGCAGGGCAGGCTGCCCGTCAACGCCGGCCTGCTGACGCCGGCGGACGGCTGCCCGGGCGGTCTGGTGGACCGGCCCCGCTCCCGCGAGGTCACCTCGGCGTTGACCGTCAACTTCGCGTTCGGTGGCGCGAACACCGCACTCCTGGTCGAGGCGGCATGAGCCGGCAGACCTGGACCGCGGCGCACGCGGCTCGCGACATCCCGGCCATGACCACGCTGGCGGTGCTCGGCTCCGGGCACTGGCCGGCCGAGCGGGATCACGGGTCGCCCACCCCGCCGCCGGGCTTCATCGGATCCTCCTTCATCGCGCTGGCGGCGGAGCTCGCCCGGCGCTGCCTCGCGGGGCAGCACACCGAGAAGCCGCTGCCGCCGGCGGAGACCCCGCGGACGGCGGTGGTGCTGGTGAGTCCCCGGGGCGACGTCGCGACGGCCGCCGCCGTCGCGCGGGCCGTCGACACCGGCGGGCGGGTGTCTCCGCTGCTCTTCTTCCAGTCGGTGCCGAACTCGGTGGCCGGCTGGGTCGCGGCCCACTGGGGGCTGGACGGGCCGGTCGTCTGCACCAGCCCGGCCGCGGACCCGGTGGCCGATGCGGTCAGGACGGCGGAGTTGCTGCTCGACGACGGCGAGGCGGACCGGGTCCTGTTACTCCTCGTGGACCAGGCCGACCCGGAACACGAGTCCGACCAGGGTGCCGGCGTGCTGCTCGCGAGGCGTCCGGCCCTGCTGACGAACGCCCCCACGACATCTTCCAGGGAGCCGAGACATGGACGTTAAGAAAATGCGGGCCGAGCTCGCCGCGGATCCGGCGCTGGGCACCGGAAACCTGCTGACCACGCTGATCGCGCGCGGTGAAGGGCTGGACGACCCGGCGCTGACCTTCGACACCCCGGTGGACGACCACCCAGCCTGGCAGTCGATGTCGCTGAACGAGCTGGAGCATCGGGTCACCGCCCGAGCCGCCGAGCTGCACCGGCTGGGCATCCGGCCGCGGGATCCGGTGGCGGTCTACGTCCGCGCCTCGGCCGACCAGGCGCTGAGTTTCCTCGCGCTGGCCCGGATCGGCGCCATTCCGGCCCTGATCAACGGCAACCTCGGCAGTGGTCTCGCCGCCGAGTACATCCGGAAGCGGCTGGCCTCGCCCGTGGTCATCACCGACGCGGCGCACCGGCAGGCACTGCGCGACGAGGGGCTCGCCAACCAGTCGATGGTCGATGTCGCGACGCTCGGCGCCGGCGACCCGCGGCTGGCGCCACCGCCGTTCCAGCACCACCCCGACGATCCGGTCGTCATCACCCACTCGTCCGGGACCACCGGTCTGCCCAAGGCGGTGGCCCACTCGCACCACAGCCTCTTCGCGGCCGTACGGCACCGCCTGACCCTGCCGAAGGCGGCGGCGCTGGACCGGATGCTGGTGATCCTGCCACCCGGGCACGCGGCCATGGTGATCGCGCTCAGCGTGGCGCTGTGCAATCACGTGGAGCTGGCGTTGTGCTCCCGGCAGAACGGCGCGTACGTCCTCGACGTGATCGAGAAGTGGCGCCCGATCAGTGTGCTCGGCTTCTCGACGACGTGGTCGGATCTGGCCGGCGTCGACCTCGCCACCCGGGACCTCAGCTCGGTGCAGGCCTGGTGGAACACCGGGGACAGCGCGCACGAGCCGCACATCCGCCACCTCGTCAGCGCCGGCCGGCGGTACGTGATGACGAGCGAGGGCGTGACCCAGAAACCCGGTTCGGTCTTCATCGACGGGCTCGGCTCCTCGGAGATGGGTCATTCGCAGTTCTTCATCACGCACACCCCGGAGAGCGACAAGTACCGGCGTTGCATCGGCCGGCCGCACGTCTACACGGACGCCGTGGTGTACGACGACGAGGCCCGCGAGCTACCGGTCGGGCAGGTCGGTCAGCTCGGCATCAAGGCACCCACCCTCTCGCTCGGCTACTGGAACGACTCGGAGCTGACCTACCGGACCCGCCGCAACGGCTACTTCCTCACCGGCGACCTGGTCTTCCGGAACGAGGCGGGCTACTTCTTCCACGTCGACCGGCTTGTCGACGCGGTCGACATCGGCGACGGGAACTGGGTGTACACCGCCCTCAGCGAGGAGCGCATCCTGGCCGCCTGCCCGGAGGTGCTCGAGTGCACGGTGGTGGCCGTCGGCGAGCCCGGCGAGGTCCGTACGGTGATTCTGCTGACGCTGCGTGACGGCGGCAAGCCGGAACCGGACCTGGTGGCCAAGGTCACCGCGGCGCTCGAACCCGCGGTGGCGGCGACCGTGGCAGGCGTACTGACGGCCGACGACGGCGTGCTGCCGTTCGGTGCCACCGGCAAGGTGCGCAAGGCGTTGCTGCGCGAGCGGCTGCTTAGCGGGGAACTGCTCGGCGCGGCCGCGGCGGCAGTGCGGTGACGAGCGCCCGTCCCGTCATCACCGGCATCGGTCTGTTCACCCCGGTCGGGCGTGCCGTCGATACGGTGTGGGATGCGGTCTGCGCCGGCAGGTCCGGCATCCGGCAGGTGCCCGCCGACCATCGGCTCGCCCCGGCCATCGACTACGCGGGCTTCGCGCCGGAGATCAACGCGTCCGAGGTGCTACCCCCCGCCGAGGGCCGGCTCGTCGACCGGTTCGTGCTGATGGCTCTCGCCGCCGCCGCGGACGCGATGGCCGACGCCGGGCTGACCGTCGGCACCGACGTGGATCCCGACCGGGTGGCCGTGGTCGTCAGCAGCGGTGCGGGCGGCCTGGACATCTTCGAGGAGCAGAGCCACGCGTACGCCGCCCGCGGCCGTACCGCGGTGAGCCCGTACATGCTGCCGGGCTTCCTGGGGAACATGGCGGCGGCCCGCATCGCGATCCGGTACGGAGCGCACGGCTTCAGCTCCGCCATGTCGACGGCGTGCTCGGCCGGCGCCCACGCGATAGCGGAGGCGTTCCGCCTGATCGCACACGGGGACGCCGACATGGTGATCTGCGGAGCGTCCGAGGCGCCACTGAACCCGACCGGCTCACTGAGCTTCCGGCACGCCCGCGCGCTGGCGACGAAGTGGACGGATCCCACCGCCGCGAGCCGTCCCTTCGACGTACGCCGCAACGGTTTCGTGCTCGCCGAGGGCGCGGGCATCCTGGTGGTCGAGCGGGCCAGCGACGTGGACGCCCGGGGCGCGGCCGGTTACGCCGACCTGCTGGGCTGGGGTGTCACGACCGACGCGCACCGGCCGACGACGCCCCTTCCGGACGGCACCTACGCGGCCAAGGCGATGGCGGCGGCCCTGCGTCGCGCCGACCTCCCACCCGGTGAGGTCGACTACGTCAACGCGCACGGAACCAGCACCAAGCTGGGTGACGTGGCCGAGGTCAAGGCGCTGCGCACGGTCTTCGGCGCGGCACCGCCGGCGCTCAGCAGCACCAAGTCGGTGACCGGTCACCTGCTCGGCGGATCAGGTGCGGTGGAGGCCGCGATCACGGCGCTGGCCGTGTCCCGGGGCGTGCTGCCGCCGACGTACAACCTGGACGAAATCGACCCCGAGTGCGAGGCGGACCACGTACGGAAGCAGCCGCGCACCGGCCGGGTGCGCAACGCGATCTCGAACTCCTTCGCCTTCGGCGGCCACAACGTGAGCCTGCTCATGGGTGAGGCCAGCACGCGCCGTCGTCGCAGCGCGGTGACCGACGGCTGACCCGCGCCAAACCCGACATCGTGAAGAGGAGCCAGCAATGCAGATCAACGACATCGACCACATCGAGTTCTATGTCGGTGATGCCCAGCAATCGGCCTTCTACTGGTGCACCGCCTTCGGATTCCAACTGTGCGGCCAGGCCGGGCCGGAGACCGGCCTCGCGGACCAGCGGTCGCTGCTGCTGCGGCAGGGCAACGCGCGGTTCCTGCTCACCTCGGGCCTGACGCCCGCCCACCCGGCGGCTCGCTACGTCGCCAGGCACGGCGACGGCGTGGCGAACATCGCCCTCGCGACGCCGGATGCCGGCGAAGCGTTCGAGGAGGCCGTCGCCCGCGGGGCGAGAGCCGTCGAGCCGTTGTCCACGGCCGTCGACGACGAGGCACGGGTGGTGACCGCGACCGTCGGCGGCTTCGGCGACGTCCATCACCGCCTCGTCGAGCGGCACGGCTCGGAACACGCCTTCCTTCCGGGGGTCATGGACATCCTCACGTCCGAGCCGGAGCCCCGTGAGCAGCATTTCTCCCTGGTCGACCACGCGGCGGTGTGCCTTCCCACCGGAGACCTCGGACGGACCGTCCAGTACTACCGTGACGTGTTCGGCTTCCGCCAGATCTTCGAGGAGTTCATCGAGGTCGGCGCCCAGGCCATGGACTCCAAGGTGGTACAGAACGACGCGGGGACCGTGACGTTCACCCTGATCGAGCCGGTGCCCGGATACCGGGCGGGCCAGATCGACAGGTTCCTGGAGCAGCACCAGGGCGCGGGCGTACAGCATCTGGCGTTGCTGACCAACGACATCGTGGCCGCGGTGAGCGACCTGGACGTCCGCGGCGTCCAGTTCCTGAGCACACCTGCCAGCTACTACCGCTCCATCGAGGACCGCCTCGGCCGGACCGACGTCCCCGTCGAGCGGCTGCGGGCCACCAACGTCCTGGTCGACCGGGACCACTGGGGCGAGCTGTTCCAGATCTTCACCAAGCCCGTGCACGTCCGGGGCACCTACTTCACCGAGCTCGTCGACCGGCACGGCGCCCGCTCGTTCGGCAGCAACAACATCAAGGCGCTGTACGAGGCCGTCGCCCAGGACACCGAGGTGAGCGCGTGACCCTCGACCACGACACGACCCGGCGCTCTCGCAGAAAGGTATCCCGATGACCTCGCAAGTTGACTCGTTCGCGCTGACCGACGAGGAGCGCGACCTGCTGCCGTCCGACTCCGACGTGCAGTTCTACCTCGAGCACGGCTGGTTCCTCTCCCCTCGGATCTTCAGCGACGCCGAGGTCGACCTCCTGGTGACGGCCAGCGAACAGTTCTACGCCGGTCATCGCGATCGGGTCCTGCCGGTACGCCCGGCGAGGCTGGCCTACTGGGAACCATCCGCCGGCGCCGTCCAGCGCCACAACGACTACATCCACTACGAGTCGGCCGCCATCGGCGAGATCCTGCGCAAGCCGCTCATCGGTGCCATCGCGGCGCGACTGGCACAGGCCGACGCGATCCGCATCTTCCAGTCCACCCTGATCTACAAGCCGGCCCGGCCCGCGGAGGAGACGAACATCGTTCCGTGGCACTTCGACAGGCACTACTGGGCGACGTCCACGTCCGAGCGCATGCTCACCGCGTTCCTCCCCTTCCACGACTGTGACGAGGAGATGGGCACCATCACCATGGTAGACGGCAGCCACCGGTGGCAGGAGATCGGTGGGAACGACGAGACCTCCCGGCACTTCGCCGACCGCGACCGGACGCAGCTCGAGGAGATGCTGCGGGAGAACGCCGAGGCGAACGGCACCGAGGTCCGCAAGGTCCCGATGATCATCCCGAAGGGGCATGTCAGCTTCCACCACTGCCGCACCTACCACGGCAGCGGGGCCAACGTCAGCGACCGTCCCCGCCGGGCGATCTCCCTGCACCTGCAGGACGGGGACAACGCGTACCGGAAGTTCAAGCTGTCGGACGGGTCCCAGGTCAGCTATAACCACGACGTGCTGGTGCGTCGCCAGGCGGACGGCACTCCCGACTACTCCGACCCGGAGTACTGCCCGACGATCTGGCGCGGATAGCCGTCCACGATGGCCAGGAGACTACTGACCGCCTCGTCCGTCCGGACGGGCCTCAACATCGCGTCCTGGATAGCGCCGGCGCTCGCCGGCCACGGCGCGTACGTCACCTTCTGCAAGACCTGGAAGCGGGCGAACCTGCGGGTCACCGAACAGGAGGTGCACGCGTCGGCCATCCGGGACGTCGTGGTGGTCAGGGGGAAGCGGGTCGTCACGTACCGCTGGGGTGACGGCGTGAAGCCGGTGCTGCTGCTGCACGGGTGGCGCTCGCGGGCGTCACGGTTCGCTTCCTTCGTTCCCCGGCTGCTCGCCCACGGGTACAGCCCGCTGAGTTTCGACGCCCCCGGCCACGGCCACTCGGGCGGCGAAGCCACCACCGTGGCGGAGTACGGCCGCGTCATCGACGAGGTGCAGCGGTCCTTCGGAACCTTCGAGGCGATCGTCGCCCATTCGTACGGCGTGCCGTGCGCCCTGCTCGCCGTACGCAACGGCGTGCGGACCCGGAGACTCGTGGCCATCAGCGGTGTCGCGGACCTCGGGTTCCTGGTCGACGAGTTCCACCGGCGGCTGGGGGTGAACGAACGGGTCGTGCGCCGCCTGCACCGGCGCGTCCAGCAGGAGGTCTTCTCGGCCGGGCAGGGCGGCGGACACCTGTCGCCCGGCGCGCGAGCCGAGGCCGCCGTCCCGATGCTCGTGATCCACGACGGCTCCGACACCACGGTCGGCATGGATCACGCGAACCGGCTCATCGCCGACTACGCCGGCCCGGCCCGGCTGCTCGTCACCGACCGGCTGGGCCACCAGCGCATTCTCATCGCCCGTGAGGTGGTGCAGGCGGTGGTCGAGTTCGTGGACGAGGCGCCGAGCGCGGCGTCGCTGGCCCTTGCTCCAGAAGCCGACGACTGATCGTCTCCGGAAAGGACATCGTGCACTTCTCGGATCCCCTGGCCAGCACCGTCGCCGACGAACTGGCGCGGTGCGGTGTCACCGACGTGGTCGCCTCGCCCGGCTTGCACTCCGGAGTGCTCGCGCACGCCGTCCACCAGTGCCCGGGCATGCGGCTGCACGTACGCATCGACGAACGGTCCGCGGCCTTCCTCGCGCTGGGGCTCGCCCGGGCGAGCGGCCGCCCCGCCGCCGTGGTGTGCACGTCGGGCACGGCGGCAGCCAACCTGCATCCCGCCGTGCTGGAGGCCCGGCACAGCCGCGTGCCGCTGGTCGTCATCACCACCGATCGGCTGCCCGCGCTGCGCGGCACGGGAGCCAACCAGGCGACCGACCAGGTACGGCTGTACGGGACGGCGACGCCCCACTACACCGAACTGCACACCGAGCCACCCACCACGGCCACGGTGCGGTACTGGCGCTCCGCGGTGTCCCGGGCCCTCGGCAACTCCGCCTCCGGGCCGGTGCATCTCAACATCGGCCTGCACGAGCCGTACGACGCACCGGCCCCACTGCCGGACGAGGCGGCCCTCCTGGCGTCGGTGCGCCCACCGGGGGAACCCTGGACCCGGGTCCGGCATGCTCCGGAGCCACCGCGCACGCTGGACGTGCCCGCCCGCGGGGTGATCGTCGTCGGTGACGGCGCGAGCGATCCGCACGCCGCTGTCACCTTCGCCGAGCAGGCCGGGTGGCCGTTGCTCGCCGAGCCGCAGAGCGGTGCGCGCTACGGCGCCAACGCCATCCGGACGTACGGCGACCTGCTCAGCCATCAGAAGTTCCGGAAGGGGGCCGAGCCGGAGATGGTGATCACCATGGGGCGGCCCGGCGTCCACCTCGCGGTTCTCGACTACCTCGGGCAGTCCCGCGACCATCTCGTCGTCGATCCGTCCGCTGACTGGGCCGACCCCACCCGCGGCGCCAGCGAGGTGCTGTCCCGGCTCGGTACGCCGAGGCTGCGTGGCCAGGATCCGGATTGGCTGCGCCGGTGGCAGGACGCCGACAAGGCCGCCAGTGCCGCGCTCGACGTGATGCTGGACCGCACCGATCTCAGCGAGCCGCGTATCGCCCGCGACCTGGTGGCGGCGCTCCCGGACGGGTCGCTGCTCTTCGCCGGCTCCAGCATGCCGATTCGCGATCTGGAACAGACCATGCGACCGCGTCAGGACGTCCGGATCCTCGCCAACCGGGGACTCAGCGGCATCGACGGAGCGGTGTCCAGTGCGATCGGTGCCGCGCTGGCGCACCAGGCGCAGGGCGGCGGCCGAGCCTACGCGCTGCTCGGCGACCTGTCGCTGCTGCACGACCAGAACGGACTCGTCACCGGCCTCGGCTCACCGCGGCCGGACCTCACCATCGTCGTGGTCAACAACAACGGCGGCGGCATCTTCTCGCTGCTCCCGATGCGGCGGCCGATCGACGACTTCGAGGTGCTCTTCGGTACGCCGCACGGCGTCTCGTTCGAACAGGTGGCGGCCGCGGCTGGCTGGCCGTACACGCGGGCCGCCGGCACGGCCGATCTGCTCGCGGTGCTCGACCAGCCCGGTCCCCGGCTGGTCGAGGTGGTCACCGATCGCCGGGACAACGCGTCGCTGCACCGGCGCCTCACGGTGGCCGTCACGTCCGCCGTCGGAGCGGCCCTGTGAGCGGAGCTTCCACCCACTCCACGTCTGCCCGCTGGGGGAAATGATGTCGACCTTCCACGCTCAACCGGACCACACCGTGGCCGCGGCCCCGCCACGGGTACGACTGAGTGACGCCGCGCTGGTACAGAGCCTGCTCTCCGGGGCGTGGCTGGGCCAGGCCTGCTACACGGTCGCGAAGCTCGGCATCGCCGACCTGCTGGCGGACGGTCCGGAGACCGCGCCGAACCTGGCCGCGCGGTGCGGCGCCGATCCGGACGCGCTGCTGCGTCTGCTGCGGGCACTGGCTTCCGTCGGACTCTTCACCCAGCGGGGACGCGAGACGTTCGAGCTCACCGGCGCTGGCTCGCTGTTACGAAGCGACGTGCCCCAATCCGCCCGGGCCAGCGCCATCATGCTGGGCGAGGAGGTGTTCCGCTCCTTCGCCGAGCTGCCGCACGCGGTCCGGACCGGCACCCCGGCCTTCGACCAGGCGTACGGGCAGCCCATGTACACCTACCTCGCCACTCACCCCGAGGTCGCGCGTACGTTCCACGCCGCCCTCGGCAGCCATCGGACGGTACCCGCCGCCCTGTCGCGGTGTGACGTCGACGGGGCCCGCACCATGGTCGATGTCGGTGGCGGCGACGGCGCGCTGCTCGCCGCCCTCCTCACCGGCCGGCCGGAGACCCGCGGCGTCCTGCTCGAACTGCCGGAGGCGATCCGGCAGGCGAGCACCCGCTTCGCCGAGGCCGGTGTCGCGGACCGGGTGACACTTGTGGAGGGCAGTTTCTTCGACCGGGTGCCCGGCGATGGCGATCTCTACCTACTGGCGCGCTGCCTGCACAACTGGAGCGACGACAAGGCCCTCGCCATCCTGCGGACCGTACGCGAGGCGATGCGACCCGGAGCGCGCCTGGTGGTGCTGGAGAAGGTGGTCCCGGACGGCCCCGGACCGAG
This sequence comes from Micromonospora sp. NPDC048898, assembly GCF_043198035.1. NCBI lineage: Bacteria > Bacillati > Actinomycetota > Actinomycetes > Micromonosporales > Micromonosporaceae > Micromonospora > Micromonospora sp. NPDC048898. Next base: position 69,432 of record NZ_JBICUF010000001.1, read on the forward strand.
CCAGGCCAAGATCTTCGATCTGCTCATGCTGGCCATGGTGGAGGGGCGCAACCGGACCGACGGCGAGTACCGGGAGCTGATCGGCCGCAGCGGCTTCGACGTAGTGGCCGTACATCCGGCGTCCCGCCACGATCCGCGGGCCGAGAGCGCGATCGAGGCCGTCGCGGTGTGAGACCCGCAGCAGTCGCTGTCCTGAACGCGCTGTGCCGGCGCGCTGACACCGGCACGGTCGAGAGGAGATCGCATGTCCGTACGGAAGGCCGACTTGCACCGGAGTCTCGCCGACCCGGTGCTCGACACGATGACGTTCCTGAACGAGATCACCATGCGCTATCCCGAAGCGATCTCCTTCGCCCCCGGCAGGCCGTACGAGGACTTCTTCGACACCGAGGACATCTTCACCTACCTGCGCCGCTACCTGGCTCACCTGGAGCAGGACGGCTGTTCGCCGGAGCAGATCCGCACCACGATGTGCCAGTACGGCAACACCGCCGGGCAGATCCGTGACATCGTCGCCGCCGCACTGCGCACCGACGAGGGGATCGACGTGCCGGCCCGGTCGATCGTGATCACGGTGGGCGCACAGGAGGGGATGCTCCTGGTGCTGCGGGCGTTGTTCGCCGGGCCGCGGGACGTGCTGCTGGTCTCCAGCCCCTGCTACATGGGTATCACCGGGGCGGCGAGCCTGCTGGACATCCCGGTCGTCGAGGTCGAGGAGCCGGAGAGCGGCTTCTCCGCCGCGGTGGTCGCGGAGGCGATCCGCCGGGAACAGGCCGCCGGACGCCGGCCGACGGCGTTCTACCTGGTGCCCGACCACTCCAACCCCTCCGGGCGTACGGTCGGCGAGCGGGAGCGGGCCGAGCTGCTGGCCGTGGCTGAGCGACACGGGGTGCTGATTCTCGAAGACAGCCCGTACCGGATGGTCAGCCCCGGCGACCGGGTTCCCGCGCTGAAGGCCATGGACCGCGCCGGGGTGGTGGTGCACCTGGGTTCCTACTCCAAGACGGTGTTCCCCGGTGCCCGGGTCGGTTACGTGATCGCCGACCAGCCGGTCGACGGCGGTGCGGGCGGTTTGCTCGCCGACCAGCTCGTCAAGCTCAAGAGCATGACGACGGTCAACACGTCGCCGTTGAGTCAGGCCGTGGTGGCCGGTGCGCTGTTGGCGGCGGACGGCCGGTTGTCCGAACGCAACGCCAAGGCGGCCGACCACTACGCCGCCGCGATGGACGCCACCCTGCGCGAGCTGGACCTGCGGCTGCCGGCTGAGCGGCGGGCCGCGCTGGGTGTCAGCTGGAACAGCCCGGCCGGCGGCTTCTTCCTGACCATGCGGGTGCCGTTCGCGGCCGACGAGGCCGCGCTGGCCCGCTCGGCCGACGAGTTCGGCGTCGTCTGGACGCCGTTGCGATACTTCTACCTCGACGGCGGGGGTGCGGACACGCTGCGGCTCTCGATCAGCTATCTGTCCGAGGAAGAGGTCGTCGAGGGCGTACGCCGGCTGGCCGACTTCGTCGTCGCCGAGGCCGGGCGCGCACGCCGGGAGGCCGACCGATGACCTACCCGGCCGCGCCGGAGCCGCCGCGCCTGGACACCGTCGACGACTACCGGGCGCTCGCCGAGGCGATGCTCCCGGACGCGGTACGCGATTTCGTGGCGGGCGGCAGCGGGTCGGAGACCACCCTGGCAGCCAATCGGCGGGCCCTGGACCGCGTGACCGTGCTGCCCCGGGTGCTGCGCGGCGCGGAGCGGGCTGATCCGTGCACCACGCTCGCCGGAACGCCTGCCGCCTTGCCGCTGGCTGTGGCACCGATGGCCTACCAGCAGCTCTACCACCCCGATGGTGAGATGGCGACCGCCCGGGCCGCCGCGTCAGCCGGAGTGCCCTTCATCAGCAGCACGCTGAGCAGCGTGAGCGTCGAGGAGGTGGCCGGGGTCGGCGGTGAGCACTGGTTCCAGCTCTACTGGCTCAAGGACGACCGTGAGACGTTCGGGCTGGTGGAGCGGGCCGAGGCGGCCGGTTGCCGGGTGCTGGTGGTCACCGTCGACGTGCCGATCATGGGGCGCCGGCTGCGGGACGTGCGCAACCTGTTCACGCTGCCCGCTGGTGTGCGGTCGGCGAACGTCCGGTCCGGCGCGCAGAGCGTGGCCCACCGGGGCAACGGTGCCGGCTCGGCGCTGGCCACCCACACGGCCGCCGAGTTCCACCCGGGTCTGGGCTGGGAACACATCGAGCTGCTGCGGTCGCGTACCTCGCTGCCGATCGTGGTCAAGGGAATCCTCGACCCGGGCGACGCCCGCCGGGCGGCCGAGGCGGGCGCCACCGGGGTGGTGATCTCCAACCACGGTGGCCGGCAACTGGACGGGGCGCCGGCCAGCGTCACCATGCTTCCGGCGGCCGTCGAGGCGGTTCCGGCGGGCTGTCAGGTCTACCTGGACAGCGGTATCCGTGGAGGAACCGACATCCTGCGGGCGCTGGCGCTCGGCGCGGACGGTGTGCTGATCGGCCGGCCGGTGATCTGGGCACTGGCGGCCGGTGGCCAGGCGGGCGTGACCGGGCTGCTGGGGCTGCTGGCGGCCGAGCTGCACGCCGCGATGCGGCTCGCGGGCTGCGCGGACGTCGCCGCGGTCCGGGAACTCAGCGCGGTCCTCACCGGATCAGGCGATCGGTGTCCGCTCGACGAAACGATGGGATGACTCATGCCGGAAATCAACGCTCTGCCCGATGTCGGACGAGCGGCATTGTCCGACGCGATCCGCGGTGCCGCTGTTCGCGCGGCAGCGGTGATCCGGGCCGCCAAGTCTCCGGACGCCATGGTTCCCGGGCTGAGCTGGACCGTCGGCGAGACCGCGGCGCACCTGGTGAACGAGTTCGTCGACTACACCGCGTACGCGCAGGGACGGAACAACCCCGCCGCGGGCGACCACCCGTCGCGGCGCAACGCCGAGGCGAACGCCGCGCAGTTGCGTACCGATCCCGATCGTGACCTCGCCTCGCTGGCCGATCGGCTGCTGCCGGCGGTGACGGGATTCCTGGCCGTGGAGCCTCCGGCGCAACCGCTGATCGTCAGCAACGGCCTCGCGTTGAGCTGGTCGACGATGAGCTCGGCGCTGCTCGGCGAACTGGTCGTGCACGGGCTGGACATCGCGCGGGCGAGCGGACAGCCGTGGCGCATCGACCGGTCGGACGCGTTGCTGGTGCTCGACGGCGTCCTGACGATGATGCCGCGATACCTGAACCCGAAACGCGCCGCGAACGTCCGCGCGAGCATCGAGATCAGGTTGCGTGGCGGCCCGCGCTATCTGGTGGAGATCGACCACGGGACCGCGGTGAGCGGCAGGTCGGCCGCGCAGACCAGGCCGGACTGCTGGGTCTCCGCAGACCCCGTCGCGTTCCTCAAGGTCGGCTTCGGTCGCACCGGCCAGTGGGGCCAGATCGCCCGCGGCAAGCTGCTGGCCGGCGGTCGCAAGCCCTGGCTCGCCACCACCTTCGGCACTGTGGTCACCAGGCCATGAGCGCTCGCACCGGTAACCATCACCACGATTGATCAATCAACGGGAGGCATACTGTGTGTGGAATTGTCGGATGGGTGGACTTTGCCCGTGACCTGCGCCGCGAGGGCGCGGTGCTGCGGGCGATGACGGCGACGATGAGCCTGCGCGGGCCGGACGCCGAGGGCGTGTGGCTCGACGAGCATGTCGGCCTCGGGCACCGCCGGCTCGCCGTCATCGACCTGTCGACCGGGGCGCAGCCGATGACCGTCGAGCACGACGGCGCCGCCATCGCCGTGATCACCTACAGCGGTGAGGTCTACAACTATCGCGAGTTGCGCACCCAGTTGCGCGGGCTGGGCCACGAGTTCCGCACCGAGAGCGACACCGAGGTGGTCCTGCACGCCTACCTGGAGTGGGGCGAAAATTTCGCCGGGCACCTCAACGGCATGTACGCCTTCGGCCTCTGGGACCCGCGCGAGCAGGCGCTGCTGCTGGTCCGTGACCGCATGGGCATCAAGCCGCTCTATTACCGGCCGATGCCGGACGGCGTGGTCTTCGCCTCCGAGCCCAAGGGTGTGCTCGCCCACCCGCAGGTGCCGGCCGTCGTCGACACCGACGGGCTGCGCGAGCTGCTCGCCTTCACCAAGACGCCTGGACACGGCATCTACCGGGACCTGCGCGAAGTGCGCCCCGGCGAGATCGTCCGGGTGGACCGGTCCGGGCTGCGCGCCCGCCGCTACTGGTCCCTCACCCCCCGGGAGCACACCGACGATCGGGACACCACCGTACGGACCGTGCGCGAACTGCTCGACGACATCGTTCAGCGGCAGCTCATCGCCGACGTGCCGCTGGGCGTACTGCTCTCCGGTGGCCTCGACTCGTCGGTGATCACCGCACTGGCCGCCCGCGCCCTCGCGGCGCAGGGTGCCGGGCCGGTGCGCTCGTTCGCGGTCGACTTCGCCGGGCAGACCGAGCACTTCCAGCAAACCGGGATGCATCTGACGCCCGACGCGCCGTTCGTGCACGAGGTCGCGCAGCACGTCGGCTCCGACCACACCGACATCGTGCTGGACTCGCCCGCCCTCATGGACCCTCTCTACCGCGCCGGAGTGCTCACCGCGGCCGACGTACCCCCCGCGCTCGGCGACATGTACACCTCGCTCTACCTGCTCTTCCGCGCCGTCCGGGAGCGGTCGACAGTGGCATTGTCCGGCGAGTCCGCGGACGAGGTCTTCGGCGGTTACGCCTGGTTCCACGATCCGGCCGTGATCCGTGCGGACACGTTCCCCTGGATGGCCGCGATCCGTGGCGCCCCGGGTGACCCCCAACCGCCGAGCCTGTTCGCGCCCGATCTGAAGCTCGACCTGCCGGGCTACCAGGACGCGGCGTACCGGCAGGCGCTGACCGAGGTCGACCACCTGCCCGGCGAGTCGCCGGAGGAGTACCGGATGCGCGAGATGTTCTACCTCAACCTCACCCGCTTCCTGCAGGTACTTCTCGACCGCAAGGACCGGATGAGCATGGCCCACGGCCTCGAGGTGCGGGTGCCGTTCTGCGACCACCGGCTCGTCGAGTACGTCTACAACGTCCCGTGGAGCCTCAAGTCCTTCGACGGGCGGGAGAAGAGCCTGCTCCGCGCCGCCACCGCCGACGTGCTGCCCGCCTCGGTGGTGGCCCGGCGCAAGAGCCCCTACCCGAGCACTCAGGACCCGGCCTACGAGCGCATGCTGGCCGACCGGACCAGGGCTGTGCTGACCGACCCCGGCGCGCCGGTGCGGGCACTGCTCGACGACAACCGCGCCCGCGCACTCGCCGGTGCCAAGCTCGAGGGCGGCGCGCTGGCGGTGGCCCGGCGCAGCGTGGAGATGCTGCTGGGGCTCAACGAGTGGTTGAGTCGCTATCCCGTCCGCCTGGAGCTGAACTGACCGGCGCACCGCCACCCTGGAGTCCGAATGGAGCTGATCATGCGGGTGGTGGTGATCGGCAGCGCTTCAGGCGGGGTGGCTCAGCACAGCTGACATAGACCGCGATCGATCAGCTTGTTTTCTCTGCGTAACGTCTCCGGCTCCTCCCGCTGCCGTCGACACGACCCGACGCCTGCGACCACCGGATGCCGGAGACCGGCCCTCAAACCGACCGACGGGGAAGAAGCACGCCTTGATCAAGCCAACAAGCATTGCCGTGGTCGGCGTCGGACCACGCGGACTAGCCACCCTCGAACGCATCAGTGCCAGCCTCCGCGACGACGACCCGCCCGTAAGAGTGCACCTCATCGATCCCTATCTCGGGTCGGGCGGGCGCGTCTGGCGTACTGACCAGTCACCCGAACTCCTCCTCAATACGGTGGCCTCGCAGGTCACCATGTACACCGACGACAGCGTGGGCTGCGCCGGCCCGGTCCGACCTGGCCCCAGCCTCTACACGTGGGCGAAGACCAGCCCCGATCTGCCACCCCTCTTCGCGACCGAGGCCGCCGCCCTGGGTCCGAACGCCTATCCGAGTCGCGCGCTCTACGGCCACTACCTCGTGCATGTGCTCAACGCGGTCCTTCTGAACCGGCCGGCGAGCCTGACCGTCGAGCTACATCGGACCACTGTTGTCGACCTCCGTGACGGCCCCGACGAACACCAGGAGATTGACCTCCTTGATGGCGGTCGACTGCAGTCGCTTGACGCGGTGGTACTCACACTGGGACACCTACCGACCCAACCGACCGACGAGGAGGCCGCCATCGCGACGTTCGCCGGCCACCGTGGACTGGCCTACGTCCCACCGGACAACGCCGCCGACGTGCGGCTCGGCCACATCGCTGCCGGAGAGCCGGTGATCCTGCGTGGCCTCGGCCTCAGCTTCTTCGACTACCTGGCGCTGCTGACCACCGGCCGAGGGGGCGTCTTCGACCGCCGGTCCGACGGGCGGCTCCAGTATCGTCCCTCCCGACAGGAGCCTCGGCTGATCGGGTTCTCCCGCCGCGGCATTCCGCACCAGGCCCGCGGGGAGAACGAGAAGGGAGTATCGGGTCGGCATCAACCGCTCGTGCTGACCATGGAAACGGTCGACCGCCTGCGCGAACGGCGACAGCGAGGTGACTCCGTACGCTTCGGCTCTGATGTCTGGCCCCTGGTCGACCGCGAGGTGCGCTTGGTCTACTACGCGACACTGATCTGTGGTGAACACGGCCCAGCTGCAGCCCAACAGTTTCGCAGCGACTACGCCTGTCTGGCGGGGCCAGAGCCTGTCGCTGGGCCTCTCGACCGTCCGGAGAGCAACGAGGCAGTCCAGCTACTACGAAGGTTCGGCGTCGCACAGGGAGCCTTCTGGTCCTGGCAGCGGATAGTCGCGCCGCACGCCGGCGAAAGCTTCGCCACCGAGGCAGAATATCGCAAATGGCTCGTGTCCTACCTGGAGGACGACGTCCGGCAGGCACGGCTCGGCAACGTCAGTGGCCCGGTCAAGGCCGCCCTCGACGTACTGCGCGATCTACGCAACGAGATACGGCTGGTCGTCGACCACGCAGGTGTCAGCGGCGACTCATACCGCGACGAGGTCCAAAGATGGTTCACTCCACTGAACGCCTACCTCTCGATCGGGCCACCGGCACGCCGTATCGAGGAAATGATCGCGCTCATCGGGGCCGGCATCCTGCACGTCGCCGCGCCCGGCGCCACACTCGATTACACCGGCCGGGAGTTCCGGCTGCGCTCCGCGGTGGAACCGGGGCATACGATCCAGGCGCGGACGCTCATCGAGGCCCGCATACCGGATCCGGACCTGCGACGCAGCGCCGATCTACTGACCCAGAACCTGAGCCGGCGGGGTGAGTGCGGCGGCTACCGGATCCCCATCCCGGGCGGCGGAGAGCACCGAACCACAGGACTCGCCGTGACCACCCGGCCCTATCACCTGATCGACAACGCGGGGCGTCCGCATCCGCACCGGTACGCGTTCGGCGTCCCGACCGAGGCTGTCCACTGGGCCACCGCCGCGGGCATCCGCCCCGGCCTCGGCTCGGTCATCCTGCAGGACGCGGACGCCATCGCCCAGGCCTGCCTGCACCGGACCATCGCAACTCGGATGCTCCGAAGCACCGACGAAAGGCGAACCGATGAGTGACGACAGCATCCTCTCACCAGCCTGGGCCGGCACTGACGTGGGAGTGCACCTCAACGACACCGCGTGGATACGCGCCATGCTGGACGTCGAGATCGCACTCGCCCGAGCCCAGGCGAAACTCGGTGTCATCCCCGCCTCTGCCGTCACGGCGATCACCGCCGCGGCGGTCCCCGAACACATCGATCTCGAAGCGATAGCAGAGGGCGTACACGCCACCGCCAACCCGGTGGTCGCTCTTGTCAGCGAGCTGACCAGGGCGGTCCGCGCCATCGACCCAGACGCCGCTGAATATGTCCACCGCGGCAGCACCAGCCAGGACATCGTCGACTCCGCCGCGATGCTGGTATGCCAACGGGTACTGACGCACGTCGAGATCGACCTGAACCGGACAGCGAAAGCACTGGCCACGCTGGCCGAAGAACACCGCCTCACCCCGATGGCCGGCCGCACCCTGACCCAGCACGCGGTCCCGACCACCTTCGGTCTCAAAGCCGTAACCTGGAGGCACGGTGTCCTGGACGCACTACAACGGTCCCAACACATACGTACGTCAGGTCTTCTGGCATCGCTCGGTGGTGCCGCCGGCACCCTGGCCGCCTACGACGAGTACGCCACCATGGCCGGAGCCGACTCGGATTCTCTTTCGCTGTGCGCCGTCTTCGCCGCCGAACTGGGCCTCACCGAATCCCGCCTTCCCTGGCACGGAGTCCGGACTCCCTACGCCGACGTCGCAGCCGTGCTGTGCGTCGTCAGCGGTGTCCTCGGCAAATTCGCTGCCGACGTGCTCGTACTGAGCCGAACCGAGATCGCCGAGGTCGCCGAGCCGGCGGCGGACGGCCGGGGCGCATCGTCGGCAATGCCGCAGAAACGCAACCCGGTCCTTGCCACCATGATCGCCACGGCTGCCCGGCAGGTCCCGCCGACGGCGCTGATCCTCTTCCAGTCGATGGTGGCCGAGGACGAACGCTCGTCCGGCGCCTGGCACGCCGAATGGCAGCCGCTACGCGACTGCCTGCGGATGGTTGCCGGCGCGGCCCGCAACGCTGCTGACCTCGCCGAGGGCCTGACGATCGACCCGGACCGGATGCGCGCCAACCTGGCCATGACCGGCGGTGCCGTGGTGGCCGAGAGGCTCAGCGCGCGCTTCGCTCCGCTGCTGGGCAAGTCGTCCTCAAAGAAGGCGCTAACCATCGCGGTCGCCGAGCACGCCGACTCCGCCGCTGACCTGACAGCCGCGCTGGCCGCCCTCGCACCAGGCGGGCCGACCAACGACGATCTGCGGAACTGGCTCGACCCAGACGGATATATCGGTGCTGCCGGAAAGCTCGTGGACGAGGCCCTGCGGCGTCATCGCGACACACCATGAGCACGAGAGACAAGTCGCCGACGATGGCTCCACATCCGGATCCACCTTGTGCGGCGCCGGTACCGCACGTCACTGACCCAGGGATGGCAGCACCGTTCGAGCCGGCCCAGGCTCCGGGAGCCCGCTCATCGTGAGCGGGCTCCCGAAACGGCTCAACCAGGCGTCAAACGGTTCAGTTGCAGTCGCGCGGATCGCGCCATGAGCACGGCCTGCGTGTGTTCGGCCGCTGGAGCGACCTCGGTCGATCAGGCCTGCAGGCGTACGCGGCGACGCCGTGCGACAAGCACCAGCGTGATGCCGACCGCGACGGCGATCGCAGCAGCGCCGACGTACAGCATGATGTTGTCGCCGGTGACCGGCAGGCCCGGGCCGGTCGACGCCGACGGTGACGGCGTCGTCGTCGAAATCGGCGTCGAGGTCGGCGTCGAAGTCGGCGTCGGCGTCGAGGTCGGCGTCGTCGTCGGCGTCGAAGTCGGCGTCGTCGTCGGCGTCGAAGTCGGCGTCGTCGTCGGCGTCGAAGTCGAAGTCGAAGTCGGCGTCGCGCTCGGCGAGTTCACGGCGACCTTCTTCGCCGCCACAAAGACGCGCGGCTCGTCGCTGTCGTCGGCTCTGACCTGCGCCAGAGTGTGGTTGTCCTCGCCGTTCTCGCCGGCCAGGATCTTCCAGCCCGCCGGGGCGGTGAAGGTCAGCAGGACGTCGCCGGCGGGGAGGCGCGCAAAACGGAACAGGCCCTTGGCGTCCGTGCTGGCCTCGGCGTACTTCGTCTTGCCGTCGGCACTGGTGGCGACGACCTTGACACCCGGGACGCCAGGCGTGCGGGGCGTCCACTCGGCGTCATAGGACTCACCCTGGAAGACGTAGCCGCCGAGATCGTCGAAGACGCCCGCCACCAGCAGCCGCACGCTGGTGATGTTGTCGGCGTCGTTGGCCTCGCCGTTGTCGGCGGCAAGCGAGAAGGCAACGAACCCGTAGCCGGACTGCCACGCCACGTGGTTGGTCTTGCCGGTGATCTGCACGGTCTTGGTGACGCCGGCGGCGAGGTCGAAGCCGGTCGACAGCTCACCGTAGGCGACACCGTCGACACCCTCGCTGTCGCCGCCGGTGTAGTGCACGTGTTTGGCGTCGACGGAGCTCTTGTTCCGCACCGTGACCGTGATGGTGAAGGTCTCGCCCTCGGCGTAGTTGGCCTTGTCGGCTGCGGAGGTCACCGCGATATCCGGCATGGGCTCGGCGGCCAGGGCGGCCGCTGCCGGAAGGACGGCCACGAGCGCGCCCACGAGGGCGGCGGCGGCAAGTTTGCGCATGGAGGTCTCCGTAATGGGGGCGGGAATCAGCCGATGCTAGCGGCTGGGCGAGTCGCTCCGCTGCCCCAAGATCACTGGAAACACCAAGAGTGACCGAAGTCCCCGCCTGAGGGACGCGGTGACTCTGGGGGCGGAGCGTGCGGACCTGTCGTACCTGCGCCAGTCACCACACGGTCACTAGGATGTTCATCGATGCGGGCGCACCGAGGGCGCCGCCTGACGCGTCCGGGGGCCCTCGTGTTCGGCGAAATCGTCCGCAGGCACCGCACCAGATTGTTGATGACCCAGGAAGAGTTGGCCGAGAAGGCCGGCCTGAGTGTTCGCCATATCCGCCATATCGAGTCCGGCCGGGTCGCAGCGCCACGCGCCGGCACCGTTCGGCTGCTGGCCCAGGCGTTCAGGCTGACCGACACCGACCGGACCGCGTTTGAGATGGCCGCACACGCGGCTGAGGACCGTATCGCTACCGCTGTTAGGCAACACGCGGCGCCGCCGCCGGCGCAGATCCGTCCGGCCCAGCTACCCGCTCCGGTGTCCGGCTTCGCGGGGCGCGCCGCACAACTACTCGCCCTCGACGCCGCAGAAGGCCCGGTCGTCCTGGTAGTTGGCACTGGCGGCGTCGGCAAGACCACCCCCATCCTGCACTGGGCGCACCAGTCCGCGGAGCGCTTTCCGGACGGGCAACTGCACGTGAACCTGCTCGGCTTCGACCCGTCCCGCGCGCCGGTCGACCCGACCGACGTGTTGCACGGCTTCCTCGATGCTCTGGGTGTCGCCGGTCCACAGATTCCCGCCACCCAGCAGGGGCGCGCCGCGCTGTACCGGTCGCTGCTGAACCGGCGGCGGATGCTGATCGTGCTCGACAACGCCAGCGACGCCGACCAGGTCCGTCCACTACTGCCCGGCAACCACGCCTGCCGGGTGCTGGTGAGTAGCCGGGACAGCCTCACCGGTCTGATCGTCAGCGACTCGGCGAGCGTGCTCCCGCTGTCCCCGATGGAGGTCGCCGAGGCCCGGGAGTTGCTCGGCCTGCGACTGGGGCACCGACGGGTGGCTGCGGAGCCGACCTCGGTGGACCGACTCATCGACCGATGCGATGGCCTGCCGATCGCGCTCGCACTGGTGGCCGCTCGGCTCGCGACAAACCCCACGGCCACCGTCGGCGGCCTCACCGCCGAGATCGACGATCCGGCGCGTACGCTCGACGGCCTCACCATCGGCGACGCGAGGACCGACATCCGTGCGGTTTTCTCCTGGTCGTATCGCGTCCTGTCCCGTCCGGCGGCGCGCCTGTTCCGGCTGCTGGGCGTGCATCCGGGGCCGGACGTCTCGGTGGACGCGGCCGCCAGCCTCGCCGGCTTCGAGACGCCCGCGGTACGGACATGGCTCGCCGAGTTGGCCCGATGTCATCTCGTGCGCGAACACCGCCCCGGGCGCTACGAGTTGCACGACCTGCTGCGCGCCTACGCGGCGGAGCTCGCCAGCACCGAGGAGACCGCCCAGGACCGTGCCGACGCGCTGCGTCGGATCCTCGACCACTACGTCCACATCGCCGCCGCAGCAGCCGGCCTGCTGCTGCCGCACCGCGACGAGGTGGTCGTGCCCGACCGCCAACCGAGGGTGGTGCGGGTCCGCCTTGAGAACCGCGACGCCGCAATGGACTGGTTCACCGCCGAACACCAGGTGCTGCTCGCCGTACTCGAGATCGCGACGCTGCCGGAGTTCGACGCGTACGTCGACCCGTGGTGTCAGTCGTTCGTGGCCTTCGCGTCGCTGCGCGGGCACTGGCAGGAGGAGCTGCGTGGCCATCGGGCCGCCCTCACCGTCGCCCACCGGCGTGGTGACGCGGCGCGGCAGGCGCGCGGACATCTGGGCATCGCGGTCGTGCACAGCCGACTCACCGAGGCCGAGACGGCCGAGCGGCACTTCCGGCTCGCGCTCGACGCGTACGAGAAGGTTGGTGATCTGATCGGTGCCGGCCACGTATACAGCAATCTGGCCCGCATCCAGGATGCGGACGGCCGGCACGACGACGCGTTGCGCCTGGCCGAGGAGGCGCTGCGGCGGTACACGGCCGCCGACCACCGCCCGTTCCGGGCCCGCGCGTTGAGTGGTGTCGGCTGGTACCAGGCAAAGATCGGCGATCGTGAGGGCGCGCTGCGCTCTGGGATTGAGGCGCTCGCGCTGCTGCGCGAGATCGGGGATCGGGATGGCGAGGCCGCGACACTGGACACCCTCGGGTACGCGTACAGCCAGGCCGGTGACCACAGTAAGGCGGTCGTCCACTACCAGCAGGCCGCGACGGTGCACCACGACATGGGTGACCGGTACAACGAGGCATTGGTCCTCTCCCACATCGGTGACAGTGAACGGGAACTCGGCAAGACCGAGGAGGCGCGAGTCACCTGGACCGCGGCACTGGAGATCCTCCTCGACCTGAATCACCAGGATGCCGAGGGTCTACGGCTCCGGCTGGCCGCCCTCAACTGAGCATTTCAGCAGGTCGGCACGGGACGGATCAGGATGTGGGCGGCCTCCTTGGCGGCGGTGCAGGCCGTCGACGCCAGATCGTTCAGTTCCCGACGGTCGGCTGCGGGCAACCTGGTCGCCGCCTGGCGACGCAGCGCCAGCTCGGTGCCCGTGAGGTGTGCCTGCAGATCGCATTCGCCGTCTGCGACCGCGATCGTGACCTCTCGCGCCGGCACACCAGCCGCTTCGCGCGCCGCGGCCGGTCTGGCGTACGGGAGGCCCTTCGACCGCATGCAGCTCGCCCAGCGGCGGGTGGCCGCTGCAAGCTCCGGGCTGCCCGACACCTGGTCCCGCAACCTGTTGCCGATGACCTGTGGGATCGAGTCGACGCGCGCCCATCGGACGACGTCGGTGTACACCGCGGCGCGGCCCTGTGCGACGCAGCCGGAGGAGGGGAAACTCACCACCGACGCGTCCGGCAGGGTGAGGCCGAGATCCCGCGAGCCGTCGCCGAACAACGCCTTCTGGAACGCGGGGCGCTTTGCATCCGGGCCGACGCTCGGCGGATTCACCGGGCTGGTGAACTCGTATCCGCGGGACCGACGCTTCGGCAGGTCGACCAGCCGGTGCTCGTCATCGCCGGCAGCGAGCGGTGGCACGTAGGGCCGGTAGGTCTCGCCCAGCGCCGCCATGCAACGACGGGTGACCTCCTCCTCGGCCGCCGTCGTGAACAGCCGCCGAGCCGGCTGCGCGCCAGAGTCGGTGACCAGGTCGACGGCTTGTTCGGTGAGCGCATCCGCAGGCGGCGGGGTGGTGCCCGGCCCCGGCGCGCACGCGCCAGAGACGAGCACCACGACCACGGCCAGGGCCGCCGACCGATTTACCACGTGCACCACTTGTGCGATGAGAGCCGGTTGTCCATCGGGTTCCCATCGGTCATCTTGTCGAGCTTGAGGTTCGCGAGGTGGCCGCCCTTCGCGAGGTTGTAGTAGCCGCGACCGGTGCCGTAGTTGACGTCGTCATAGAGCTGGATGTTGCAGTTCTGTCCGTTGTTGAAGACGGAGCTGGCGCAGTTGTTCCACGTCCCTCCGTTGATTGGGCCGCAGCTCTTGTGTGCCCACCCGAAATAGGAGCTGGTGCTGTTCGGCCACTGGCCCGGTCCGTCGCTGTAGTTGGGGTTGACCCAGACGCAGAACGAGCCCGGATCGCACGCCGCCATCCCGCCGGACGCCAGCAGGTTGTCGACGGGCACGACTGCCCGTCCCCCGTTCGACGCCTTCGTCGCCGCCAGTTCCGCAGCCGCTGCAGCGGAGTTGTCTCCGGCGGCCGACAGGTGCGCCGCGTTCGCCGGCCCTGCCAGAACCGTCGTCATCAGGATGACGCCGGCTCCGACGGCCCCCACGCGCCGTAGCAGTGTTCGCATTTCATGACCCCCACAGTGTCTCGATCGTTCTGCGTCGATCTGGCTTGGTCCATCGTCGATCCCTGGCTCGGCCGCGCACAGGAAAGCAACCGGCAAGCGACCGGCACTTTGGTTCGCGTAGAAGGCTTCCTCGGCACGAGCGGCTGTTCGGCATCGAGCAGGGCTTAGAGATTGGCTACGCAGCGCGACTGGCGGACATGGGTGTGACGCCGCTTCTCCCCCACGCTCGGCGGTCGCGACCCACAGGTGACTCATGATCTCTGCGGGCGGGTAGCGAAGAGGCCGGCTGGACTGTGTCCAACCGACCTCTGACCTGCTGCGGAATGTGGTGGGCGATGCTGGTATCGAACCAGCGACCGTTGAACCGCGAACAACTACGTGAACCTGCGCACCACTATCGGCTGCGCGTGGCCCAGACCGGACCCACGTATCGCATCGGCGTCAGCTTCCGACGGGCGCGACGCCGCTGGCGTTAGGACGTTCGGCCCGTGCGGGCGCCGCCCGATCGACGGCCGGGAACACCACACTGACACCGTCGGGGACGACCGAAGAGGTCTCCAGCCTGAAGGTCCTGGTCAGGGCACTGCCCGTGGATCGGTGTCTCGAATGACGGAACTACGGCGGACTCCAGCAAGCTCACCCGCAACGCCAAAGCTCCAGCAAGCTGTTTGCGGCGACCGCCGCAGGTTCACCCACCACGACGGTCACCGCCAACCCCGATGGCCTGGCCGAATTGACCCAGAGCGCCGTGCCGACTCGCAAACGTATCGACGGCCAGTGAAAGGACCTTGGTCAGCCCTTAACGGAGGGCCGAGGCGCTAACGGATGGTGAAGGTCAGCGGGTTCGAGATGCCGAGGCCGCCGTGGGAATCGTGGACCCGCACGGTGAAGGTGGACGACGTGCCGGCCGACAGGGCCGTCTGGAACTGGTAGCGCTGTCCGCTGTTGGTCGGCGTCACGGCCAGCCGGGTTGCGCCGAGGTACAACTCCACCCGGCTGACGAGGTCCCCGGGATCGGTGTCGGCGACGTCGGCGACCAGCGTGACGGTCGTCGGCTCGAGGAAGTAGGTCTGCCCGCCGGGGGTGCTCAACGCCACCGCCGGCGGGTGGTTGGTGCCGGTGGACGCCGGCGTCACCACCGTGACCAGCAACGGCGGCGCAGCGCCAGACAGCGACTGGTCGGTGCCGGCCGAGACGTACAGCACGAAGGTGGTGCTGGTGCCGGGCTCCCCGATCGGTGGTGTCCACAGCGCCTCGTACCGGTCACCGGTCGTCCTCACCCCCCGGGCCACCGTGACGCCGTCCACCCGGAACGACACCGAGGTGATGCTGTGGCCGCCTCCCACGGTCGCGGTCGCCGCCAGCGGGACGGTGCCCGGCGTGGTGTACACCGCGCCGGCGGTCGGGCTGAGCCAGGTGACGATCGCCGGGTAGTCAGCGACCGGCGGTGTGGTCGTCCGGGTCGGCGTCACGCTGGGCAGGACGCCGCCGGTGCACGTGACGCCGTTGAGCGTGAACGACGCCGGTATGGGGTTGCTGCCCGACCAGGCGCCAACGAAACCGATGTTCGCGGAGCCATTGGTGCCCAGCGTCGCGTTCCAGCCCAGATTGGTCGCGCTGACCTGCTGGCCCGCCTGGGCCCAGGTGGCGCTCCAGGTCTGCGTGAGCCGCTGGTCGACTGCAGGGAACGCGAACCGCAGCGTCCACCCGTTGACCAGGTCACCCAAGTTGGTGACCGCGATGTCGGCGTGGAAGCCACCGGCCCACTGGCTGGTGACGACGTAGTTCACCCGACACCCGGCCGCCGCGTTCGCCGCACTGGCGTGTGAGATCGCGGCCATCATCGCGACCATGGCAACAGCGATGGCGGCCACAGCAGTCAGCGACTTCCGCATGGCACACCTCGCCGTAGATAGTTGGGCGTCTATGAATATGTCGACTGTCCTGCCGCTCCGCCTTCCTGTCAAGGCACGCACGGCAGTCCTGCCGCCGGCAGGACAACGGACAGCCCACCCATGGCTGATCGGTGGCGGCCACAGCGCCGAGCAGGCAGAAGAGTGGATAGCGCAGCTTCCCGGCTGGACCGCGACTGACCGCCAGGTCCTGGACGACTTCGCGTCAAAGAACGCAACGAAGTGGGCGGCCAAGTCCCGGCAGAGAACCGAGCGCCGGGTACGCGACCTCGCAATGTGGACCGGCGAGTGGGCAGATCACCAGACCGACGGCCATCAGTCAGCCCCGAGCCACAGCGCGGGGCACCCTCGTGATGTGGGCGCCGGTGCCGCTCTCCCGCCACAGTGGAAGCTGGCCGACACCGGCTACCTCATGACGACGACCTACCGGGCCGATTCCGACACAACTCCTCCATCGCCGTACACCGCACGGCTTCAGACCTCCGGCGATGTTGTCACCGCCATCGTTCTCGACCTTGAGCGGCAGGTCGCCGCGTCCGGCAGGCTCACGACCGCCGACGCATTCGGGATCGTCGACCAGGGTCGAAACCGCACCTGCACACCGGAGCCGCGGACTGGGCAACGTGGCCATGCGCTCGCTCGCGCCGCACGCCCTCCAACTCGGCGCGGACACCGGTGTCCTGGTCGCTACTGACGACGGCCACCGTCTTTATCGAGCTCTCGGATGGACAGTACGCACACCCGTCGCGGCCGCGTACATACCAGAGCCCAGAAGTGCCTGATCCACGCACGCTCGTCGGCATGACCGAACGTCCCGACTGGATAACCGAAAGCAGCATGCCTGATATCTTCGGTGCCGCCGAAGAGGTCAATGCCGGCAGAAGGCGCGGGGACAGTCGTCACACAGTGCCGGGAGAATCCGCACCGGCGGCTGTCGGCGCTGCTGCCGACTCACGGTATCGACGTTGCCCCGCCAACCGATCGGGGTTGGGTAAGGTCAGTCGAATGATCTTCAGGATCGCCCGCGGCCGGCAGGGCTTGCCGTGAGGATGGCATCGCGGTGGACCGTGCTGGCGCCGACGGTCGCGGTTGGCCTTGTGATACTCGGCTTGGCGCTCACCGGAGCAACCGCCATCTACCACCTCACCTCCGCGAACGTGGCCGCCTACGTGACTCCCGCAGAGGCAGCCAACGGAAATGGTCTCGCGGACCTCGGCCGCGACGTGATTGACCAACTGACCATGGCAGTGACCGGCCTGGCCGCAGCCGTTCTGCTCCTATCGATGACGGGGATCATGCGCGGCAAGACGTGGGCACATGCAACGACGTGCATCGTGACCGCACCTTTTGCCTTATGCGGCGGGCTGGCGTTCATCAACAGCCAAGGACCTCCCGCCGGAGACCCCGGCGAACTGGGCAACCTCACGCTCGGACATACTTCCGCGCCGACCTGGGTCCTCGTCGGCGACACACTGGGACCGGCTCTCCTAGTCGGTGGGGCAGTCGTCGCCATGATCCTGCTACAGCTTCCCGCCGTCTACCGACGCTTCCACCCCTCCCGTTAGCTGCGCGACTTACACGGGCTTGCATCATGAGTGGCGTCGAGGTCTAGCGGACTACCAGCGCCGGCCGTTTGGCCAGAAGCGCGAGACCGGATGACGCCCCTCACGCCGGCCAGGCCATGAACGGCATCAGCGGTCCGTCAACATCGAGGAAGATCAAGGGCAGTTGGCAACGCCGCGTGTCACGCACGAACCGTAGCGTGAGACGGTCGTTCCCTGAGCACCTCACGCACCTGCATGAGCGCGAATCCGAGCAGGTTGAGGCCTCGCCAAGAGCCGGGGTCGGCAGCAGCGGGATCGTCGCGGTTCAGGCCGATACCCCAGATCCGGTCGACTGGGCTGGCCTCCACGAGAACCCGCTGCCCCGTATCCAGCAGGAATGCCCGTAGCGCGGGATGCTGGTCGAACTTGGCGAGGTTCCCGGCCACCACGATCGCGCAGCGGTGTTCGCTCCAGGTCTGCTGATCAAAACCTGCGACACGTCCTCCCAGCGTCTTGGCGGCGTGAGGATGCGGCGCGGCAAGAATCTCTTCGGCCATCGCACGGTCGCCGAACAACATGGCCTTGCGCCACATCATGTAGTGCTCCGCAGTGGCGAACCCTAGGCCGTCGGCGGTGAACGCCGCCGGCCACCACTGGCTCAAACAGCCCGCGCCGACACGCCCGTCCCGCTCGGGCTGGTGCCCCCAGAAGAACAGGAACTTGACCCGATGACCCTGCGCCTGCGCAGCGGCCAGATCCGCGACGCTACGAACCGATGCCAGCATGGTCCGAGTGTGCGCTACTGGCGCTCTACGCACCCTCGCATTTCGGCTGCGGCGACGCGCCCAAGAGCGGACGGTGGGTGACACACTCCACCCGAACAACCCAGCACGATCATCATGACCTGCACGCATTGCGGAGACCGCCGGATGGTTCGGGGAAACCCTCTCGTCGCAGTTGGGGACGCCCGCGGGACAACGAGAGCGAGCTACCGTCCTGACCCCTTCGGGTCCGCCAAAGGCGCCAACACAGAGGACGCGCCGGTCACCGCGTTGCGGGTGGGATCGGAGCCCTTCCAACCTGATGCCACGGCCCGGCCATCACGACCGTCTTCTCGGACACCGCGCGCACTTCGCGGAACGCGCCCGCGCCGCCGGCACCGTGGTGCTCCCGGCGATGGCCTTTTTCGGCGGCCTCGGCGACCTGCTGGTCACTACCGCGATGGGCGACTGGACGGCTACGGACGAGGTGCACGTCGCCTACGGCCTGAGCAGCTGGCACCCGACCGACGACGCGCTGCCGACCCTGGAGTGGTCCTTCCCGGCCCCACTCGGCCCGCAGAGCGTCATCGGTGAGTTCACCATGGCCGACGTCGTCACCGTCCCCAGCCACCTGGACGTGCCGGAGGTCCGCACCTACATGACCTCCAAGGCGGCCTCGGACCTGTTCTCTCCCGACCCACGACACCGACAGCCGTCGACGATCGCAACCGCTCCGCACAGACGTTCGTCATCGACGTCTTCGTCCGCTCCGGCGACACGGAACGCCGCGTGGCCGCCACCGGTCAGGACATCTACGCCATCAGCGCGCCGCTCGCGGTGGAGGCCGTCGACCGCCTCCTCACCGGCCGGACCCGGGCAACCGGCGTCGTCTCCGCCGGCGCGGTCTTCGACGCCCCCAACTTCCTCAATGCCCTGTCCGCGCACCTCACGCTGCACGTGCCGGCCGGCGCCCGCAGCTGACCAGCGACTCGTGCCGGCCCAGTCCTGGAACAGATCGTGCAGCCCGGCGCCAAGGCCTCGGTGCCACGCACCCAGTCGAACCATCACCATCACGGCTGAGCCCAGACGCTCCGCGCAGATGGGCTCGGCCGGACTTAACAGGCCCTCGTGGTTGAGCAACATCCGTCGTTGGATGTCGGCCGGTTCGGTCTCGACCAGCCCTCAGACTCGACGGCTTCGCGCACCGGCTCAAAGCGCGTCGGATACATCCGCTCATCGGCATGTCGCCCGAGCACGACCAGGACCGCCAGTGCTGACGCCTTCGGATTCGCCGAAGAGGTCTCTGGGCAAGAAGCTCTGGTCCGAAGGTCGCGGGGAGGACTTGAGTCTCAGCTCCCGGAATCCATACCGACGGCACCACGGGCGGCCCGCAGCGTCACTGCCTGGTCCAGTACACGCACTACCCTCGGCCTGAGCGCGGACCTCGTCGGCCAGGTTCCCGCCGATCACCCGGGCAGCGAAGTGGGCCTCCATGAGGGTCCGGGACGCGATGATCTCCGGGTGGCCCGCCTTTCAATCAAAGGTTTCGAGCCGCGGGCCGGTACCCGACAAGCCCACCGGCGGAGAACCCGTCTTCGTCGTCGCAAGAAAACCCTTCGATACGAGCGAAGGGGATCGACCACAATGCCACGGTGGAACGCGAGCACCTGGTGAAGTTGAGCAAACGGATGTCGAAGGCACTCCGGCACGATCCCGACCGGGTCGGCCTGGTGCTCGACCCGGCCGGTTGGACTCCCGTCGACGCTCTGCTCGCGGCCCTACGGATCGAGCGGGCCGAGCTGGACGCGGTCGTCGTCGGCAACGACAAGCAGCGGTTCGCTGTCGAGCGCGGCCCCGACGGGGTGCTGCGGATCCGGGCCAACCAGGGTCACTCGGTCCCGGTGGACCTCGGGCTGCCCCCGGTGGCCCCACCGGACCGGCTCTATCACGGCACCAGCGCCAGTGCGCTGGAGTCGATCCGGGCCACCGGCCTGCACCGCGGTGGCCGGCACCACGTCCATCTCTCCGCCGACACCGAGACCGCCCACCGGGTCGGCACCCGACGGGCCGGTCGGGTCGTGATCCTCACCATCGACGCGGCGGCGATGGCCGCCGACGGGCACGTGTTCCACCGCAGCGCCAACGGCGTCTGGCTCACCGACGCGGTTCCTGCCAGCTATCTGCTCGACTGAGCCGCGGCCAGGCCGGGGCCGCTGATCGGCAGGAATCAGATCACACGACGGCTCTCCTCGCTGCCGCGGTCTCCTGCCGCCCGCTGGCGGTCTCGTTTCGGGGCTGAGGTAGCCCAGTAACGGCTCGTCTTCACCTACGCCCACGGCCCGCGGCAGAAGGTCGTGCGAAGCCTTTGCATGCCGATGGCACTCTGCAAGGGTGACGGCCGCCGATCTACCCGCAGCAAAAGAGGCTCACCACGCTCCGGCTCAGCCCGACGACGCCGTGATGTATGCGGCGGTTGCCGCTCGACGCCTGCAATGGGACAACATGCTGTGGCAGGTCCCGACTCTCAGTCTGACCGGTCAAGCCTTCCTGTTCACGATCGCGTTGGGGGCGGACAGCAGCCGCTTGGCGCGGATCGTGGCTTCGACGCTGTCCATCGTCATGACCATTCTGTCGATGCACCTGATGTCACGCCACCGGCAGGCTGAACATACAGATGCTCACTGGATCGAGGACTACGAACTTGCCCATTTCGGGCGAGCCTGGCATGGCCACACCTGGGCCGAACACCGCAACCAAGAGCAAGGAAGCGGCCTCCTAGCACACTTCAAAGGGTTCCAGGTATGGATGGCGGGCCTCTCTGTATTCGGTCTTGCAGCCGTCGCCGTCCTGATCATCACCGCGGTGAAGCCCTCGATCCTGAAGTAGCAGGACATGTGCCGTCGGGGCTGGCCGCTTCCCACGCTACCGGCGGCAGATCACTGCGTTCCTCGCCGTCGCGCTCGTCATGTGGGCGAGCACTCAGCGAAGCGTACGAGGCGACTCACCGACCGCCTGACCAGTGTGGAGCCGGCGACCGACCCGTGGCGAACAGAGGCGACGGTCGAGCGAACGACGCGACACCGGACGAGGAATGCCTGTCCGAGTTGACTCAGGCAGAGCCGGCAGCGCGGCCGGGCAACGGCCGACCGACCGCTCCCCTGGCCGGTACGGTGCCACCCATGACAACTGAGGTGGCCATCGACGTAACGGCGGGCTTCCCCGGAGATGTCCTGCCCCCGGTTCCGATCGACGATGCCGCGAGCAGGATCCTTGCGTACTGCACATCCCAACACAGTGGATGGGCTGTCTACGATCTGGCTGGCATCGGCGCGCGATCTGCGGGGCTACTCGACGAAGTCTCCACCTGGTCGCTGTTGTTCGCCAACGCCCTCAACGGCCGGATCGAACTCAAGCATATCGCCGACTTCAATCTCACACGCCGACGCGAATTCGCCCAACGGATTGCTCGCATCCCAGCAGACCAGGACCTGCACCACCTCACTCACGACCAACTGAACGCGGTCATCCACGCGTGCCAGTTCGGGTTCGACGGCGCCTGGACCCCTAGGATCACGAAGCTCGCCGCACTGTACCGACCTCAGGCCATCCCCGTGCTAGATGGTTACGTCGGAATGGCCTTCGGCTACCAGCGTGACGATCTCAGCCTCAAGGTTCAGCGGTTCGGCCTCAATCGCGAAGAACGGATCGCCGCGATCGTGCGAGCGATGGCGGCGTACCTCTGCGACCGCCCCGGCCCGTTGGCTCAACTACGAGCGGAAGTCTCGCTGACCGTACCCGAGCTAGCGGCATCGCGGCCAGGAAACAAGCGCCCTCTGATCGCGGACCTCCGGCTACTGGACATGGTCGTGTGGACGGCGATGGACGACCGCCTCGCTCTCGGCAAAGGGCTGCCACCGAGATGGCTCGGCCGGCCACTCGGTGCCCGCATTCCTTGCGAGGCCGTCGCTCCGGTGCCCATCACCGCACCAACTGCGAGCGGCGAAGACCCCCACAGGTGATATCGCAAACCATCTAAACGGACCGCGGACGCCCATATCCCGACCACACCGCCGCGGCGACCGCCCCAGCCCATCACGGCGCACCGGTACGACAGGGACCGTCGCCGCACCTAATTGCTCGCACCACAGCATCTATGCCCTGGGCACCGTGGACAGTTCACGCACAACTGGGCGTTCATGCTCAACGAAGGCTGCGGCACGGGTCGCTTGCCCATCCCATGGCTGATCGGCAGCGGGCACAGCGCCAAACAGGCAGAGCAGTGGCTACCCAGATTCCCGCCGGACCGCGACTGGTCATCAGGTCCTGGACGACTTCGCGTCAAGGATCGCAACGACGTGGTCCGCCAGGTCCCGGCGAAGCACCGGGACCTGGGTATACGACCTCGCAAAGGGGCCAGCGAGTGGGCGGACCACCGGACCGACTGTCATCAGTCAGCTCACGAGCCGGTACCCGGGGGGCACCCTCGGGATGTGGACACCGGCCGCGCCGAGACACACCCGCGCTGCTCCCAATGTAAGCCGCACACGCGACAAAGCCCGTTACCGCAACTCCGGTAACGGGCTTCTGACCTGCACAAACCAAGGGTGGGCGATGCTGGTATCGAACCAGCGACCTCTTCGGTGTGAACGAAGCGCTCTCCCACTGAGCTAATCGCCCTCAGCGCCACTGACTCTACCCGATCGTGGAACCGGACCGGAAATCCGGGGTCAGTGCGTCGCGAGGTAGTGCATCACCTTGGCGACCAGGTCGATGCCGAGGCTGAACTTGAGCGACAGCCAGACCACGGTGGCCACGAAGACCAGGCCGACGGACCCGAGCACGATTCGCACCAACAGTGACTGTCGCGTCACCCAGTGCGTCCAGCCGTAGACGTGCCGGCGGGTGAAGCCGAGCAGCCGGCGCGCCCAGTGGTACTCCACCGCCCAGATGCCCAACCCGGCGATCACCAACAGCCAACCCGGCCCGGGCAGCGGGATGAGTGCGATGCCGATGGTCACCACGATTGCGCCTGCGATGGCAATGAAGATCTTGAGGGCAATCCGGCCGGTGGGGTTGGCTCGGATGAGGTCGAGAGTCAGCGAGATCTGCTCCCGCCAGCGGCGGCGGCGCGGTGGGTCTCCGACGACCAGGACACCGCCGGGACGATCGGCGTCGGGCGTCGGCCGATCGGCGCGTTCGGGCTGCTCCATCGGTACTCCGTACCCCCGCTTTTCGGTTGCTCGGACCGCGACCTTCGGCGGGCCGGGCGCCGCGGTCGGATCCACTGAGGATTTCTTCGTCACCATTTCACCCCCCAGTGTCGCTCACGCCCGTCACTGCAACGGTCGACTGGACGTTACCGGAGTAAGTCGACGACTGAACCACCCGATGCCGGGCGGGATCACGCACTGGGCAGAACCGGAAATCCTACATGAATGCTCACATTCACGCGGCCTTTCCGTCCCCCTTCCCACCACTGGGTGAAGTCAGCGTATGGCGGAGCGTAGCCAGGAGTAGCACCTGAGTATGGGAAAAGCGGGACACGCGCGTTCCGCAGCGGTGCCGGGGGGAGAACGTCCATGAGTGTCATTCGACCGACGACCGTAGAGGTCGAGACGTCGCTAAGGCTCGTCGCACCTGACGCCACGGCCTTGCCGGTGCGTGCCAGTCTGCGTTACGACCCTGCTGACCCGTATGCGGTCCATGTCCTGTTCCATGCCGAATCTGCCGGCGGCGAGGCGGTGAGCTGGTCCTTCGCCCGCGAACTGCTGGTCACCGGCCTGGACGAGCCAGCCGGTATCGGTGATGTGCGGGTCTGGCCCTGGGCCACACCGCGCGGCGACTTCGTCGCGCTGGCCCTCTCGTCACCGGACGGCAACGCCCTCTTCGAGGTGCCGCGCAGTGTTCTGGTGCGTTTCCTTCGACGGACCTACGTCGTCGTCCCGCGCGGTCGTGAGGCCGAGCACCTGGACGTCGACACGGCGGTGAACCGGCTGCTCGCCGGTCGCTGACCACCGCCCGAACGGGCAACACCGGCCAACCCGGGGCCGCGCGGATCTGCCGAGTCCGCGCGGCCCCGGCACACCCGGGGGTACGCGGGCAGCCCGACCCGGGATCGTCGGTGCTCAGCCGTGCGTGGTGATGCCTCCGTCGACCGGGATGACCGCACCGGTGAGGTACGCGCCGGCGCGCGACGACAGGTAGATGGCGGTCCCGGCCATGTCCTCGGGGCGTCCGATGCGGCCCAGCGGCACCTGCTGTTCGATGGCGGCCCGGCTGGCGGGGTCGTCCAGCGCGAACGCCATCATCTTGCTCTCGAACGGGCCGGGTGCGATCGCGTTGACGGTGATCTGCTCACCGGCCAGCTGGTGGGCCAGGCCGCGGGTGAGCATGTGCACGGCCGCCTTGGTGGCCGAGTACGCGTACACCTCCATCATCGGCACCCGGATGCCGTCGATCGACCCGATGTTGATCACGCGGGCCGGGTCGTCGGCGCTGGCGGCGGCGCGCAGCGCCGGCAGCAGCGCGGTGGTGAGCCGGAAGACGGCCTTGACGTTGACGGCCCAGAGCTTGTCGAACGCGGCCTCCGGGTAGTTTTCCAGCGGGGCGCCCCAGGTCGCGCCGGCGTTGTTGACAAGCACGTCCAGGCGGTCGAAGCGCTCGCGTACGGCGGCGGCCAGCGCCTCGGCCCCGGCGTCGTCGCCCAGGTCGGCGGGGATGGCCTCGCAGTGGCCCTCGGCGGAGAGTTCCTTCGCGACCGCCGCGCAGACATCGGCCTTCCGAGACGAGATGATCACGTGTGCGCCGGCCCGTACGAAGCCCTGGGCGATCATCAGACCGATCCCCCGCGACCCGCCGGTGACCAGGACCGTCTTGCCTTCGACCGAGAACAGCTGCGTCATGCCCATCCCATCGCGAGTCGGCGAGGTCCGCCGGTCGGGTGTCCGGCGAGCGCCGGGCGGACCGTGGCCCGGACAGCGCTACCGCCGGGTAACGTAGCCCGGCCGCCGGGATCGCGACAAGCCCGGTGTGCGGCGCCGATTCCGCTACCTGCGTCGATTGGGATGCGGTGACCTGCGGTTCGGGCTACCGTCGCAGGCGATGGTCTCCACCGGTCCCACCCCCGCGCCACCGATCGGTTCGGCTCCACCCGTGCCCGACGAGATCGCCACGTTCGCGCTGGCCGACCTTGCCGGCGACCCGGGCTGGCGTCGGCCGGTGATCGTCGAGCAGGAGCTGCTGATCCTCACCACACGGGGGCACGGCGACGCGGAGCTCGACTTCCATCTCCTGCCCTGCCGGCCCGGCACGCTGCTGCGGGTCCGAGCCGGCCAGGTGTTGCGCTGTGCCGGCCCGCAGTTCGACGCCACGGTGGTCTCCTGGGTTCCCGAGGCGCTGCGCGGCTTCGACGTCGACCTGGACGCGCCCGTGACGTGGCGGCAGTTGGCCGGCGAGGACGA
This sequence comes from Micromonospora sp. NPDC048898, assembly GCF_043198035.1. NCBI lineage: Bacteria > Bacillati > Actinomycetota > Actinomycetes > Micromonosporales > Micromonosporaceae > Micromonospora > Micromonospora sp. NPDC048898. The sequence goes on from NZ_JBICUF010000001.1 coordinate 95,274, forward strand.
GGACGCGGTGATCAGCGAGGTGAGCCAGTTGGCGGTGGACTGTCAGCGGCACCCCGACAGCCGCATCGCCCGTGCGCTGCTTCGTCACCAACTGGCCGTGTTGCTGCTCCGGCTGACCCTGGCCGGTGCCGACCGCTCGACGCCCCGGCCCGAGGACGAGACGTTCCACAGGTTCTGCCAGGAGGTGGAGCACGGCTACCCGCGCAGCCGGCGGGTGGAGGACTACGCCGCCGGGCTGCGCTGCTCGGTGCGTACCCTGACCCGGGCTTGTCTGGCCGTCACCGGCCGCAGCGCCAAGCAGGTCATCGACGAGCGGGTCGCGTTGCAGGCCGGCCGGTTGCTCGCCGCGACCGATCAGCCGATCGCCCAGATCGGCCGGCAGCTCGGCTTCTCCGAGCCGACGAACTTCGGCCGTTTCTTCACCCGCGAGGTCGGGGTGAGCCCCGGCGCGTTTCGGGCCGCCCGGGACCAGCCGGCGGCCAGCCGGGTGGTCCGGCCCCGAGCGCCGGCTGAGCCGACCGGCGCCAACGGCGGCCGGTTCCGCACCCTCGCCGAACCGGCCAACGGCGGCCACGCCGGGCGGTCCGGGTCGCCCACCGGACCGGCCCTCGACACCGGCCGGGCATGATGACAGGGTGCAGATCTCCGCGCGCGGCGACTACGCGGTACGGGCGGCGCTGAGCCTGGCCACCGCGTACCCTTCTCTGCTGTCCACCCAGGCCATCGCCGGGGAGCAGGACATGCCCCGCAAGTTCCTGGAGGCCGTCCTGGCGGATCTACGCCGGGCCGGCATCGTCCGCGCCCAGCGTGGCGCCGAGGGCGGCTACACACTGGCCCGTCCACCACGCGAGGTGACCGTCGGCGCGGTGCTGCGCGCGGTGGACGGCCCGCTGGCCGGGGTACGCGGGCTGCGCCCCGAGGAAACCCAGTACGAGGGTGCGGCGGAGAACCTGCCCGGCCTGTGGGTGGCCGTGCGCGCGGCGGTGCGGCGCGTGGTCGACGAGGTGAGCCTCGCCGAGATCGTCAACGGTCGGCTGCCCGCCCACGTCCGCAAGCTCACCGCGCTGCCCGACGCGTGGGAGCCGCGCTGATCCACCTCGCGGGTCAGAGCGTCCGGACCACGTCCTCGGTGCTCAGCCGGGGCAGCCGTGCGCGCCAGGAGTCTGGGCCAGGGTGGCCCACGTTCATGACCAGCAACGTCTCGTGCCGCCCGTCGGGAAAGAACTCCCGGGTCACGCCGGCCGCGTCGAACCCGGCCATCGGGCCGGCGGCCAGCCCTGCCGCGCGAACGCCCACCAGCAGGTAGCCGATCTGCAGGGTCGCGTTGAGCCGGGCCTGCTCGGCCCGCGCCACCCGGTCGCCGAGCCAGTCCCGAGCCTGCGGGCGGTGCGGGTACAACTCGGGCAACCGCTCGTGGAAGTCCAGATCGGCGGCGAGCACCGCCACCAGCGGCGCGGCGGCGGTCTTCGCCCGGTTGCTCGACGAGAGGTGCGGCAGTAGTCGCGCCCGTGCCGCCGCGCTGCGCAGCAGCAGCACCCGCAGCGGCTGGCCGTTGTACGCGGTCGGCCCGTACCGGATCAGGTCGTGGATGGCCGCGACCTGTTCGTCGGTGACCGGCTCGTCGGTGAACGTGTTGGCCGTGCGGGCCGCCCGGAACAGCAGGTCCTGGGCGGCCCGGTCCAACGCGAGCAGGCCCGGTGTGGCCAGCGCCGTCACCGCGGCACCGGCGCGACGGCGGTCGTGTAGCCGCCGTGGTGGTGCACCAGCGGCGCGGCGTCGCCACCAGCACCGAGCGCCAACGGCTCGGCGATGACGAGCGTGTGGTCGCCGGCGGGCACCCGGTGCACCACCCGGCAGAACAGCCGGGCCAACACGCCGGTCAGCAGCGGCACCCCGAACGGTCCGGACGTCCAGTCCGGGTACGCGGCGAACCGGTCGATGCCACTGGTGGCGAAGATCGTCGCGGCGTCCCGCTGCCCCGCGGTCAGCAGGTGCACCGCGACGTGCTCGGCGCGAGCCAGCACCGGCCAGCTCGACGACGCCGTCCCGAGGCAGAACGAGACGAGCGGCGGGTCCAGCGACACCGACGTGAACGAGGTGGCGGTGAAACCCGCCCGGATCGGCGCGCCGATCCCACCCAGGCAGGCGGGGTCGGTGGCGCGGGCGACGGCGGTGACCACGGTGACGCTCGTAGCCTGCCGACGCAGCAGGGCACGGAACAGGTCCGCACTCACCGGTCGCAGCTCGGCCGCGTCCGGCGCGGGACGCTCCACGGTGGTCACGCCGACACCGGGGTCGACGCCGCGTACGTGCGGGCCGGTCGGGATGGGGCGGAGCAGCTGGTCACGGCGGTGGTCGGGGCGTTGGCGGCGGCTCGGGGACGGAGGACGGCACGACGGGGTGGGGACATGCGGAGTCTCCTGATCTGTCCACGGTGGGAGTGAGGAGGGTGAGAAGGCACGCTGCTCCGCGTTGAGCGGGCCGGCGGTGTGCGTGCGTCGCTGGAGTCGAACCGGATGGACCGGTCGACTCAACAGAGCGCGCTCGCGTGCCGGACCAGGTCGACGTGCACACGAGCGGTGAGGTGAAGCTCATCCCGCTGCGACATGACCTCATGTTGCCGGGACCGGATCGACCGGTCAACGGTCTTCCAGAAGATGAGAATTCCATCGATGCCGAGGGAAAATAGCGTGCCTAGCAGTCTTTACCGTGCCACAAGACCTATCTGGTGAGTAGAGATTGGCCGCGCTCGGCCGAGACCGTCCAGGACGGACACCGTGCGGGTTTCAAAAGCTGCCGGTCCGGGCATGTTCGATCTCGACACGGCAGGGAACGGTGACGAGGGGAGTCCTCCGATGGGCCTCATGTTTCGCAAGCGCAAGAAGTACGGTCCGATCATCCTGAACTTCACCGAGAACGGCTTCTCCTCCTGGAGCATCAAGATCGGGCGCTGGTCCTGGAACTCCAAGGCACGGGCGCACCGCGTCGACCTGCCGGGTCCACTGTCCTGGAAGCAGGACAAGTCCCGGTCGTAACCTCCCGGGAGTCGAGCGGGGTGCCGGTGATCTCACCGGCACCCCGCTCGGCGTCTACGGAGTCCCGCCCCGCCCCGGCGGGCTCAGGGTCTGTGTGATCAGCTCGTCGCCGGCCAGCTTGCCGTTCTCGCGGTCGCGTCGCACTTCGCCTTCGTCCAGCAGGTCGGCCAGCGCGCGGTTCGCGTCGGCGGCACGGTAGACGGTCGCGGTGAGGGTGTGCCGGCGCAGCTCGGTGACCTGTCGTGGACCGCCGCGACGCAGCTCGGCCAGCAGCGCCTGGGCCAGCGGTGCGACGTCGGGCTCGCCGGCCACGTCGACAGGTGCGCTCATCGGGTCGGCCGGGTCGCGGTAGCGCACGCCGAGGTCCGCGCCGACCGACCAGAGGGCGTCACGCACCGCCTCCAGGCTCCGGTCCGAACGACTGCCGAACGCGACCACTCCGGCGACCTCGTCGTCCGGCAGCACCGGTGCCAGCTCGGCGACCAGGGGGAAGCCGGCCGAGACGAGCGCGGCACGGGCACTGCTGCCCCCGTGCAGCAGCACCTCGCCGGTGCGGCCGTTGGCGGCGGCCGTGAGCAGCTTCGGGCCCACCGCACCTGGCACGTCCACGAAGGAGAACAGCGGTGAGCCCGCCGCGCCGGCCGCCTTGACGGCGACCGGCAGCCGATCCGGGTTGCCGGGCAGCAGGTGCACGGTGACCTCGGCGGGCAACTCCGCCTCGATCGAGCCGAGTCGGGCCGGCAGGTCGGGCGCGCCGTCGGTGAGCACCAGCACCGTCACCTGCCGGCCGCGCAGCTGGTCGGCGTGCGCGCCGACCAGCTGCAGTGCGGCCACCGCGCCGCCCGCGTCGGTGCCGGCGAGTGCGATGGTGGCCCGCCGGGAGCGGTGCAGGGCCGTGGGCAGCCAGGTGGTCAGCTGGCGGACCAGCAGCGCACGAAGGAAATCGGTGGTCCGGTCGGTCGGCATCGGTCCGTTCTACCGTATGACCTGCTCAGGCCGGGACGGAGATCCCCACCCCGCCCCGGGTCTGCCCGCCGTAGCGCTGCCGCTCGGCGTCCAGGTCGAGCCGACCGATCTGCTTGCGCGCGCTCAGCGCGGCGTCGTCGAGGAGGCTGGCGGGGACCAGCCAGACGATCTCGAACTCCAGGCCGTCCGGGTCCTTGCCATAGAGGCTCTTGGTCGTGCCGTGGTCGGAAGTGCCGACCAGAGCCCCGGCGGCGGCGAGCCGCTCGGCGGTGACGGCCAGCTCGTCGAGCGTGTCCACCTCCCAGGCGAGGTGGTAGAGACCGACGGTGGCCCGGCCGGCTGTCGACCGCCCGGCGCCGGCGCCGATCTCGAACAGACCGAGGTCGTGGTCGTTGGTGGAGTCGGGAGCCTGGAGGAAGGTGGCGCCCCGGAATCCGTCCGGGGTCATCGCCACCGCACGGAAGCCCAGCACGTCCCGGTAGAACGCGACGCTGCGGGCGAGGTCACTGACGTAGAGGACCGCGTGGTTGAGCCGGTGGATACCCATGACCCCAGGTTAGCTCGCTTTGGTTGAACGTTCAATTATCCGCGTTATGATGGCCGTCATGACCCGCTGGCTGGACCCCGACGAACAGCGCACGTGGCGCGCGTACCTCGCCGCGTCCCGGATGCTGATGGACACCCTCGACCGCGAGCTACAGCGCGAGGCGGGCATGCCGCACGCGTACTACGAGATCCTGGTCCGGCTCTCCGAGGCCCCCGGTCGCCAACTACGGATGAGCGAACTCGCCCAGGCGGCGGGGTCGTCGCGCAGCCGGCTCTCGCACGCCGTGGCCCGGCTGGAGGCGGCCGGATGGGTGCGCCGCGAGGAATGCCCCACCGACCGGCGCGGGCAGATCGCCCTGCTCACCGACGAGGGTTTCGCCACCCTCGCGGCCGCCGCACCCGGCCACGTCGAAGGGGTACGCCGGCACCTGTTCGACGCGTTGAGCCCCGCCCAGGTCGACCAACTGCGCCGAATCAGCGAAACCCTGGCCGACCACCTGAGGAGATCCTGACCAATCGACACCGGCGCGGGTCTTGTACTTAACGTCGTCGAATGAGCACGATGGGGCGTGTCTTCCGGCTTCGGTGAACTGACTGACCAGGCGCACCATCTCGTGTCGGCCGGCGATCTGGCCGGCGCGCAGCAACTGCTCGCCGACGCGCTCACCGACGCCGACCCCCGCCCCGCCAACGCCACCGGCGAGTTGGCCGAGGCGGCCAGCCTCCAGGCGCGGGTGTTGGTCGCCCTCGGTGAGCCGCACTCGGCCCGGGGCTGGGCCGCCTTCGCGTACGCGGCCACCACCCGCCTGCACGGCCGTTCCGACCCGCGCACGGTGGCCGCCGCGGCGACCCTGGCCGCGGTGCTGCACCGGGTCGGCAGCCACTCCCGGGCCGCTCGGCTCTACCAGGAAGTCATCATCGAGCTGACCGCACAGGATGGCCCGGAGTCACTGCGGGTGCTCGCCGCACACGCCGACCTGGCCACCGTCGAGTACGCCCGCGGCCAGTGCACGGTTGCCCGGGACCGGCTCCAGGACGCCTGGGAGCTGCACCGGGAGATCTATGGCGACGGGCACCCCAGCGGCATCAAGATGCTGGCGCGGCTCGGGGCGATGCAGCGTGACTGCGGGCAGTTCACCGAGGCACACGACAACCTGGCACTGGCACGGGAGCTGTGCCGGCAGCACCTGCCCGCCGACGACCCGCTGGCCGCGCAGGTGGCGGCCCTGGCCCGGGCGGCTGCCAATCCCGACCACGCCTGCACCGACAACGCGCCCACCGCCCGGGACACCCCGGCGGTGCCGGCCGCCCGCGTCCCACCGCACGACGACGACCCGACCGCATTCGGCCGCCACCCGTCGGCACCCGCGCCACACCAGGCCGGGCCGGCAGCCGGCGGGACGGTGCCGAGCCCTCGAACGCCCGCCGACGAACCGGTCGGACCGGCGGGCACCACGTGGCCACCCGAGGCGGCGGAGGAGCCCACGCCCTACAGCACCGACGCTCCGGTGCCCCCGTCGGTGATCGGGCTGGCCGGCGGCACCGAGGAGCAGCCCGGGGTATACCGGCTGCACCGCTCCGCCACGCCGTCCGACCCGCACGCGGCGCCCGACCCGTACGCGGCCTCCGACCCGTACACGGGATCCGACCCGCACGGGGCGTCCGACCCGTACCGGCCGCCGGACCCGTACGCGCCGCTTGAGCCCTACACACCGTCCCGGTTGCTGCCGGTCCCCGTGCACCGGGCGCCGTCGCCGCCGCGCAACCGGCTGGTGCCGGTGCTGGTGGCCGGCGTGGTCGTGGTGCTGCTCGGTGCGGCCGCGGTGATCGCCGGGGTGGCCCGGGTCGACGACGAGCCGACGCCGCCGCCGGCCAGCGGCTCCCCCACCGCCGGCCCGCCGGCCACGACCGCGCCCAACCCGGGCGGCACCGCACCCAACCCGGGCGGCGCAGCACCCACGCCGGCCGGCACCGGAGCACCGCCCGGTAGCCCGCCCGGCGCGGTGACCCTGCGCGACACCCGGGACAGCATCGCGCTGAACTGGAGCTATCCGGCCGGCAGCGAGGGCCCGGTGGTCATCGCGGGTGGCCGCACCGGTCAGGACCGCAACGTCTTCGCGACCCTGCCCGCCGGCACCACCAGCTACGTCATCTACGCGCTCAACCGCACCAACGACTACTGCTTCACCGTCGCCGTCGTCTGGTCCACCGACACCGTCGCCAACTCCGAGCAGGTCTGCACCCGCCGCCGCTGAGCCGACCGACTCAGGCAGACGCCGGCGGGTTCAGGCCCGGGTCGGCCGGCAGCAGCAGACACACCCGCAGCCCGTGCTGCTCCGGCGCGTCGGTCAGGGTGATGCTGCCGCCGGCCCGTCGCACCAACTCCCGGACGATGGCCAGCCCCAGGCCGGCGCCGCCGTCGTCGCGGGCCCGACCGTCGTCCAACCGGGTGAACCGGTCGAACACCCGCTCCCGGTCCGCCGCCGGCACCCCCGGGCCGTCGTCGGTCACCGTCACCAGGTGGTACGCCCCGACCGTCCGCCGCGTCACCGGCGCCGCCTCGGCGGCGAGCACCACCGTGCCGTACGCGTGGCGTACCGCGTTGTCGACCAGGTTTGCCAGCACGCGCCTCAGCTCGTCGGCGTTGCCGGTCGTCCACAGCGGGCCCGGCGGCATCGTCACCCGCACCGGCGGCGACGGGTAGCGGGCGGCGACCTCGGTCAGCAACGCGCCCAGCTCCACCGGGCCGGTCCCCCGGGCCGGCGGAGCCTCGTCCAGGCGGGCCAGCAGCAGGAGATCGTCGACAAGTCGGCTCAGCCGGTCGGTGTCGGCGAGCAGGTTGGCGGTCACCGCCGTCCAGTCCGTGCGGTCCGCGAGGCGCTGGGCCACCTCCAGCTCGGTCCGGATGTTGGTCAACGGACTGCGCAGCTCGTGTGCGGCGTCGGAGACGAACGCCCGTTGCCGCACCCGACCGGATTCCAGCCGGTCCAGCATGCCGTTGAGGGTGACCGCCAACCGGTGGATCTCGTCGGCCGACGCGGGCACCGGCAGCCGGCCGGTACCGGCCCGCCCGGTGATCTCCTCGGCGCCCCGACGGAGCGCCTCGACCGGCCGCAGAGTCGCGCCCACCACCCGCCACGCCACCCCGGCCAGCACGGCCACCAGCAGTGGGAACGCCACCAGCAGGATGACCCGGACCGCGTGGGTGCTGTGTCGCACGTCGGCCATCGACCGGGCGACCAGCACGGTCAGCGGGTCGGCCGCGGTGCCGGCGGGTACGGCGACCACCCGGACCGGGCCGACCAGCCCGACCCGCTCCGCCGGCACCTCCAGCCGCTGCCGACCGTCGTGGTCCAGCCGCTCGGGGCGGACCATCGGGACCAGCCGGTCGGCATCGATCGAGGCGGCCCGGATCCGCCCCTGCCCGTCGACGACCTGGACGCGGACCTGCCCGCCGGCCACCGGCAGCGGGTCGGGCAACGCGTCCTCGGCGGCGAGCAGCGCGACCGCGTCGGCGGTCCGGAACGCCTCGGTGTCGACAGTTCGTTGGAGCACGAAGCCGAGCGCGCCGAGCAGCACCACCCCGCCCAGGGCAAGCCCGATGGTGAGGCCGAGCACGCCGATCACCATGAGCCGCCCCCGCAGCCCCAGCACCGGCATCCAGCCGGCCCACGCCCGGCGGGCGGGCACCGGACCGTCGGCTGTCACATCGCCAGCCGGTAACCGACGCCCCGGACCGTCTCCAGCCGGTCCCGACCGAGCTTGCGGCGCAGGTAGCCGACGTACACCTCGACGATGTTCGGAGCGGTCTCCAGGCTCGCGTTCCACACGTGGTCCAGCAACTCGATCTTGGAGATGACCTGGCCGGGCCGGCGCATCAGATAGTTCAGCAGCGCGAACTCCCGCGCGGTCAGCGTCACCTCGGTGTCGGCCCGGGTCACCCGTCGGCGGGCCGGGTCCAGCCGCAGGTCACCGACCTCCAGCACCGTCGGGCGCTCCGGTGCGCCCCGACGCAGCAGCGCCCGCAGCCGGGCCAGCAACACCACGTACGAGAAGGGTTTGGTCAGGTAGTCGTCCGCGCCACAGTCGAGGCCGTCGGCCTGGTCGTACTCGCCGTCCTTGGCGGAGAGCATCAGCACCGGCAACCAGTGCTGCTCCGCTCGCAGTTGGCGGACCAGCTCGTAGCCGGAGAGGCCGGGGAGCATCACGTCGAGGATCATGGCGTCGTACTCGCCGTGCCGGGCCGCGTCCAGCCCGGCCGGGCCGGTCCGCGCCACGTCCACCGCGAACCCCTCCGCCTCCAGGCCCCGTTGTAGGGCAGCCGCCAACCGGGCCTCGTCCTCCACCACAAGCAACCGCACAGTTCAAGGGTGCCACTCGGGTCAACCGAGGGCGGTTCGGCGTCCTCAGCCCGTTCTCAGGGCCGAGGGGGGAGGATGGTCGCAGGAGGTGCCACCATGTCCGTTCTGAGAAGCCGTCCCGTCCTGCGTTGGCTGGTCCCGGCCACCGCCGCCGTCGCCGTCATCGGCGGTGGAGCGGCGATCGGCACGTTCGCCGCCGAGGCCGAGCCGAGCCTGCCGCCGCGTACCGCCGCCCAACTCCTGGTCGACCTGCAGACCTCCCGGCTGGAGGGGGTCTCCGGGACCGTCGTGCAGCGCGCCGACCTCGGCCTGCCGCCGCTCGTCGGGCTGGCCCCCGGCAACGAGCTGACAAGCATGTTGACCGGCACCCACACCCTGCGGGTCTGGTATTCCGGGCCGGAGCGGCAGCGGGTCGCGTTGCTGGACACCCTCGGCGAGCAGGACGTGATCCGCAACGGCCGGGACGTGTGGACCTGGGAGAGTCGCACCAACACGGCCCGCCATCGCACGCTCGGCGACACCGAGGCCACAAAGGCCGCTCCCGAGGCCCGGCCGAACCTGCCGGCCACCCCGCAGCAGGCCGCCGACCTCGCGTTGGCCGCGATCGACCCGAGCACCGAGGTGAGCGTCGGCCGCTCGGCGACGGTGGCCGGCCAGGACGCGTACGAGCTGGTGCTCCAGCCGCGCGACAAGGACTCCCTGGTGCACCAGCTGCGGATCGCCATCGACGCCAAGCAGCATGTGCCGCTGCGCTTCGAGGTGCTCGCCAAGGGCAGCGACCAGCCGGCGTTCGAGATGGCCTTCACCCAGATCGACTACCGCCGGCCGGCCGACGACCAGTTCACCTTCAACCCACCGCCCGGTGTGACGGTCACCGAGGAGAAGGCCGAGCGACCGGGCGCGGGCAAGCCCGAGCACGCCAAGCCGGCGGGCGATCCGCAGGTACGCGCGGTGGGCACCGGCTGGACGACGGTGCTCGTCGCCCGCCTCGACGGGGCTCTCGGCGGCAAGCCGACCGACGCGAAGCCGGCCGTGCCACCGGCCGGCGCCGCACCCGACATGGACCTGTCGAAGCTGCTCGGCGGGCTCGCGGCGGTCAAGGGCGACTGGGGTAGCGGTCGCCTGCTCACCGGCAAGCTGTTCAGTGTGCTGCTCACCGACGACGGCCGGGTGCTCGCCGGCGCTGTCACTCCCGAGCGGCTCTACCAGGCCGCTCGCGGCTGATCATTCGGTGTGCGCGCCGGGTCGACCCTCGCGGTTGGCCCGGCGCGTCATCGTGTCCGACCCTGTCGCGCGCCAGCGGGAGCCACCGGTGTCGACGGGTGCCGAGTCAGCGGCCGTTCGCGCCGAGGATGCTCAGTCAGCGGGCGCCGAGGGCGCGCTCAGTCAGCGGGCGCCGAGGGCGCTCAGGTAGGCGTCGGCGAGGACCGCGTGGCCGGGCAGGTGCGGGTGGACGCGGTCGTCGGCCCAGCGCGCCGACGGGCTGACCGCCAGCACCCGGTCGAACGCCGCCTGGTTGGGCACGTGCACCGCGTCGAACTCGGCGGCCAGCCCCGCCACCACGGCCGCGTACCGGTCGGTGTCGGCGCGCTGCGGCACGCCGCGGTCCGCCTCGATGAGGAACGGGTCACCGAGGATCAGCCGGCAGCCGGTGGCGGCGACCGCTCGACCCAGCAGGTCGCGCAGGGTGCGCTCGTACTCCTCGATGCCGACGGCCTCGTGCGGGCGATCGCCGTAGTGCCGCCAGATGTCGTTGATGCCGATCAGCACCGACAGCCAGTCCGGGCGCTCGGCGATCGCGTCGTCGTCCCAGCGGGCGGCCAGGTCCCGGACGGTGTCGCCGCCCACACCCCGGTTGACCCACCCCAGCTCCAGCTCCGGGTGCCGCGCGTCGACAAACGCACGGACGAGGCTCACATATCCAGAGCCGTAGGGCGCGGCGACGTCGCGTCGGCCACAATCGGTGATGCTGTCGCCGATGAAGACCACCCGTTGCCCGGCCCGCAGGATCATCCGACGCCACCTCGCGATCACCGGCGCGCCGGCTCGCCTGGCTTGGTGAGAACCGGCGCAACGCGCTATCTTCAACAGTTCGAGGACACAAAAAAGAACGGCTAAAAGCCGTTCCTGCAAGCGATTCTAATCTTTAGGGAGACGGCTTGTCAAGGCACTCCGGCGGTTCCGGCGAATTGCCGCTCGACGACGAGATCGGTCGCGAGCAGGAGTACGTCTCGATGCTCTACGACCGGCTGGACGGGCTGCGTGAGCAGGCCGCCCAGCGGCTCACCGCCGAGCTGCGCAACACCGGCGGCACCCTCCAGGACCGCTCCCAGCGCGACAGCTCGGTAGCGATGTACGCCGATCAGGTCGAGCAGTTCTCCGCCGTGGAGAACGGGCTCTGCTTTGGCCGTCTCGACGGTGACGACGACTCCCGCCACTACATCGGCCGGATCGGCATCTTCGACAGCAGCGGTGACTACGACCCGCTGCTGATGGACTGGCGCGCCCCCGCCGCCCGCGCCTTCTACCTCGCGACCGCCGCCAACCCGCAGGGCGTCCGCCGCCGCCGGCACCTGCGTACCCGGCAGCGCAAGGTGACCGGCCTCAACGACGAGGTGCTGGACATCGACACCGCCTCCCCCGGCGGCCACGAGGAGCTGACCGGCGAGGCGTCGCTGCTCGCGGCCCTCAACGCGGGCCGGACCGGCCGGATGCGCGACATCGTCGAGACCATCCAGGCCGAACAGGACGAGATCATCCGCGCCGAACTGCCGGGCGTCATGGTGGTCCAGGGCGGTCCTGGCACCGGCAAGACCGCCGTCGCGCTGCACCGGGCGGCGTATCTGCTCTACACGCACCGGCGCGAACTCTCCAGCCGGGGCGTGCTGCTGGTCGGCCCGAACGCGACATTCCTGCGCTACATCTCCCAGGTGCTGCCGACGCTGGCCGAGACCGGCGTGCTGCTGCGTACCCAGGGTGATCTTTTTCCCGGGGTGAGCGCCCAACGGACCGAGCCGGCCGAGACCGCGGCGCTCAAGGGCCGGGCCGTGTTGGCCGAGGTCCTGGCGTTGGCCGTCCGGGACCGGCAGTGGGTGCCGGACGAGCCGCTGGAGATCGAGGTCGAGCGGGAGACGCTGACCCTCGACCCGGAGATCGTGCGGGCCGCGCGGGACCGGGTGCGTCGCGTCGGCCGGCCGCACAACCTGGCCCGGACGCTGTTCGACACGGAGGTCGTGCACGCGCTCGCCGACCAGGTGGCCGAACGGATCGGCGCCGACCCGCTGGGTGGGGACAACCTGCTCGACGAGGCGGACCGGGCCGAGATCCGCCGCGAGCTGCGCGAGGAAACGGAGATCCAGGCCGCCCTGGACCGGCTGTGGCCGGTGCTCACCCCACAGCGGCTGCTCGCCGACCTGTACGCGAACCCGGACCGGATCGCCGCCGCCGCGCCGATGCTCACCGATGAGGAGCGGGCGCTGCTGCGGCGGGAGCCGGGCGGCTGGACGCCGGCCGACGTACCGCTGCTGGACGAGGCCGCCGAGCTGCTCGGCGAGGACGAGCGGGCCGCCGCCGCCCGCCGGGACCGGATCCGCATGATGGAACGGGAGTACGCCGAGGGCGTGCTCGAGATCGCCCGGGGTTCCCGCTCGATCGACGTCGAGGACGAGGCCGAGGGCGGTGAGATCCTCGGCGTGACCGACCTGATCGACGCGGACCGGTTGCTGGAACGGCAGGAGGAGGCCGACCGCCTCACCACCGCGCAGCGGGCCGCCGCCGACCGGAGTTGGGCGTTCGGCCACGTGATAGTGGACGAGGCGCAGGAGCTGTCGCCCATGGCGTGGCGGCTGCTGATGCGCCGCTGCCCGAGCCGGTCGATGACGATCGTCGGGGACGTGGCACAGACCGGCGCGCTCAGCGGCACACCCTCGTGGGCGGATGCTCTCGCCCCGTACGTGGCGCAGCGGTGGCGGCTGACCGAGTTGACGGTCAGCTACCGCACGCCCGCCGAGATCATGACTGTCGCCGCCGACGTCCTGGCGCAGATCGACCCGGCGCTGCGTCCGCCGCGCTCGGTACGGGAGAGCGGCGTACCCCCGTGGGACCGGACGGTGCCCGACGGGCGGCTGGCGGCGGAACTCGTCGCGGAGGCCACCCGGGAGGCCGCGGCGCTGACCGAGGGTCGGCTCGGTGTGCTCGTGCCGGCCGGCCGGGTGGGCGAGTTGGGCGCCGCGGTGACCGGCGCGCTGCCGGAGGCCGCCGTGGGTGAGCACCCGGAGCTGGAGAGCCGGGTGGTGGTGTTGACAGTCGCGCAGGCCAAGGGGCTGGAGTTCGACTCGGTGCTTGTCGTCGACCCGGACCGGATGGTGGCCGAGTCCCCGCGCGGCCGCAGCGACCTGTACGTGGCCCTGACCCGCGCCACCCAGCGCCTGGGCGTCCTCCGACCCACCCCCATCGCCGACCGCTGAATTGATCATGAGGTTGACGTGGACCGTGGTCTCCCACAGCCACGTCAACCTCATGATCGCGGTTAGTCAGTGACGGAGCGGTCCTGGACAGTCTTCGCCGGCTCCGGTGCCGACGTCGACTGGTCGCTGGTGTTGCCGCTCATCGGCGTGCTCAGGCCGCCGGTGGTGGCGTCGCCGGTCGTCGTCGGGGCCACCTTGCCCCGGTGCCGCTCCGGCTGGCGGGCCACCCGGCGTACGCTCGCCGGCCCGGCGGTGCCACCGGTGGTGGTCACCGCGCCCTGCCCGCCCACCGGGCCACCGTCGCGCAGCACCTGCGGATCGATCCGTTCCTTCGCCGGATCGAACGGGTCGTCGCGCTGGATCTGACTCTCCACATCGGTGCGGGGCACCGTCACCTCGTCGAGGGCGCCCTTGCCGTACACGCCGCCGGCGATCCGATCCTCGGCCTCGCGGGCGGCGTCCTGCCGCATGTCGTCCTCACGCACGCTCATCACCTCGCAGAAGCTGTGGAACTGACTGCGTGCCCGGCCACCGGCCGGCCAAACCCGGCCTGACCGGGAGGTCGTCCACCGCGGTTCACCGTCGCGCCGCCCACTGGCCGCCTGCCCGCAGTCCGAGATGTCCATGCTGTCCCGCGACCGGTGGGAGATGCCCGCCGGCAGGAGGGGATGACAGCGTGCGCACAGTACGCCGTACCGCCGTCGCGGCCCTGGTGGCCGCGACGGTGACGACCGGGCTCGCGGTGCCCGCCCAGGCGAAACCGCGACCGGACCGGACATTCGACGTGCAGGCCCACCGGGGCGGCCTCGGGCTGCGGGTGGAGAACACCCTGGCCTCCTTCGGCAACGCCCTCCAACTCGGGGTGAGCACCCTCGAACTGGACGTGCAGATCACCGAGGACGTCAGGCCGTCGTCACCCACGACCGCAAGGTCAGTGGCACCAAGTGCGCCGACACCGCCCCCGTGACGCCCGGCGACCCGGAGTTCCCGTACGTCGGGAAGTACGTCAACACGCTCAGCCTGGCCCAGGTGCGCACGCTCGACTGCGGCTCGAAGACGCTGCCGGACAAGCCCGGCCAGCTCGCCGTCCCCGGTGCCCGGATGCCGCTGCTGCGTGAGGTCTTCGCGCTGGTCAACCGCTACCGGGCGAAGGACGTGACGCTCAACGTCGAGACCAAGGTCGAGGCCGGCGCGCCGACCGAGACCGCGCCGCGCGAGCAGTTCGTCCGGGTCACCGCGGCCGAGGTCCGCGCCGCCGGGCTGCTCAGGCAGGTCACCATCCAGAGCTTCGACTGGGGCGCGCTGATGCGCATGCGTCAGGTCGAGCCGAAGCTGCCGCTTGTCGCCCTGACCAACTACGACTTCCTCCAGACCGGCCAGCCGGGTGCCTCGCCGTGGCTGGGCGGGCTGGACATCGACGACTTCGGCGGCGACCCGATCAGGGCGATCCGCAGCTTCGGCGCCAGCGCCTTCTCCCCGGTGCACGGCATGCCCCAGAACGGCACGGTCACCGACCCCGGCTACCAGCCGTACGTCACCAAGGAGATGGTCGCCCGGGCGCACCGCTACGGGATCAAGGTGATCCCGTGGACCGTCGACGACCTGCCGACCATGGCCAAGCTGATCGACGACGGCGTGGACGGCCTGATCACCGACTATCCGGACCGGCTGCGGGGCCTGCTGGCGCAGCGCGGCTACCGGCTGCCGAAGGCGTACGCCGCGCCGTTCGACATCCAGGCGCACCGCGGCGGCCGGGCCACCCGGCCGGAGAACACCCTCCCGGCGTTCGCGAACGCGTTGTCCAACCGGGCCATCTCCACCCTGGAGCTGGACACCGGCGTGACCGCCGACGGCAAGCTCGTGGTGCTGCACGACCGCACCGTCAACGGGTCACACTGCGTCGACACCGCCCCGGTACGCCGCGGCGACCCGAAGTTCCCGTACGTGGGCAAGCCGGTGCACGAACTGACCCTGGCGCAGCTCAAGACCGTCGACTGCGGCACGAAGACGCTGCCCGAACTGCCCGCGCAGGTGCCCGCGCCGGGTGCCCGGATCCCGACCCTGGACGAGGTCTTCGCCCTGGTGAAGGCGAGTGGCCGCGCCGACATCGGCATGAACATCGAGACGAAGATCAGCCCGGTGGTGAACGACACCGAGCCGTACCGCAGCTTCACCCGCAAGCTGGTCGACGCCATCCAGCGCGCCGGCTTCACCAACCGGGCCACCATCCAGTCGTTCGACTGGCGCACCATCACGTACGCCCGGCAGCTCGACCGGCGGATCGGCACTGTCGCGCTCGTCTGGCAGTACGGCCCGGCCGAGTGCGCGACGCTCGCCGACGAGTGCTCGCTGCAGGCCGTGTACGGCAACCCGGCGGTGAAGAGCCCGTGGACCGGTGGACTGGACTGGTGGAAGTACCGGGACCTGGGCAAGCTGACCCGGGCCGCCGGTGCGGGCACGGTGTCGGCCAACTGGCAGGTGCACGACCCGAAGCAGGGCACTGTCGCCTCGGACGACTGGTACCTGCGGGAGAACCCGGCATACTTCCACGGACCGGACGTACGCACGCTGCAGGCGCGCGACGGACTGAAGGTGATCCCGTACACCGTCGATGACTCGACGGTGATGCAGCGGGTCATCGACCTCGGCGTCGACGGCATCATCACCGACGACCCGGACCTGTTGGTGAGCGTGGCCATCCGCAACGGCCTGCGCTGACCCACCGACCCCACTGATCGCCGGCCGGGTTTTCCGGCCGGCGATCAGTGTTACCTGCTCCGTGGCCTCGGGTAGTCGGGGGTCGTCCCCGCCGTGCAAGCGAACCGTGCCGTGGCCGACACGCGGTAGCGGGGCGAGGGAACGCAGGTACGACTCATCGCATCCTGAGGAGGACCAGATGAGCACGCAGGCTGCTTCCACCCGGCCGATGAACCGGCCCATGAACGACCCGCAGAATCCCGCGTCGATGCGGGACATGCCGACCCAGCAGATGCCGGTCATGCACGACGGGCGTCGCAACGACATGCAGGCACCCGGTACGGAGACCAAGCAGGCGTTCAAGACCACCGAGTTCTGGATCTACCTGATCGCGGTGGCCGCCGTACTGGGCGCGTCGCAGGTCGTTGGTCAGAACTCCACCGGGGTGGACATCTTCCGGGCCGACAACGCCTGGTTCCTGATCACCCTGCTGACGCTTGGCTACCTCGGTAGCCGTGGCCTCTCGAAGGCCGGCAGCAACTGGCGCAGCAGCGAGGAGCGCAAGGCCCGGCACTGACCGGTTCACGGTGCACGGTGGCCTCCGGGAGATCCTCCCGGAGGCCACCGTGGTGTTCGTACCGGCTACTCGTCGCCGCCGAAGTCACCACCGAAGTCGCCCTCGAACGCGTCCTCGATCATCTCGCCGGCGACCATGCCACCCGCGACGCCGAGCGCCGCACCGGCCACCATGCCGCCCATCCCGTGCCCACGGCCCTGACCGTGACCGCGGCTCGGGCCGTACTGCGAGCGGAGGCTGCCGTAGCGGGACGTGGTCTCGCGCAGCCAACCGTCGACGACCTGCGCCCAGTCCACCCGGTCGACGTCGGTGTGCGCCACCTGGAAGCGACCGAACGCGTCGTGCCCGGCGCTGAGGAAGCCGCCCCGCTTGTCGCACTCCAGGATGACCTCGACGCCGCGCTGACTGGTCACGAAGGTCAGCTCGACCTCGTTGATGGTGCTCGCGTACTGCGGCGACGCGAAGAACTCGATCTCCTGGTAGAACGGCAACGTCTGCTGGACGCCCCGGATGTGACCGCGCTCCAGGTCGGCGTGCTTGAACCGGAAACCGAGCCGCTGGAACGCCTCCAGGATCCGCTCGTGCACCGGCAGGGGGTGTACCGCCACCTGGTCCAGGTCGCTCTTGTCGACCGCGCGGGCGATCGCCAACTCGGTGCGCAGGCCCATCGTCATGCCGTGCAGGCGCTGGCCGTACACGTCGGTGATCGGGGTCTCCCACGGCACCGGGAGCTGGAACGGGATGGAGAGCTGCTGCTTCGGGGCGAGCACGAACGCGCCGCTGACCGCCATCCGGTGAAACTCCAGGGTGCCGGAGTATTCGGCGTCGTGCCCCTCGACCTCCACCCGGGTCACCAGGCCGATCACCACCTGCTCGATGGCCGCCTCGGCGTCGCCACCGACGAGGTTGACCTGCCCGTCGAGGGTCAGGCCGGGCCGGGTGTTGGGGTTGGTCAGCACAGTGTCCACACTGGGACCGCCCACACCGAACGCGCTCAACATCTTCTTGAAGACCATCGGAACTCCTGTGCGACGCCGACCGCTCCTCCGCTGGAGTCGGACGTTGACTCGACGGGCACCCTATCCAGCACCCCTGTGAGATGGCTGTGAAGCGCCACCGCCGTCTGAGTCGGCCGCGGAGTCGGCCGCGGCTGCGGCGCTTGATCGACTCGGGTTCCTGAAAAACGGGGCATCACCACGACCGGGACACCCCGACTTCCGTGAACCCGAGTTGATCAGCGCTTCAGATCCGCGATCGCAGTCCGGCCGGTCGATGTCTGCCTCCCGTGCACCGGCAGCGAAGGGTGGACGTCAGGCGGCGAGCCTTCGGGCTGATGTCGCAAACGAATCGGGGCAGCACCGCCAGCGGCCCGACCCACACCGAGAAGTGACCGGACCGGGCGCCGGTGAGGCGGCCTGCCTTCCGCTGCACGGCCACCGGACCACCCCCCACCGCCCACCGCCCACCGCCCACCGCCCAGCGCCCAGCGCCCAGCGCCCAGCGCCCAGCGCCATCGTCGACGGCGGTGCGGGCCGCCAAGCACCGCCCTGGCCTGGTTCCCGCACCGCGGCATGCCGAGAGGCGGCATCAGCAGAGGTGATCAACTCGCGTTCATGAAAGTCGCGGTGTCCTGGTCGCGGTGACACCCCGCCTTTCAGCAAACCGAGTCGATCACGCATCGCGGCGCGCAATCGACGTCTCTCACGCTGCGACTGAGGGGACGTTCCACGCATCTCGGCGACACAAAGTGCAAGATCGGCGCGGGACAGGGCGGGGAGCAGGCCGCCGCGGGACGGGGACACGCAGCGCGGGGCGGGAACGCACGGCGCGGCGCGGGGACGGCGCGGCGCGGGGACGGCGCGGCGCGGGGACGGCGCGGCGCGGGGACGGCGCGGCGCGGGGACGGCGCGGCGCGGCGCGGGGGCGGCGCGGCGCGGCGCGGGGACGGCGCGGCGCGGGGGCGGCGCGGGGCGGGGACGCGCTCAGGCAGGGGTGACGATGACCAACTCGCCTACCTGCTCGCCGATCGTAGTGCGGGCCTCCGTCGGCAGGCCCACGTCGGTGATCAGGACGTCGGCCGCCTCCAGTGGGGCGATCGTGGCGATGCCGATCGTCTCCCACTTGGTGTGGTCAGCGAGCACCACGAGCCGGCGGGCGGCGCCGATCAGGCACCTGTTGACCCCGGCCTCCAGCAGGTTGGGTGTGGTGAACCCGGTGCGTGGGCTGAGCCCGTGCACGCCGAGGAAGAGCAGGTCGACGTTGAGCGCGCTGATCGCCGCCTCGGCCACCGGCCCGGTCAACGCGTCCGACGGGGTGCGGATGCCGCCGGTCAACACCACCGTCTGGTCGGCGCGCGGGTCCTGGTAGAGCGCGTCGGCCACCGGGATCGAGTTGGTGACCACGGTCAGCCCCCGTACGTCGGAGAGCAGGGTGGCCAGCGCCGCCGTGGTGGTGCCGGCGGACAGCGCGATGGCCATCCCCGGCTCCACCATCGTCGCCGCCCGCTCGGCGATGGCCCGCTTCTCAGCCTGCTGACGGATCGACTTGGCCGCGAAGCCGGGTTCCTCGGCCGAACCCGGTCCGGCGAGTGTCGCGCCGCCGTGCACCTTGTCCACCAGGCCGCGCTCGGCCAGCGCCTCCAGGTCACGGCGGATCGTCATGTCGGACACGCCGAACCGGCTGACCAGGTGGCTCACCCGTACGCCGCCCCGTTGGCGGATCAGATCGAGGATGGCGGTCTGCCGCTGCTGGGCGAGCATGGGAAACCTCCTTCGCGCCGCGACCTGTGGTCAGAGTCTGGGCCGATCCTCACGGACGACCGCCACCGCACCGGCCGGCACCGTCAGCTCACCGGCACACCGCGCACCGGTCAACAGCTCGACGCCGGCCGCCGGGAGCCGGATCTCCGCCTCGGTGTGGTTGATGACGAACAGCCAGGTGCGCTCGCCGTCGCGCCGGCGTACCGCCTCCACTCCGGGCGGCGCCGGTGCCGCCGGGCGCACGCCGGCCTCGTCGACGAGCCGGGCGACCAGCCGCTCGGTGGCCGACTCGTCCAACCGGGTGCCGACATACCAGGCGGCGCCGTCGCCCACCCGGCGCCGGGTCAGCGCCGGCACGCCCGGCAGGGGCCCATCGGTGTACGACGCGAGCACCTCCGCGTCGTCCGCGTGCAGCCACTCGGTCCACACGTCGGCGGTGCTGCCGTCGTCCAGGTGGACCTGCTCGCCCTCGCGCAGCGGGAAGAACTCCTCGGTCCGTACGCCGAGCAGCTCCCGGAACGCGCCGGGGTAGCCGCCGAGGCGGATGTGGTCGTTGGAGTCGACGATGCCACTGAAGTAGGTGACCGCCACGGTGCCGCCGCCCTCGACGTAGCGGTGCAGTGCCGCGACGTCGGCGTCCCGGACCAGGTAGAGGGTCGGCACCAGAACCAGCCGGTAGCCGCTCAGGTCGGCCGACGGGTGGATCACGTCGGCGGTCACGCCGGCCTTCCAGAGTGCGCGGTAGAGGGCGTTGAGTCGGTCGTCGTAGGTGACGTCGGCGCTGGGGTGGGAATCCAGCTCGACTCCCCACCACGCCTCCCAGTCGAACAGGATCGCCACGTCGGCGTCGACCCGACTGCCGCGTACCTCCGCGAGGGCCTTGAGGTCCGCGCCGAGTTGGCAGACCTCGCGGAACACCTTGGTGTCCGGCCCGGCGTGTGGCACCAGCGCGGAGTGGTACTTCTCGGCGCCGAACCGGGAGGCGCGCCACTGGAAGAACAGCACCCCGTCGGCCCCGCGGGCGACGTGCGCCAGGCTGTTGCGGCGCAGTTGACCGGGCAGCTTGGCCACGTTGCGCGGCTGCCATTGGACGGCGCTCGTGGAGTGCTCCATCAGCAGCCACGGATCGCCGCCGGCGACGCCCCGGGTGTGGTCGGCGGCGAGCGCCAACCCGAGGTGCGCCTGCGGGTCGGCGGCGGTCAGGTAGTGGTCGTTGGACACCAGGTCCACGTCGTCGGCCCAGGACTGGTAGTCCATGTCCTTGACGCCCATGCCGATCATGAAGTTGGTGGTGATCGGCTGGCGGACCAGGGTCTTCAGGACCTCGCGTTCGGCGCGCAGTTGGGCCCGCAGTTCGTCGGAGGAGAAGCGCAGGAAGTCCAGCTGCTGGGTGGGGTTGGCGAAGGCCGTCACCGTGCGCGGCGGGTTGATCTCGGCCCAGTCGCCGTAGCGCTGACTCCAGAAGGCGGTGCCCCAGGCGTCGTTGAGCCGGGCCAGGTCTCCGTAGCGCGCCCGCAGCCAGCGGCGGAACGCCTCGGCGCTGACGTCGCAGTAGCAGTGCGCGTTGTGGCAGCCCAGCTCGTTGGAGACGTGCCACAGCACCACGGCGGGGTGTTCGGCGTACCGGCCGGCGACCGCCCGCACCAACTCCAGCGATCGCTCCCGGAACACCGGTGAGCTGGGGCAGTACGCCTGTCGGCCGCCCGGCCAGAGGATCGTGCCGTCGGCCTGTCGGGGCAGCGTCTCCGGGTGCGCGCGGGCCAGCCACGGCGGTGGGCTGGCGGTGGCGGTGGCCAGGTCGACCTGGATCCCGCCGTCGTGCAGCAGGTCGAGCACCCGGTCCAGCCAGCCGAACTCGAACCGGCCCGGGGTGGGCTCCAGCAGGGCCCAGGAGAAGATGCCGACCGAGACCAGGTTGACCCCGGCGCGGCGCATCAGCTCGATGTCCTCGGACCAGGTCTGCTCGGGCCACTGCTCGGGGTTGTAGTCGCCGCCGAAGGAGATGCCGTTTCCGTGCCATTGCCGCATGAGAGCTGAGGGTGCACGTCGCGCGCCAGCCAAGTCAACAGTTTCCAACATTGATTTCGTCTTCCACGCCTACCGAGTAACGGGCGCATCAACACGGGGTTATCGAGGTGAACTGCCCTCTTGACAGCGCCTGACCGAGGGGTAGCTTGAGGCTCCACTGGCCGACCACGTTGACCAATGTGGATTATCGGTGGATTTCGATGGGTGATCACGGCTGCCTGACCATGGGAGCGTCCGGAGGATGACGATCCTGCACCTGCGCCGCGCGCGGACCAGCCTGGTGCTCGACGCGCGGGGCCCGGGGCTGCCCCGGGTCGTGCACTGGGGCGGCGACGTCGGCGACCTCGACGACGATGCCCTGCGCCAGCTCGCCGAAGCGACGGTGCCGCCGGTGGTGCCGAGCAGCTTCGACGCGCCGCCCACGCTGTCTCTCCTACCGGAGGCGAGTGCCGGCTGGGGCGGCCGGCCGGGACTGGCCGGGCACCGCGACGGACGGGACTGGTCCACCGCGTTCCGCCTCGACGGGTTGGACGTGTGCGACATCGGCACCGACCCGGGTCACCTGGCTGCGGGCGGGGAGGTGGTGGGCGTACTCCCGACCGACGGTGGGCACGACGCGCCCGGCGCGGCGCTGCTGACCGTGCGGGCGTCGGACCCGGCCGCCGGGCTGACCCTGACCTGCGAGATCACGCTGGACCGGCACGGGCTGCTGACCATGCGGCACCGGCTGCGCAACGACGGCGGCAGCGTGTACGAGCTGCGGGAGCTGACGCCCGTGCTGCCGGTGCCGGCTGTCGCCACCGAGCTGCTCGACCTGACCGGCCGGTGGTGCCGGGAACGGTCCCCGCAGCGACACCCGTGGCCGCACGGCGCCTGGGTCCGCGAGGGCCGACACGGACGGACCGGGCACGACGCGACGCTGCTGCTGGTGGCGGGCACCGCAGGGTTCGGCTTCGGCCACGGCGAGGTCTGGGCGGTGCACACGGCGTGGAGCGGCGACCACGTCACCGTCGCCGAGCGGCGTCCCACCGGCGAGTCCACCCTCGGCGGCGGCGAGTTGCTGGCCCCCGGCGAGATCCGGCTCGGCCCCGGCGAGTCGTACGAGACTCCCCTGCTCTACGCCGTCTGGTCCGACGACGGGCTGGACGGGCTCAGCGACGTACTCCACTCGCACCTGCGGGCCCGGCCCGGCCACCCGCGCTCCCCCCGACCGGTGACCCTGAACGTCTGGGAGGCCGTCTACTTCGACCACGACCTGGACCGGCTGCGGGCCCTCGCCGACCGGGCCGCGCAGATCGGCGTGGAGCGGTTCGTGCTCGACGACGGCTGGTTTCGCGGCCGGCGCGACGACACCGCCGGCCTCGGTGACTGGTACGTCGACGAGGGCGTCTGGCCCGAGGGTTTGCAACCGCTCATCGACCACGTGACCGGGCAGGGCCTGCGGTTCGGTCTGTGGGTCGAACCGGAGCTGGTCAACCCCGACTCCGACCTGTTCCGGGCGCACCCGGACTGGCTGCTGGCCGTGCCGGGCCGGCTGCCGCCGCCGTGGCGCAACCAGCAGGCGCTCGACCTGGGCCGCCCGGAGACCTACGACTACCTGCTGGAGCGCCTCGACACGCTGCTCACCGCCCATCCCGGCATCAGCTACCTCAAGTGGGACCAGAACCGGGACCTCACCGAGGCCGGGCACCACGGCCGTCCCGGGGTGCACGGGCAGACCCTGGCGGTCTACCGACTCCTCGACGAGGTGCGCCGCCGGCACCCGGGCGTGGAGGTCGAGAGCTGCTCGTCCGGCGGTGCCCGGGTGGACCTGGCCATCCTGGCTCGCACCGACCGGGCCTGGGCCAGCGACTGCAACGACGCCCTGGAACGGCTCAGCATCCAGCGCTGGACCGGGCTGCTGCTGCCACCGGAGCTGATCGGCACGCACATCGGCCCGCAGCGCTCACACACCACCCGCCGCGTACACGACCTCGGCTTCCGGGCGGCCACCGCGCTCTTCGGCCACCACGGCATCGAGTGGGACATCGCGTCGATCAGCGCCGCCGAGCAGACCGAACTGGCCGCCTGGGTGGCACTGCACAAGCGGCTGCGCCCGCTGCTGCACTCCGGGCGGGTGGTCCGGGTCGACCACCCGGACCCGGCCGTCTGGGCGCACGGCGTGGTCGAGGGCGACAAAACCCGAGCGGTGTACGCGGTGGCCCGGCTGGCCACCTCGGTGGCGCAGACCCCGGGCGCGGTACGGCTGCCCGGCCTCGACCCGGCCCGGCGGTACCGGGTGCGACAGGTGGCGGACGTACCCGCCCCGGCGACGATCGAACGGGCCGCGCCGCCATGGCTGGCCTCCGGTGTCACCCTCAGCGGGGCGGCGCTGGCCCGGGTGGGCGTGCAACTGCCCGCGTTGCACCCGGAGCAGAGCCTGGTGCTGGAGGTCGACGCGGTCGGCTAGAAATTTTTCCGCCGGAGTGTCGAGAACGGCGGTGCCGGCTTCTACCTCAGGGTGAGAGCACCGACGACGGTGCGCGGACGTGAGGGGCGAACCATGAAGTACATGCTGCTGATGCAGTTCAGCGCCGCCGGGACCGACTTCCCGAGCATCGACACCTGGACCCCGGACGAGGTCCGGGCGCACATCGCGTTCATGGGCGAGGTCAACGACAAGCTCACCGCCGCCGGGGAGTGGGTCGATGGGCAGGGGCTCGGCGGTCCGCAGCAGGCCCGGATCGTCCGCGCCGGTACGGGCGGTGCGCCGGTGGTCACCGAGGGGCCGTTCGCCGAGACGAAGGAGTTCCTGGCCGGCTTCTGGATCGTCGACTGCGACAGCCCGCAGCGGGCCGTGGAATTGGCCGCGTACATCTCCACCGCACCCGGCCCCGGGGGCCGTCCGCTGAACATGCCCATCGAGGTGCACCCGGTGATGTCCGCCCCACCGCAGGAGCTGTGAGGGCTGACTACCGATCCCCGCGTCGAGGACCTGCTGCGCGAGCTGGCGCCGCAGGTCCTCGGCGTGCTCGCCCGCCGTTTCGGTGACTTCGCCACCGCCGAGGACGCCGTGCAGGAGGCCCTGCTGGCCGCCGCCACCCAGTGGCCGATCGACGGGTTGCCGGCGAACCCGCGCGGCTGGCTGGTCCAGGTCGGTTACCGCCGAATGATCGAGCTGGTCCGCGGTGAGCAGGCCCGGCGCCGCCGCGAGGACCTGGTCGCCCGCCGAAACCCCGACGACCAGCGGTACGCCCCGGCCGCGGACGAGGAGTTGACCGCCGAGCGGGACGACACCCTGGTCCTGCTGATGCTCTGCTGCCATCCGGCGCTCGCCCCGACGTCGGCCGTGGCGCTGACCCTGCGCGCCGTCGGCGGGCTGAACACCGCCGAGATCGCCCGCGCGTTCCTGGTGCCCGAGGCGACGATGGCGCAGCGGATCAGCCGAGCCAAGCAGCGCATCCGCGCATCCGGGTTGCCGTTCCGGATGCCCGAGGAGGTGGAACGGGCCGAGCGGCTGGTCGCCGTCCGGCAGGTGCTCTATCTGATCTTCACGGAGGGGCACACCAGCACCGCAGGCCCGGACCTGCGCCGCATCGACCTCGCGGCGGAGGCGATCCGGCTGGCCCGTGCGTTGCACGCGCTGCTGCCCGAGGACAGCGAGACGGCGGGGCTGCTGGCGTTGATGCTGCTCACCGAGGCGCGCGGCCCGGCACGGACCGGGCCGTCCGGTGAGCTGATCTCCCTTGCCGACCAGGACCGCAGCCGCTGGGACGCGGCGGCGATCGCCGAGGGCGTCGCACTTGTCACACGTGCGCTGCCGCGCGGGCCCGTCGGCCCATACCAGGTGCAGGCAGCCATCGCCGCCGTGCACGACGAGGCACCGAGCACCGGGCAGACCGACTGGCCGCAGATCCTGGCGCTCTACGAGGTGCTGGGGCGGCTCGTCGACAGCCCGGTGGTGGCGCTCAACCGGGCCGTGGCGACCGCCATGGTGCACGGGCCGGCGGCCGGCCTCGCCGCCCTCGCCGCGCTGGCCGACGACCCCCGACTGGGCGGGCACCATCGGCTGCCCGCCGCCCGCGCCCACCTGCACGAGATGGCCGGCGACCGGGAGCAGGCGATCGTCGACTACCGGGCCGCCGCCGCCCACACGAGCAGCCTGCCCGAACAGCGCTACCTGACGATGCGGGCAGCCCGCCTCGCCGCCGAGCCCGTCGACCTCCGTGACGACACGATCTAACTGGCCATCTTGGACACTTTGCGTCAGCTCGTAACAGCGCGGAACGGAAAATGTCCAAGATCTACCCAGCCCGACGCGTTCATAGATCATCGACGACCAGGGGGAACACATGGCGTACGTGCTGCTGGGGATCGCGATCCTCGCCGAGGTGCTGGCGACCAGCCTGATCAAGAGCACCGCCGGGTTCAGCCGCCTCTGGCCGACGGTGGGCTGCCTCGCCGGGTACGCGCTGGCGTTCCTCCTGCTGGCCCAGGCCGTGAAGGAGATACCGGTCGGTGTCGCGTACGCCCTCTGGTCCGGTCTGGGGACCGCGGCGATCGTGGCGATCGGCGCGGTGTTCCTGGGCGAGTCGGTCGGGCTGGTCAAGCTCGCCGGCATCGCTCTGATCATCGCGGGAGTGGTCATCGTGAACCTGACCGGGGAGCACTGACCGCAGCCGTGTCGGTGATCCGGCGCGGCCGGGCCGGGCAGCTAGGGCGATGGATCGGCCCTCGCAACCGGTTCAGTTGACACGCCCGGACTCCGGACAGCCGCAACGGCCCGCGCGGACACGGGCCGTTGCGGGGCGGTCATCCCCACCACAAGGATGTGCGCCACCTCCGGCTCTTAACCGGTTAAGACCGACGGTAGGCAGGTCACCGTCATCCCGTCAAGCGCCCGCGAACCGGACGGGAGGGTTGACCCGGGCCGAGCGGGGTATCCCGGGAACGATCAGTCGGTGAAAGGGGAAACCAGGATGGTCAGCGTCGGCTACACCCTGATGGGCGAACAGGCCGGTCCCAAACAGTTGGTCGACCACGCGGTCCGCGCCGAGGCCGCCGGCTTCGACCAGCTGGTGATGTCCGACCACTACTATCCCTGGCTGGACTCGCAGGGCCACTCCCCGTACGCCTGGTCGGTGCTCGGCGCGGTCGCCCACGCCACCTCCCGCGCCCAGCTCATGTCGTTCGTGACCTGCCCGATCCGCCGTTACCACCCGGCCGTGGTCGCGCAGAAGGCCAGCACCATCGGGGCGCTCTCGGACGGCCGGTTCACCCTCGGCCTGGGTGCCGGGGAGAACCTCAACGAGCACGTGGTCGGCGGCTGGCCGCACGTGCAGCAGCGGCACGAGATGTTCGAGGAGGCGTTGCAGATCATCCGGCCGCTGCTCAACGGGGAGACGCTGACGTTCTCCGGCAATCACTTCGACGTGCCCGACGCGTACATCTGGGACCGCCCCCAACGGCCGGTGCCGATGGCCGTCGCCGCGTCCGGCCGGCAGTCCGCGACGCTGGCCGCCGAGTACGGCAACGGCATCATCTCCACCGAGCCCGACCGGCAGATCATCGAGATGTACGACGACGCCGGTGGCGCGGGCCAGCCCCGCTACGGGCAGGTGGCCATCTGCTACGGCCCCGACGAGGCGGAGTGCCGCAAGATCGTGCACGACCAGTTCCGCTGGTTCGGGATGGGTTGGAAGGTCAACGCCGACCTGCCCGGCCCGGAGTCCTTCGCCGCCGCCACCCAGTTCGTCCGGGAGGAGGACGTCGCCGAGGGCATCCCCTGCGGCCCGGACGTCGACGCGCACGTCGAGGCGTTCCGCAAGTTCGTCGACGCCGGCTTCACCCACGTGGCGATCATCCAGGTCGGCGGGGAGAGCCAGCCGATGTTCCTGGACTGGGCGCAGGAGCAGTTGCTGCCCCGGCTGCGGGCGTTGTGAGGCCGGGGCCCGGCGGCCGCTTCGGCCCGGCGCAACTGCGGCTCGCCATGGCCGCGCCCCGGCCGGCCGCCGGGCTGACCAGCGAGTGGCGGCTCGTCGACGGGCTGCGCACCCACACCCGGCGCAGCACGGGCCCGGAGACCGGGGCCCCGCCCGTGGTGCTGGTGCACGGCCTGGCCGTCTCGCACCGCTATCTCACCCCGCTGGCCGTCGCGCTGGCCGCCACCCATCCGGTGTACGTGCCGGACCTGCCCGGCTTCGGGCTGACCGAACACCCGGTGGGCGCGTACGACGTCCACCGGCACGCTGATCACCTGGCCGCCTGGTTGGCCGCGTACCGGCTGCCTCCGGTCTGCCTGCTGGGGCACTCGTTCGGTGCCGAGGTGGCCGCCTCGGTCGCCGCGAACCACCCGGAGGCGGTACACGCCCTGGTGCTCGCCGGGCCGACGAGCGATCCGGCGGCCCGGTCCCGGCGGGCCCAGTTCGGCAGGTGGCTGCTGGACACCCTGGGCGAGGCGCCGCTACAGGCGCCGGTGCTGGGCCGGGACATCTGGAACGCCCGGCCGTGGCGGGTCCTCGCGACGCTGTCGCACTCGGTACGCAACGCGATCGAGGCGGATCTGGTCCGGATCACCGCGCCGACCCTGATACTGGCCGGAGGGCGCGACCCGATCGCGCCGGCACGGTGGCGGGACCAGGTGACCCGGCTGGTGCCGGAGGCGGACCTCGTGGTCGTGCCCGGCGGCCCGCACAACGTGGTCGCGACCGCGCCGACAGCTGTCGCGGACGCGATCCGCCACCTGCTCGCCCCGCATCCCGCACTCTCGACAGGTGACGCTCATGCGCTTCGGTAACACGGAGATCCGCCCGCTCGGCGGTGGCGTCGGCTGCCTCCTGATGATCCTCTTCTCGATCGTCGCCTCGGTGGTGCTCACCGTGCTGCTCAACCTGGTGCTGTGAGGACGGCCGCGACCGCGATCCGCCCACTCGGCGGTGGCCCGGTCAGCGGCGTAGGCCCAGGGCGCTGAGCACCTCACGGGAGGCCAGCCGGGCCGGGTCGAGCACCGACCGGCGGGTCCACCGGGCGGCGGGCGCGACGGTGGCCCGCCAGGCCGCCCGGACGCCGTGCGCCACCGGCACGACAGTCACCGACCAGGCCCACCGGGCTCCCCGCAGCAACGGGCGCATGCCGTGCCGCCACACCCAGCGCAGCCCCTGCCCGAGCGGGCGCAACAGCAGGCGGTAGAACTGCCGCAGCACCCAGCCGGCCGACCACCACGCACCGACCACCACGGCGACGAGCAGCCGGCCGAACCCCACGACGACCCACCAGATCCCTCGGACCAACCCGACGAGCGCGGCGCCCACCGCCCCGGCGAGAGCGGCGACGCCACGCCACAGCAGCCGGCCGGCGGGGGTGAGCGCAGCGCCCAGCCAGCGCAGCGGCCGCCGGACCAGATGCTCGGCGAGCCACACCAGCACGCGCCCCAGAGCGACGAGAGGCGGACGCAGCCCTCGGCGGGCAAACCAGACCAGCGGTGCCCACAGCAGCGTGCGGACCAGCCAGGCGATGCCGTACGCCAGCCAGACCAGCGGCTGCCAGATCAGCGTGCGGGCCACCCACGCCAGGCCCCGTCCCAGCCAGAGCAGCGGAAGCCAGACGAGGGTTCGGGCCACCCAGCGCACCGGAACCCAGAGCAGGTTGCGGGCGCACCAGACCAGCGGGAGCCAGAGGAGTCGGTGCAGCGCCCAGCCCAGCGGGGACAGCAGCCAGCGGCGCAGGAACCGGCCGGCGGGGGTGAGCAGGCTTCGGTACACCAGCCGGCCGGCAGCCGCGACCAACTCCCAGAGCAGGCGTACCGGAAGCACCACGACCAACGCCACACCCCGCGCGACGGCCGCGACGAGCGGGAGCGCGACGGCGGCCGGCTCTGCCGTGTTCGCGGCTGGAGTGGCGGGGTGCCCGCTCGGCGGGCCGGGCAGCGGCGAGCGGGCCGGCAGGGGGTCGGTCACGGTGGGCACGGTAGCCGGCCCGCGCCAGGTCTCAGGTGTCGGTCGCGGCGGGGCCGAGATCGAGCGTGGTCAGCAGCGGATAGTGGTCGGAGGCGGTGTCCACGGTTGCGCCCCGG
The DNA here is from genome assembly GCF_043198035.1 of Micromonospora sp. NPDC048898. Lineage (NCBI taxonomy): Bacteria > Bacillati > Actinomycetota > Actinomycetes > Micromonosporales > Micromonosporaceae > Micromonospora > Micromonospora sp. NPDC048898. The sequence goes on from NZ_JBICUF010000001.1 coordinate 124,759, forward strand.
ACGACCCGGCACTCCCGCGTCCGCCGCGCCACCGCGTGGGTGCCGAGCAGGTAGTCCAGTCGCATCCCGGCGAACTCGGCCCCACCGAGGCGGGTGGGCACGGTCAGGCCCTCCGCCTCGGCCGCCGCGGCGTTGACCGACGGCCAGAGGTCGACGAGGTCGGCGGCGAGCAACCGGGCGATCGCACGGGTGTCCACCTCGCCCCCGCCCCGGCGCAGGTGCCGCCGCCGGTAGAGGGTCGGCATCCCGGCCAGCCGCTCGGTGTGGTCCACACCCGGGTCGAGCGAGTTGAGGTCACCGGCGACGAGCGTCAACGGGCCCCCGGCCCGCCGCACCGCCCGGACCAGCCAGTCGGCCTCCATCCGCCGCCGTCCACCGGAGTACGGGTAGAGGTGCGTGCCGAGCACGGTGAGCGGGCCGGCGGTGGTCGCCACCACGACGCGGACGGCGGCGTGGTGGAACGGGCGGCGCAGCGTCCCCGCGTCGAGGACCTGGTACGGCGGCCGGACCAGCACCGCCACCGGCTGCCCGAGGCAGGACCGGGCCAGGTGCGGCGTCATCCCCACCCGACCCGCCACGCTGGCCATCAGCCCGTCGCGGTCGAAGCCGCGCAGCTCCTGGAGGGCCAGCACGTCCGGCGCCTGCTCGTCGACGACCCGGGCCACCTGGTCCAGCCGGTCGGCACCGCCGCGATCCCGACCGCCGGTGCGGATGTTCCAGGTCAGCAACCGCAGCACGGCGGGCGCTCAGTCGGCTCGGCCGGCCCGCGCCAGCTCGTCGTCGAGGGTGCCCACGTCCTCCGACTCGATGGCCGGTCGGTTGCCTTCCCTCAGGTCGGCGTTGGGGCGGATGACGAGGTAGAGCAGCCCGATCCAGAGCGCGGAGAGCAGGATCGCACCCATGAAGTCGGTCGGGTGGTGCATCCCCCGGTACATCCGGGAGGTGGCGACCCCGACCGGCATGAGCACGGCCAGCGCCACGAAGATCCACCGCCACCACCTGTCGGTACGCGGGAACACGATGACGGTGATCGCCAGCCAGACGCAGATGGTGGCCGCGATGTGCCCGGACGGGAACGACGAGGTGGGCATCTGCCCGTCGAGGTTCTCCACCGGCGGGCGCGGTCGGTCGACGGCGCGGGCCGAGGCGAGGAACAGGGTCAGCTCACCCACCATCGCCAACGCCAGGAAGAGCACCGGACGCCAGCGCCGCCAGACCGCCAGCACCAGTGGGCAGAACACCAGCGAGATGATCAGGATCGCGTGGGTGTCGCCGAACTTGCTCCACCACCAGCTCACGTCGGTCAACACGTCGGTGTGCCGCTCGGCGAACCACTGCGGCACCTCGGTGTCGAGGGTGTCGAAGAGGGTGCCCTTGGCGTGGTAGCTGACGTACGTGCCGAAGGCGTACAGCGCCCCGAACACGAGCACCCAGCCGACCAGCAGCTCGGCCAGCGCCGAACGGGGGTGGGCCAGCACGTGTTCCTCGGCCGGGGCGGCGGCGATGGCGTGCCCGGCCTCCGGCTCCAGGCCCTCGCTCAGCGACGGCACCGGACGCCCACGCTCACGACGCCACAGCCGGAAGGCGTACGCGGTGACGCCCAACCAGGCCGCGCCGAGCAGCCAGCCGGCCAGCACGTCCGAGATGTAGTGCACGCCCAACGCGATCCGGGTCAGGCCGATCACCGCCACCAGGACGCTGAAGCCGACGATCGCCGGCTTGCGCCAGCGCGGCGCCATGGCCGGCAGGAACACCAGCAGCAGGGCCCCGTACGCGACGATCGAACCCAGCGCGTGCCCGCTCGGGAAGCTGTTGCCGGGTGCGCTGGCGATCGGCACGTCCACCACCGGGCGGAGCCGACCGACGAGCGTCTTCAGCGACGGGTCGAGGATCAGGCCACCGACCCCGGTGACGATGAGGTAGACGGCCAGCCGCGGCTGCTTCCGGATCAGCAGCCCGACCACGGCGACGGTGACCAACCAGATGTAGATCGGTCGGCCGCCCAGGTCGGTCACCGCCTGCAGGACGGTGACGAGGGCGTGGTGCGGGGCGACGAGCCCGTTGAACCACTCGGCGACGGCGTGGTCGGCGTCCTGCAACGGGCTCCACCGCACCCGCACGAGCAGCAACAGCAGCCCGAAGGCCACCCCGGCGCCGGTGACGGCCGCCAGACCCGCGATGCTCCGCTCGGCGAAGTGACCGATCGGACGTCGCGCCATCTCTCTGACCGCGGTCACCCCGCACCTCCTTGTTCGGCTCTGGCGGGGCCGTTTTACCCGATCCGCGTTCGTCGTACACGCTAGAGCGCCGACATGTCCCCGGTGTCGAGCAGCTCGACGCGGTCCGTGTCGGGCTCCCACAGGTCTGGTTGGGCCGGCTCCCGCACCCCGATGCGCAGCGCCTCCAGTTGGGCGGCGAAGGACAGCCCTCCGAAGAGCGCCATGCCGGTCAGGTTGGCCCAGAGCAGCAGCGCCATCATGCCGGTCAACGCGCCGTAGGTCTGCCCGAAGCCGTCGCTGAAGCGCACGTACGCGGCGAGCAGCAGGCTGGCCAGCCACCACAGGACCGTGGCGATGCCGGCACCGAAGAACAACCAGGACAGGCCGGGCTGGTTGCGTCGTGGGGCGTACCGGAACAGGACGGCGACGGCGAGGACGGTCAGCCCGAGGCTCAGGGGGAAGCGGACCACGTCCCAGATGCCGTTGGCGACCGCGCCCCACTCGTAGTGCTCGCGCACCGAGTCGCCCATCGCGCCACCACCGACCAGGATCAGGAAGCCGGCGAGCGCGGGCAGGCCGGCGGTGACGGCCAGCACCGCGGCGCGGAGGTACTTGCGCAGCGCGGGGCGGTCCCGTTCGACGCCGTAGATGCGGTTGGCCCCCCGTTCGATCTGGGCCATGGTGGTGGTCAGCGCGAACAGGCCGGTCAGCAGACCGAGGGTGAGTGCCAGCTCGCCCGCGTCCTCGACGCGTTCACCCTCGCCCAGCAGCTCGCCGACCATCTGCGCGCTCTGGCCGGGGGTGAGCGCCAGGACGGTGTCGGCGACGACCTGACCGCCCTCCTCGACGCCCAGCTCGCTGATCAGGCCGGTGAGGGCGATCAGGAACGGCACCACGGCGAGGCAGAGTTGCAGGGCGAAGGCCCGGGAGTGGCTGAACCCGTCGCCGTAGCGGAACCGGATGAAGGCGTCCCGCAGCAGGTGCCAGGTGTTCTGCCGGCGCAGGGTGTGCCAGGCGTCGTCGGCGGACAACTCCTCGTCGGCCATCAGCCGGGTCTCCGGCACGATCCGGGTGCTACTCACGGCGCGCCTCCTCGATCAGCTGCTCGCCCCGCTCTCCGGCGCCCTGCGCGTCGACGGCCAGGTCGGGGACGTCCTCGGGTTGGGGGACGCAGAGCCAGAGCGCCTGGGGTCGGACCTCCGCCCGTAGCTGCCGGCCCGGGGAGATCAGGTCGCCGTCCAACTCCCGGGGCTGGGCCCGGTTGCTGGTGACCACCACGCGCCGACCCCGGAACACCTCCATCTGCGGCACCTGGCCGCTGCGGCGGATCACCGCCCAACCGAGCGCGAGCCAGTGCCGCAGGTTGCGGGGGGTGAGCACGGCGACGTCGAGCCAGCCGTCGTCAGGCTCGGCCTCGGTGAGCAGGATCACCCCACCCTGGAGCCGGCCGACGTTGGCGATCAGGACCGAGCGGGCTCGGCGACGCAGCGGCGGGCGGTCGTCGACGCGGATCTGCACCCGCATCGGTCGGTCCCGTAGGTGGCGGGCGGCGCCCACCACGTACGCCGGCCAGCCGAAGCGGGCCTTGGTGGTCTCGGAGGTGGCGGCGAGCATCTGGGCGTCGAAGCCCATGCCGGCCATCACGGTGAAGTAGTGGCCCTCGACGGCCCCGACGTCGAGCAGCCGTCGGCCCCGTTCGACGGCGACCTGGAGCCCGGCGGCCAGGTCGGTGGAGAGACCGAGGTTGGCGGCGAGCAGGTTGCCGGTGCCCTGCGGCAGCACGGCGAGGGCCACGTCGGTGCCGACCAGCGCGCTGACGCAGGACATCACGGTGCCGTCGCCACCGCAGGCGAAGACCAGGTCGACGCCGTCCTTGACGGCCTGCTCGGCCTGGCCGCGGCCCGGGTCCTCGACGGTGGTCTCGTGCCACTGCGGCTCCGGCCAGCCCGCCGCCCGGAGGGCGTCGCGCACGGTACGACGCAGCTCGTCGAGATCGTCCACCTTCACCGGGTTGACCACCACGGCGGAGCGCAGCCCGCCGTCGCCGCCCGAGGGCCGCCTGTCCTGTCCAGCATCCACGGGCGCCAGTGTGCAGCACCGGGACACCTTCAGCGACCCGGTGCGGGGCTCGCGTCGAAAGTGCCACAGACAGGTTTCAACGCGAGCGCACCCGTCAGGCCGCCGTCCGTAGCGCGTTCTCCACCCGGCGGCGCAGATCGTCGAGGTCGACGCCGGACTCGGTGAGCACCAGCGCGCCCAGCCCGTGGCCCTCCCGGAGCACGCCGAGCAGGATGTGCTCGGTGCCGATGTGCTTGTGACGCAGGCGCAGCGCCTCGCGCAGGGACAACTCCAGCGCCTTCTTCGAGCGGGGCGAGAACGGCCCGCCGAGGTAGCGCTTGCGCCGCCATCTGCGGCGCGGTGCCGGCACGGCCTCCCGCAGCGCGTCCGGGCCGAAGGACTGCTCGATGCGGGCCACGATCGCGGCCAGGTCGATGCCGATCTCCCGCAGGGCCGCCGCGTCCGCGTCGCCGAGGCCGGCGCCGCCGCTGGCGGTGTGTCGGCGGACGCGTTCGCGCAGGTCGTCGGCGTGTACGCCGGCGTCGGCGAGCACCCGGGCGGCCAGGCCGGCGTCGTCGTCGAGCAGGGCGAGCAGCAGGTGCTCGGTGCCGACCGGCCGTTGGCCCTCGGCCCGCGCCTCTTCCAGCGCCCGGTGCACCACGCTCCGCGCCCGGTCGGTGAACCGTTCGAACATCACGCCTCCCAGGATGAGTTGACCGCCGGCCGTCCGGCGTGCTTCTTGTGCACCGCCTGCCGGCTGACCTCGAGCGCGTCGGCGATGTCCTGCCAGGACCAGCCCTGTCGACGGGCGTTGTCCACCTGGACCACCTCGAGCCGCTCGAGCAGCCGGCGCAGCGCGCGGACGGCGCGCAGCCCGACCCGGGGGTCGGTGCTGCCGGCTGCCGCCGCGAGTTCTGTCGCCTGACTCATGCCGTCAACATACGTTGACAGCACCACTCGTGTCAACTCCAGTTGACGGAGTGCCGGAACCGGCCCGTCATCGTGTCGCCCCGACTACCCTCGGTCAGGGACAGCTTGGTCAGGCCGGGCGCGACGCCCGGGAGGTGATATCGATGGCCGTACCCGCCGACGCAGCGGTGCTGGTCGGCCTCGGCTCGATCCTCGACCTTCCGGTCGTCGAACAGGCCGCACAGGAAGCCGCCGGGCACGGCCGGCCACTACACCTGCTGCACATGTTCGACTGGCAGGCGGCCTTCGCCGCGGACAGTGTCGCCGCACCCCGCGACCGGGCCGAGGAGCTGCTCACCCGGGCCGCCCAACTCGCCCACCAGGTCGAGCCCGAGCTGACCGTGGGCAGTGAGATCATCGAGAGCGGCATGCTCGCCACCCTCATCCGCCGGTCGGAGACGGCCTTCCTGCTGGCCGTCGGCGACAGCGGCATGGCCGGCAGCGGCCAGTGCGTCCCGGCTGAGACGCCCGCCGTGCAGTTGGCCGCGCGGGCCGGTTGCCCGCTGCTGGTGGTCCGCCACGAGCCACCACCGCAGGGGCCGGTGCTGGTCGGGGTGGACGGCTCACCCAGCTCGCACCTCGCCCTGCGGTGGGCCGTGGAGTGCGCGGCCCGCCGGGACACCCGGCTGCTCGCGCTGCGGGTGGTGGAGCAGGACGAGGACACCGACGCGGTCGCCGAGCAGCTCGTCGAGGCGGTGGCCCAGCACACCGGCCGCAACGGTTCGGTGCCCACCGAATGCCGGGTCGTTCGCGGCGACCCCGGTCAGGTCCTGATCGACACGTCCCGCACGTCGCAGTTGGCGCTTGTCGCCGCCCGTGGCGACGAACCGGGGCGAGCGATGCTGGGCGCGGTCGCCCAGTCCCTGCTCTACCACTCCCCCGCACCGGTGGTCGTCGTCCGCGGCCTGGCCGAGGCGCCACTGACCGGGCCGGCCACCCCGACGGCACGGGACCAACGGCCCTGATCCCTGGCGTTCGCGGCGGCGAAGCCGCACGCCCCACTCCTACCCGCGAGAGGCAGCCCGATGGACACCGCTCTCGACGTGCGCCGCGCCCTCACCGACGACGAGCTACGCCGGCTGGACGCCTACTGGCGCGCCGCGAACTACCTCACCGTCGGGCAGATCTACCTACTGGGCAACCCGCTGCTGCGGGAGCCGCTGACCCGCGACGACATCAAGCCCCGGCTGCTCGGGCACTGGGGCACCAGCCCCGGGCTCAACCTGATCTACGCCCACCTCAACCGGGTGATCGTGGCGCGTGACGTCAACGCCATGCTGGTCACCGGCCCGGGGCACGGCGGCCCGGCCATCGTGGCCAACACCTGGCTGGAGGGCACCTGGTCGGAGCGCTACCACGACGTGGCACGGGACGAGGCCGGAATGGCCAAACTGTTCCGCCAGTTCTCCTTCCCCGGTGGCATCCCCAGCCACGTCGCGTCGGACGTGCCAGGCTCGATCCACGAGGGCGGCGAGCTGGGGTACGCGTTGAGCCACGCCTACGGCGCGGCGTTCGACGACCCGGATCTCGTGGTGGCCTGCGTGGTCGGCGACGGTGAGGCGGAGACCGGGCCACTGGCCGGCAGCTGGCTCTCCAACGTGTTCCTCAATCCCGCGCGCGACGGCGCGGTGCTGCCCATCCTGCACCTCAACGGCTACAAGATCGCCAACCCGACGGTGCTGTCCCGGATCCCCGAGACCGACCTGCTCGACCTGATGCGCGGTTCGGGCTACCAGCCGTACGTGGTGGCCGGTGACGATCCCGCCGTGGTGCACCGCACGCTCGCCGCGACGATGGACCGCGCGCTGGACGAGATCGCCGAGATCCAGCGGCGGGCCCGCTCCGGTGGTGCCGTCGAGCGCCGCCGCTGGCCGATGATCATCCTGCGGACGCCGAAGGGCTGGACCGGCCCGAGCGAGGTCGACGGCGTCCAGGTGGAGGGCACGTACCGCGCCCATCAGGTGCCGCTGTCGGGGGTACGCGACAACCCGGCGCACCTGGCCGAGCTGGAGCGGTGGCTGCGCAGCTACCGGCCCGAGGAGCTGTTCGACGCCACCGGCGCGCCGGTGGACGAGCTGCGGGCGCTGCCGCCGCACGGGGACCGGCGGATGAGCGCCAACCCGGTCACCAACGGTGGCGTGGTGCTGCGCGACCTGGCCCTGCCCGACTTTCGCGACTACGGCGTGGACGTCGGAGAACCGGGCAAGCCGATGGCCGGCGCGACCGGGGTGCTCGGCCCGTGGCTGCGCGACGTCATCAGCGCCAACCCGGAGACGTTCCGACTGTTCGGCCCGGACGAGGTCGCCTCCAACCGGTTGGGCGCCGCGTTCGAGGTGACCGGCCGGGCGTGGGTGGCGGCCACCGTCGCGGGCGACGACCACCTCTCCCCCGACGGCCGGGTCATGGAGGTGCTCTCCGAACACCTGTGCCAGGGCTGGTTGGAGGGCTACCTCCTCACCGGCCGGCATGGCGTCTTCACCAGCTACGAGGCGTTCATCCACATCGTCGACTCGATGCTCAACCAGCACGCCAAGTGGCTGAAGGTGACCCGGGCCATCCCCTGGCGGCAACCGATCGCCTCGTTGAACTACCTGCTGTCCAGCCACGTCTGGCGCCAGGACCACAACGGTTTCTCCCACCAGGACCCCGGCTTCATCGACCACGTGGTCAACAAGAAGGCCGAGGTGGTCCGGGTCTACCTGCCACCGGACGCCAACACCCTGCTCTCCACCATGGACCACTGCCTGCGCAGCCGGCACTACATCAACGTGGTGGTGGCCGGTAAGCAGTCGGCACCGAGTTGGCTGACGATGACCGAGGCGATCCAGCACACCCGCCGTGGCCTGGGCATCTGGGAGTGGGCCAGCAACGACGGGGGAACCGAGCCGGACGTGGTGCTCGCCTGCTGCGGCGACGTGCCCACCCTGGAGACGTTGGCCGCCGTCGAGCTGCTCCGCCAGAACCTCCCCGAGTTGAAGGTGCGCCTGGTCAACGTGGTCGACCTGATGCGCCTGCAGACGGACACCGAGCACCCGCACGGCCTGACCGACAACGAGTTCGACACCATCTTCACCGCGGACCGGCCGGTCATCTTCGCGTACCACGGCTATCCCTGGCTGATCCACCGACTCACCTACCGCCGCAACAACCATGACAACCTGCACGTACGCGGTTACAAGGAGGAAGGGACCACCACCACCCCGTTCGACATGGTGATGCTCAACGACCTGGACCGTTTCCACCTGGTCATCGACGTCATCGACCGGGTGCCCGGCCTGGGGCCCCGCGCCGCCCACCTGCGCCAGCGGATGGTCGACGCCCGGCAGGCCGCCCGCGACTACACCCGCCGGTACGGCGAGGACGACCCCGCGGTCGCCGAGTGGCGCTGGGTCCGTGCGACCGACCCGACGAACCCCTGAGGAGGACGACGTGCGCGACGCGGAGATCCTGGTCGGCTTCGACGGCTCCACCGACGCCTCGGTGGCGGTGGACTGGGCGTTGGAGGAGGCTCGGCACAGCGGCCGACCGGTGCGACTGGCGTACGTCTTCGAATGGTTGACCGTGGCCGGCTGGGTCGGTCCGGGCGTGGCGCCCGGGGTCTGGCCGGACGAGACCGCCCGCCGGCAGGTCGAGGACCTGGTGCGCAAGGCCGCGGCGAACGCCGCCGCCACCCACCCCGAGCTGCGGATCACCGGTGAGGTGTACGACGGGCCACCCGCGCTGGTGTTGCAGGAACGCTCGGCCGAGGCCGGCATGCTGGTGCTCGGCAGCCGGGGCCACGGCGGTTTCGGGGGACTGCTGGCCGGGTCCACGGCCGTGTCGGTCGCCGCGCACGCGCACTGCCCGGTCGTGGTGGTCCGCGACGGGACGGCCGGTCGACCGGACGGCCCGGTGGCGGTCGGGGTGGACGGTTCGGCGCCGTCGCTGGTGGCGCTCGGCTTCGCCGCCGAACGGGCGGCACGGCGGCAGGTGCCGCTGCGCGTGCTGCACGCCTGGACACCGGGCCCCGGTGGGGCAGCCGGGGTGCCCGACGAGCGGGCCGCCGTGGAGCAGGCACTGGAACCATGGCGACGGACGTTTCCCGAGCTGAACGTCACCGTCGACCTGATCCCGGGCAGCCCGGCGGCGATGCTGATCGAGGCCAGCCCGTCCGCACAGGCGGTGGTGGTGGGCAGCCGGGGTCGGGGCGGACTGGCCGGGATGCTGCTCGGCTCGGTCAGCCAGCAGGTGATCCAGCACGCCAGCTGTCCGGTCGCGGTGATCCGGGAACGCTGACCGCGGACACACGCGCTCAGCCGCTGAGCACGGCGGCCTCCCGTGCCGGGGCCAGACCGATCGAGCCGCGGTCTGGCCGCCCGGCGCGCGGCGGGACCGTGCCCACCTCGCGGAGCCACCGCCAGGTGTCCTCGACGGTCTCGACCACCGGCCGGCAGGTCAGCCCGGCGGCGAAGACGCGGGTCACGTCCCGCTCCAGCAACCCCCGGTACGGGTGACCGACCGGCAGCCAGATCGGCAGATCGCTCCACGGCTGCACACCGGCGGCGAGGATCGACGCCGGATCGGTCCAGCACAGCCGGGCGTCGGCACCGGTGACTGCCACGCACGCGCCCAGCAGCTCGCCCATCGTGGTCTGCGCCCGCCGACCGATCGCGTTGAACGTGCCGCCCACCCGCTCGGCGCCCGCGTCCAGCATCCAGCCCGCCAGGTCACGTACGTCGATGTACTGCACCGGCAGGTCCGCCGGCCCGGGGGCGAGCACGTCGCCGCCCCGCTCGACGCGCCGCAGCCACCAGGGCAGCCGGCCGATGTCCTCCCCCGGGCCAAGGATCAGCCCGGCCCGGGCGACCAGCGCCCGCTGCCCGAAGACCTCCCGCACCGCACGCTCCGCACCGGACTTGAGCTGCGGGTAGTCGCCGTCGACGGAGTCCGGGTCGGCGTCCACCACCGGGGAGTCCTCGTCCAGCCCGGCAGCGGCCGGGTCGGCGTAGACCGACCCGCTGGACACGTACACGTAGTGGCCGACCGCGTCGACCAACGCGCGCGCGGCGTCCCCGGCAGCGCGCGGCGCGCCGTCCCAGATGTCCACCAGCAGGTCCCACTCGCCGCCGGCCAACGCCGCCAGGCCGTCCGGCGCGCCGCGGTCACCCCGCAACCGGTGTACGCCGGGCGGCACCGTCCCGTGCAGCCCTCGGTTGAACACCGTCACCGACCAGCCGCGGCGGACCGCCTCGGTGACCGTCGCACCGCCCACGAAACCCGTACCACCCAGCACCAGCAATCTCATGCGCCCACCCTGCCGGTGCGGGCCGGCGGACGACAGCCATGTTCACCGGCAGCGGATCTGCCCGTGGCAGAACCGTCAGCCGAGCAACCGATCCAGGGGTCGGGGGATGGCGCCCGGGTCGACGGCGCGGACGAGCGCGGACGCGTACCGGGCCTTGCGACCGCTCATCGTGCCCAGGAAACGGCGCAGTTGCCGCTCGATCGTCCGTCCGCGCTGCGCGGGCTGCTTCTGGAAGATCCGGAACCTCGCCAGATCCCGCTCGGCGTCGATGACCCGCTCGACACCAGCGCTGCCCAGCGCGCGGATCAGCTCGTCCTCCAGGTCGGCCACACACACCTGGAAGCCGAGCGCCTCCAGGGCCGGGCGGGTCAGGTCGCTGCCGAAGCCGGCCTGCTCCAGCCCCCGTCGGAAGAAACCCTCCTCGGCCTCGTCGCAGAGCCCTCGTACCGTCAGGGCCAGACCCTGCGCCCCGAAGAGCCGCAGGTACCGGGCGACACTCATCGCGCCACCGATCGGCAGGACGCACACGCCCTCACCCGCCAGGTCACGGCCCCGCCGCTCGGCCAGCGCCTCCACCGCGCACTGGTCGCTGAAGCCCTCGACGAGCACGACCGTGCTCAGGTCACCGGCCAACTCGCGGGCGACCGTCGCGGCTGCCGCGGCGTCCGCACCGCCGGCCGCCCACACCCGCACGGCACCTCGGAAACGGTCCGGCTCTCGCACAGGCCAGAGTCTCGCAACCCCCGACGAGGACCGCCATCGATTTGGGTACGGCGACGACTCGTCACCGGGTCGCGATGACGAGAAGTTTTCGCGGTGGGCGATACTGGCGTACCGCAGCTTGCCCAGGCCACCCGAGGCTGGCTCCACGTCGGCACAACCCGGACGGAGAACGGCATGCCCCGCACACCGCTGTCCCTGCCGCAGCCATCCGCGCGGGCGCCCGAGTTCGGCCGGGACGCGCTCATCGTCTGCGAGAACCTGGTGCGGATCTACCAGACCGGTTCGATCGAGGTGCAGGCACTGCAGGGACTGGACCTGGCCGTGCAGAGCGGCGAACTGGTCGCCGTCGTCGGTGCCTCCGGGTCGGGCAAGTCGACACTGCTCTCCATCCTGGCCGGTATCGACGCACCCACCGCCGGGCGGGTCCGGGTCGACAGGTGGAACCTGCTGGCGATGTCCCGCGCGGACCGGGTGGACTACCGGCGGCACACCGTCGGGTTCGTGCGGCAGCAGACGGCGAGCAACCTGATCCCGTACCTGACCGCACGGGAGATGGTGGACCTGCCGATGACGGCGGCCCGCACCCCGAAGGAGGAGCGCCGGGAGCGCGCGGCCGAGCTGCTGGACAGCCTCGGCGTCGCCGACTGCGCCGACCGGCGGCCCGGGCAGCTCTCCGGAGGGCAACAGATGCGGGTCGCGATCGCGGTGGCGCTGGCCAACCAGCCGCGGGTCCTGCTCGCCGACGAGCCGACCGGCGAGCTGGACGCCGCCACGTCCGCGGAGGTCTTCGGCGTGCTGCGCGACGTCAACCGGCGCTACGGCGTCACAGTCGTCGTGGTGACCCACGATCCGGAGGTCAGCGGCCAGGTCGAACGGACCGTCGCGATCCGGGACGGGCGCACCAGCAGCGAGGTGCTGCGCCGCACCACCACCGACGCGGAGGGTGACACGCACGTGATCGCCGAGGAGTACGCCGTGATGGACCGCGCCGGGCGGGTCCAGGTGCCCCGCGAGTTCCGCCAGGCGCTGGCGCTGACCCGACGGGTCCGGCTGGCCCTGGAAGCCGACCACATCACGATCCACCCCGACTCGGGAAGCGGCGAATGAGCAGCGAGCCGCTGCTGCGCGTGCGCGGTGTCCACCGGCGCTTCCGCACCGGGCCGAGCGTCGTACACGCCCTGCGCGGTGTGTCGTTCGACGTGGCCGCCGGGTCGATGGTGGCGCTCGTCGGCCGGTCCGGCTCGGGCAAGACCACCCTGCTCAACGTCATCGGCGGCCTGGACCGCCCGGACGCCGGCACCGTGCACGTCGACGGCACCGACGTCACGGCGCTCGACGAGGACGGCCTGTCCGGGCTGCGGCGCGAGAAGGTGTCGTACGTCTTCCAGAGCTTCGGGCTGATCCCGGTGCTGTCGGCCGCGGAGAACGTCGCGGCCCCGCTGCGGATGGCCCGCGTCGCCCCGAACGAGCGCGAGCGGCGGGTCGAGTTGCTGCTGGAGCTGATCGGCCTGGCCGACCACGCCGGGCAGCGGCCGGCCGAGCTGTCCGGCGGCCAACAGCAGCGGGTGGCCATCGCCCGCGCGCTGGCCGCCTCGCCCCAGCTCCTGCTCGCCGACGAACCCACCGGGCAACTGGACGCCGAGACGGGCCTCTCGGTGATGGCCCTGTTGCGCGGAATCGTGGAGTCCGAAGGCGTCACCGTCCTGGTGTCGACGCACGACGCGGTGATGATGGCCCTGGCCGACCGGGTGATCCGCATCCACGACGGGCACCTCGACGAACAGGCCGCCGGGTGACGCGACGATGAGGCTGGTCAGCCGGCGCGCCCGCGCGCAGTGGCCGTTGCTGGCGGCCCTCCTCGGGGTCGTCACGATCGGCGCGACCCTGCTGGGCACCTGCACCCTGCTGATCACCCGCACCGCCGAGCGGGCGCTGGAGGTCGCCATGGCCCGCGCCGCCCCCGCCGCCGTCGACGTGACCGTCTACACCGGCGCCGTCGAGGGCCCGGACACGTCGTCCGTCGCCGCCGACACCCGCAGCGTGGTGACCTCCGCGCTCGCACCGTTCCCGGCGACGACGACCGCGCGGGCGTCGACGGTGCTGCGGGCGCTGCCGCCCACACTCGCCAGGGGCACCACCGTCGGAGCCCAGGCGTACCTGTCGGGGATGGACGACCTGCCGACCCGAGGCGAGCTGATCACCGGGCGCTGGCCACAGCGCCCTGGCGACGCGGTGCTGCTGGAGTCCACCGCACAACTGCTCGGCCTCACCCCCGGCAGCCGGGTACGCCTCGGCGCCGAGCTGGCCCACGCGCCCGTCCCGGCCATCGACGTGACAGTCGTCGGTGTGGTACGCCCGCTGCCCGGGCGCGGCTGGGACCGCGACCCACTGGCCGCGGCCGGCTCCGCCCCCGGCTACCGGGACGGCCGCTTCCTGCAGCCGGTCAACGCCTACGGCCCGTTCCTCGTCGACCTCGCCGACCTGGTCACCACCGGTGCCACGGTCGACCGGATGGAGGTCACCGCCCATCCGGACCTGACCGACCCCAACCGCCGCGACCTGGAGACCGTCGCCGGGGCCGTCCGCGATGCCGACCGCCGGCTGGCGGGCACCCTCGGCGACCGCGTCCGGCTCGCACGTGTCTCCTCCGAACTGCCGCTGACCCTCCGGTCCGCCGACGACCAACGGCACGTCACCGCCGCCGTCGTGCTCGCCATCGCCGTCCTCGGCGGTGTCCTGACCGCGACGGCACTCGTCCTCGCCGGCCGGCTGACCACGGGCATCCGCGCCGAAGAGACCGCCCTGCGGTCCGCCCTGGGCACCAGCCGTCGCCAACTCGCCGCCACCGCGACATTCGAGGCCGGGCTCATCGCCGCCGTCGCCGCCACGCTCGCGATACCGGCCTCGTCGGCCCTGCATGCCGGCCTGACCCACCTGCCGCCGCTGGACGCCGCGGGCCTGACCGTCGGGCCGGCCATCGCCGGTACCCAGATCCTCGCGGTCGTCGGCGGCGCGCTGGTGCTCGCCGCCGTCCTCACCGTCCTGGCGATCCGCCCCGTCCCGGCGGCCGGCGACCAGCGCACCCGCCGCGAGCTGCTGGCCCGATCCGGCGCCGACGTGCTGCTCGCGGCATTCGCCGCCGCCGGCTGGTGGCAGCTCTACGCGCAGCCCACCACCGCCAGCCCACGCGCCGACGCGGTCCGGGTGCTCGCGCCGGCGCTGCTGCTCACCGCGGGCGCCGCCCTGGCCCTCCGGGTGGTGCTGCCCGCCCTTCGCGGCGCCGACCGGCTGGCGTACCGCGCCCGCGGGCTGGCGCTTCCGCTGGCGGTCGCCGAGGCCGCCCGCCGGCCACAGGCGGTCGCCGCCGGGCTGCTCGTCGGGCTGGCCTGCGCGGCCGGAACCTTCGGCCTCGCCTTCGACGACACGTGGCACCAGTCGCAGCGCGACCAGGCCGCGCTCACCGTCGGCACCGACCTGGCACTCACCCTCGGCACGGCGCCGGTGGCCGGAGAGGGCGCGGCCGTCGGCGCGGCCACCGCGGGAGCCGTGAGCCCGGTCCTCGACCGGGGCACCACAGTCGGTCAGTGGCTCGGCAACGCGGGCGTTGCGCCGCGCCTGGTCGCCGTCGACACCACCCGCGCCGACGCGCTGCTGCGCGGACGGCTGGACGACGACCGCGGCTGGGCCGACGTGGGCGCCGCGCTGGCACCCCGTACCCGGGTCACCGGCCTCGCCGTTCCGGCTGGTGCCCCGCTCGTCCTGCGCGGGACGGCCGCCGACGGCACCCCGCTCGCCGTGACGCCCCAACTGCTGCTGCAGGACGCCACCGGCCTCCGCACGTCCTGCACCGGTCCCGCCGTACCGCTCGACGGCCAGGAGGTTCGGCTGCCCGCCTGCGCGACGGCTGACGGGCAGCGCCTCGTCGCGGTCGCCCTGCCGCTCACCGCCGACGCGGTCGGCGGATCCGTCGCCGTGACCGTCACCCTCACCGTGCCGCCCACCGGGGCGGTGGAGAAGCCCACCGACGGATCGGACTGGACCGCCACGTCCGCGCCGCCGATCCCCAGCAAGGTGAGCGACCTGACCGTCGGGGTGTCCGCCACGCCGACGGGAACCGCGCTGCGGATGGCCGCGACCGTCGACCTCGGCGGCGCCGAAGACGCCGCCCGGACCCTCGTCGCCACCGCATTCCCGGACCCCAGCCCGGTGCCCGTCGCCGTCTCCGCCCGCTTCGCCAGCGAGGTCGGCGCACAGAGTGGCAGCCAGCTCAGCGTCACGATCGGCATCACGCCCGTCCGGATCGTCGTCACCGAGGTCGTGCCGAGCGTGCCGTCCGCCCCCGGCGCCGTCGCCGTCCTGGCCGACCTGGACACGCTGTCGCGCGCACGCGCCGTCACCGGCGACCTCACGTTCCCCGTCGACGCGTGGTGGGTCGGCCATCCCGCCGCTGCCGGTGCCGCCGAGCGGGCCACCGCCCTGTATCTGGGCACCGTCTCGACCCGTGAGGCGGAGACCGCCCGCCTCACCGGCGGCCCACTGCGCGCCGGGCTGCCGGCCGCCCTCCGGCTCCTCGTCCCGGCTGCGGCCCTGCTGCTGCTCGCCGG
The DNA here is from genome assembly GCF_043198035.1 of Micromonospora sp. NPDC048898. NCBI lineage: Bacteria > Bacillati > Actinomycetota > Actinomycetes > Micromonosporales > Micromonosporaceae > Micromonospora > Micromonospora sp. NPDC048898. Next base: position 140,616 of record NZ_JBICUF010000001.1, read on the forward strand.
CGTCGTCCTGCACGTCACCTGTGATCTGCAGGTCCGCGCCGTCGAGGTGACGCGGCTGCGCGGCCTGGGGATGTCCCGGCGCGGCATCCGGGCCGTGCTGCTCGGCCAACACGCAGGCGTTCTGCTGCCCCTGCTCGCGGCGGGCGCGACCGTCGGCGCGCTCGGCACCCGCGTCGTCGCACCCCTGCTCGTACGCTCCGACACCGGCGCCGCGCCCGTCCCGGCCACCCAGCCACACTGGCCGTGGCCAGCCGAGGCCGCACTGCTCGCCGTACTGCTGGCCGGCTGCCTGCTGGCGGTCGCCGTGGTGGTCACCGTCCAGGTCCGCCGGGCCGACGCCGCGCACCCGCGGGTGACGCCGTGAAACGATGGCTGACCGGCCGGTGGCCGGCACCGCACTGGCCCAGCGTCCGTGGCCGTGGCCGTGCCGACGCCGGGGCGCTGCTGCTCACCGCCGCCGTGATCGCGGCCGTCGCGCTCCTGGCCGGGGCCGTGCCGACGCTGCTCCGGGCCGCCGCCGACACCGCCGTCCAGGACACGGTCCGCCGCGCCGGCCACGACTCGAACGTCCTCGTACACGCCGACTGGGAACGCGACGACGGGCCGACCGGCGGACGGGTCCGGATGCCCCGCCTCGCCGCGGAGGTCGACCGCTTCCGCGCCCGGGCGACCTCCGCGCTCGGACCCGACCTGGACGCCACGCTGCTCCCGCCCGTCGCCGTCGTCAACGGCCCGATCCTCACCATCACCGACGCCAGCGTGCCGCGTACCTTCCAGCTCACCTACCTGGCCGGTGACCTCGGCAGCCCGGCCGTGACCTGGATCGCCGGCAAGGCGCCCGGTTCCACCGCCTCCGACGAGTACGTCGAGACCCCCTACGACGGACCGCCCTGGCCGGTGCAGGTCGGCCTCTCCGAGGCCGCCGCCGCCGCACTGCACCTCGGCCCCGGCGATCGGATGCGGGTCAAGGACGCCCTGGGTAGCGACACGGACGTCCGGATCAGCGGAATCTATCGACCCGCGGACAGCGCCGACCCGGCCTGGCGACTCGCCCCGGCGCTCCTGCGCCCCGTGCCCGGCGCCGACGGCGCGGGGACCACCCGGTTCGCCGGCCTACTGTCGCGCGAGTCGTTGCCGGACGCCCGGCTCGCCGTCGCCGAGGGTCAGCTGCGGCGCACCGTCCACTTCGCCCCCGACCCCGACGCGCTCACCTGGGACGCCACCGCGCCGCTCGCCAGCAAGGTGGTCAAGCTCAAGGCGTCCTCCGGCTCATCAGGTGCCCGCGACCAGTCCCTGAAGTGGGAATCGCAGCTGGACACCACCCTGCGCGACGCCCGGACCCGGAGCAACGCCGCTTTCGCACAGGCCGCCGTCCTGCTCGTCGGCGTGCTGACCGCCACCGTGCTGGTCCTGCTACTCGCCGCCGAACTGCTGGTCCGCCGCCGTACCCCGGTGCTGAGCGCCGCCCGGCAGCGGGGCGCCGCACTACCCGACCTCGGTACGGAACTGACAGTCGAATCCACAGTCGTGTCCCTGTCGGCCGCCGCCGTCGGGCTCGCGCTCGCCCGCGCCGTCGCTCCGGGCGTCTCCTGGACCTGGGCCGTTCCCGTGGTCCTGGCCGGAGCCGTCGCCGGTCCGGCGTTCGGCACCCTCGCCGCCGCCCGCGCCAGCCGCGACCGGCGCCAACCCGCCAACCCGGCCGCTCGGCGCTGGATCCGGGCCACCGGACAGTTGCGCCGCGCCGCCGTGGAGGCCGCTGTCCTGATCGCCGCGGTCGCCGCCCTCGTCACGCTGCACCAGCGCGGGCTGCTGCCCGTCGCCTCCGACGGCGACACCGGTGAGCTGACCGGCGACCTGATCCTGCCGGTCAGCGCCCCCGCTCTGGGCGCGCTCGTCGGCGCGCTCGTCCTGCTCCGGCTGCTGCCCCTCGGGGCGCGGTTCGCGCTCCGAGGGGCCCTGCGCTCGCGCCGCCCGCTGGCCGTGTTCGGTGCCGCCCACGCGGCCACGACGGCCGGGCGCGCGCTGCCACTGCTGGTGCTGGTCGGCACCACGGCGCTCGCGTCGTTCGCGCTGATCCTCGGCAGCACCGTCACCCGCGGTCTGGCCGACGGCGCGTGGAGCACCGTCGGCGCGGACGCCCGCGTCGACGTCGGCACCGATGCCGAGGCCGCCACACCCGCACTCGCCGAGCGCATCGCCGCCGCGCCCGGGGTGGGGCAGGTCGTCGTCGCGCAGGTGACCGACTCGGCACACGTCTCCACCGATTCGACACCGCTCACCCCACGCCTGGTCGTCGTGGACGCCGCCGCGTTCCAGCGCCTGCTGGCCACCACTCCGCTGCCCGACGCGCCGGCGCTGGCCCGGCTCACCGCACCCGGTCGGGGCTCCGGGGACGTCCCCGCGCTGGTCCGATCGAGCGACGGCGGTCTGCGGACCGGCACGCGGCTGCAACTGTCCCGGGACGACGCCCCGGCGATCGGTCTCGCCGCGGTCGGTACCGCTCCCTCCGTCGGCGGTGCCGACGACGTCGTCATCGTGGACGCCACGGCGCTCGCCGACGCCGGGCTGCCCGCCGTTGCGAACACCGTCTGGGTGACCGGCCCCGGCGCGGCGCGGGCCGTGTCGAACACCGGCGTCGCCGCCGACGTCGTGCTGCGCGCGGACGTCCAGCGGGCGCAGCGGGTGGCGCCGCTGACCGCGGGGCTGCTACGGCTGTCGTGGACGGCCGCCGCGGTGCTGCTGGCGCTGGGGTTGCTCGGCCTCACGCTCGCCGCCGCCGCCGGCGCGTCACAGCGGTGGCAGACCCTGACCCGGCTGCGGACCCTCGGTCTGCGACCACGCGACGCCCGCTGGGTCGCCGCCGGAGAGCTGCTGCCGCCGGTCGTGGTCGCCGCGGTGTGCGGCCCGCTGCTCGGCGCCCTGCTCGCGCGCCTGACGCTCGGCCCGCTCGACGTGCGGCTGCTCACCGGCCAATCCGCCGACCCGGCGGCGGTCCTGCCGTGGTGGCTGCTGGGCCTGGTGAGCGTGGCGCTGCTGGCGACGGCCGCAACTGTCGTGCCTGTCGAGTCGGCGCTGCGGCGACGCGACCGGCTGAGTGAGGTGCTCCGCGCCGGCGAGTGACCGACCCGCCTGCATGGATGGTGGGCGATACTGGGTTTGAACCAGTGACCTCTTCCGTGTCAAGGAAGCGCGCTCCCACTGCGCCAATCGCCCGTGGCGGCCCCGTGGGGCACATCGAGAGCGGACGACGGGATTCGAACCCGCGACCCTCACCTTGGCAAGGTGATGCGCTACCAGCTGCGCTACGTCCGCACGTCCCCGACAAGCGCCGGCGACAGGTGAACTCTACCCGATGCCAAGATCGCTTGGCACGGCACCCTGTCCGGTCGCGGTTGCGCTGGTCGCCGCCGGGGTACTGAAGGGCTCGACAGCGCACCACACCCCCTAAGGAGGCTGTCGTGGGTATCGGCACCAGCATCTTCCTGATCGCGCTCGGCGCGATCCTCACCTTCGCACTGGACGCCAGCGTCGGCGGCATCAACCTCGACGTGGTCGGCTGGATCCTGATGGGAGCCGGCGTGCTCGGCCTGATCATGACCACGCTGATCTGGGGCCGCCGCCGCGAGGTGGTCACCACCACCGAACAGCCGGTCGAGTACCAGCGGGTCGAGGAGCGGCGGGACATCGCCCCGCCGCTGTGACACGACCACTTCCACCGCCGACGGACCAGACGCTGCCGGGCCGGCCGCCCCGATGAGGGCAGCCGGCCACCGGCGGGATCAGAACTCGATGACCAACCGGCCGCGTACCCCTCCGGCTTCCAGGAGCTGATGCGCGCGGGCCGCCTCCTGCGGTGGGAACCGGCCGGCGACACGAAGGCTCAGCGCACCCTCCTCGGCGAACCGCCGAAGCAGGTCGAGCTTGTCGCGGCGCCCGTCATACTCGTGCACGTGGGCAGCCACCATCCCGATCCCCCGTTGGTTGGCCTGAGCCAGCAGCAGCGGATCCGGCCCGCCGCGCAGCAGCGCCACGGCGCCACCGTCGCGGACCGCCGGCAGCAGCGCGCCACCGATCAACGCGGCGTCAACAGCGGCGTCCACGCCGTCCGGGGCGTGCTCCCGGAAGCGGTCGGCGACACCCGGGCCTCGGGCCACCGTCACGTCGGCGCCGAGCGCGGCGACCAGTTCGACGTCACCGGGCGCCGCGTCGGCCAACACGCGGTGACCGGCGGCCTTGGCGAGTTGTACCGCGTACCCGCCGACGGCGCCGGCCGCGCCGGTCACCGCGAGGGTGCTGCCCGGCGGCAGCCGCAACTGGTCCAACGCGTGCAGGGCGGTCAACCCGTTCATCGGCAGCGTGGCCGCGTCGGCGGGTGAGACGCCCGCCGGCGCGGGCACCACCCAGGCTTCCGGAAGCACCACCCACTCGGCATACCCACCGCCGGCCTCCCGGGTCGGGTTGACCATGGCCATCACCGGGTCACCCGGGGCGAGCGCACCACTGCCCCCGGGGCCCACCTCGTCGATCGTGCCGGCGATGTCCAGGCCGGGCAGCAGCGGGTCGGTGCCGCGCAGTCGCACCGGCGTCATACCGGCCCGGATCAGGGTGTCCGCCGGGTTGACCGCCGCCGCGCGTACCCGGATGCGGACCTCACCGGGGCCGGCGTGCGGGGTGGGAAGTTCGACCACCCGCAGCACCTCCGGCCCGCCGTAGCGCAGCAGTCCGACCGCTCTCATCATCGACTCCTCGTCGCTCGGGTTGGGTCGTGCCGGTGGTGCCGGGCCGCCCACCTCGGACGACGGGTCAGTCCAGGCAGGTGAGCGCGACCTCGGCGTACCGGGTCAGCGCCGCCCGGTCCGGGTTGATGGCACCCATCACCCGCAGCCCCTGAAGGCTGGTCACCAGGAAGCCGGCCAGGTCGGTGGCGCTGCGATCGGACGTGATCTGGCCCCGCAACTGCGCCTCGGCGAGCAGGTCGTAGAGCGCCAACTCCAGGGACTGGGTGGTGGAGCGGAGCCGCTCGGCGACCCGCAGGTCCTGGTGTGCCCGTTCCATCGACGCGCCGACGATGAGGCAGGCGAGGTGCCGGCCGTCGCCGGTGATGTCGTCCACCGCGCCGACGAACACCTCACGGAGGACCGCCCGCGCATCGTTGCCCGAGCGCAGCAGGTCGACCATCGGTGCGGCGTAACGCTGCCGGTACAGGTCGAGCACCGCGAGGTAGAGGCCGTCCTTGCTGCCGAAGGCGGCGTAGATCGAGCCGCTGCCGAGGCCGGTCGCCTCCGCGAGGTCGCGCATCGAGGTGCCCTCGTAGCCCTTCCTCCGGAACACGTCCATCGCGGCGTTGACCGCGGCGTCGAGGTCGAACTCGCGGGTACGTGCCATGCCCCGGACGCTACCCGCTATCTGGAACGATCGACAAAGTATCGCCGATCACAGTCGCCGCGTCGATCCGTTTCCGCAGCTGAGGGCCGCCGAGGAGACCGCGCTAACATCCGGATCATGGGGTCTCTCGACACGCTGCTGGCCGCGCACCGGGCGTACCTGCTCGGTTGGAACATCGGGGTGGCCGGCGGGCCCGACCTTCCGACCTACCGCAGCGAGGTGCCGCACGCGACCCTCAACGGCGTGCTGCGCGTGGCCGGACGTACGCCGCGGGACGCGCTCGTCGAGGCCCGGCAGCGCCTGCACGGCGTACCTCGGGTCTGGTGGGTCGGCCCGGACAGCGACGCCGGGACCGCCGACGGTCTGCTCTCCCTCGGCGCGGCCGAGATCGCCCGCCTGCCGATCATGAGTGTGACGATCGACGCGGCGGCCGAGGTCCCGGCGCCGGCGGGCCTGCACATCACCGAAACCACAGACCTGGCCACGTTCGTCGCGGCCTACGCCCGGGTGTCCGGAATTCCGGCCGGCGCGCTGAACGCGACGACCGAACGGGAGAAGGCGTTCACCGGCGACGGCACCGTGCTCAGACTCGCCGGCCGCCTCGACGACGGCCAGGTGGTCGGAACGGCAGTCGCCTGGCTCAGCCACGGACTGGCCACCCTCTACTTCGTGGGTACGCAGCCCGAGCACCGCCGCCGGGGCATCGGCGCGGCCATGACCAGGGCCGCACTCAACCTGGCCAGCGAGCGCGGCGCCCGCACCGCCGCCCTCACCTCGTCCCCGATCGGTGAGCCGGTCTACCGCCGCCTCGGCTTCCGGCCCGTGGGCGAGTTCCGCATCCTCACCTTCTAGGAACCCCGCGACGGTGGCGACGGCTCCGCCGCCATCGGGTTCTTCCGGGGGGCAGCGCTGTAGGCCGGGTGGGCTCGGTGCAGCGCCCGGAACGGCAGGTAACAGAGCATGATCAGCCGGCTGGTCAGCCAGGCCCGCCAGTAACTGGCGCTACCGGCCCGCCCCGAGTGGCTGGCATAGGAGGCGTCGATCATCCGCAGGTACGCCCAGAAGTCGGCCGGGTCGTTCCGGAAACGGCGCGCCGAGGTGCCGGCCCGAAGCTCGGCGGCGAAGACCACCCGGTGGCCGGCCCGCCGCAGGTGGATACCGAGGTCGAGATCCTCGTGGTAGCGGCGATCGTCGCAGAGGTCGGTCCGGATGGCGTGCCAGGCCCGAGCCCGGACCGCCATGTTCGCACCGAACAGCCAGTCGAGCCGCTGCCGGCTCGGCAGTGTCCAGGCCCGGCGCAGTGTCCGGTCCACCGCGTTGAGGACCGCCGGAAAGCGGATGTCGTAGTAGGTCACCGGACCGGTCACCGCCGCGACGGTGCCGTCCGCGAAGACCCGGCGGACCCCCTCCACCCAGTACGGCGGCAGCCTGGTGTCCGCGTCGATCCGGCCGATCACGTCACCGGTGGCCGCCATCAGGCCACGGTTGCGGGCGGCCAGGACGCCCAACCGCGGTTCGGTGAGCAGCACGACCCGATCGGTGTACCCGGCCAGCCGGGCCCGCGTCGCGTCCGTGGAGGCGTTGTCCACCACGATGATCTCGTCTGCCGGCGTCGTCTGCCGCAGAGCCGCATCGAGGCACGGGCCGATGTTCTCCTCCTCGTTGTGCACCGGCACGACGATCGAGACCCGCGGTGCGCGGGCCGGACCCGCCCCGGCACTGTCGGATGGTTCGGCGCTGTCAGATGGTTCGGCGCTGTCGGATGGTTCGGCGCTGTCGGATGGTGCAGCCGCCCCGGCCATGGCCCGCCCCCGCCCTAGGGTCGATGGATCGTCGCGCGGGAAGCGTGCCATGCGAGGCCGCACCGGCGCTGTCCCGGTCGTGCGGAGGCCTGGACAGCAGCAGGCCCGTTACCGGAAGCCGGTAACGGGCCTGCTCAACTACCTAAATACCCTGTGGGCGATACTGGGTTTGAACCAGTGACCTCTTCCGTGTCAAGGAAGCGCGCTCCCACTGCGCCAATCGCCCGTGCTTGTTGCCGAGGTGGGGACGGGATTTGAACCCGCGTACACGGCTTTGCAGGCCGTTGCCTCGCCTCTCGGCCACCCCACCGAGGTTGCCCCCGTCATGCGTGGCGGCAGCTCCGAGCGGACGACGGGATTCGAACCCGCGACCCTCACCTTGGCAAGGTGATGCGCTACCAGCTGCGCTACGTCCGCACGTCCCCCGGCGTTCCCGGGTGACGGATGAGAACTTTAGCCGAGCCGGTGAAAGACTGCCAACTCGGGGTCACCTCGGCGCGTCCGCTCCTCGGGAGGCGGGAACGGAGATCACCACCGGCGAGCTTCCTAGGGGACTGGCCTGGTGTCGAGCGGCGCCACCGACCGTCACCCTCGGGCATCCACTCGACAATGACGGCCATCATTGCATCAACCGCCCGTCACCAGGGCCTTCGTGCGCCACCCCATCGCGGCGGACCTCGACTAACACACTCACAGGAACGACTGACGGCACCCCGGGGAATTGTCCGGCTTCCGACTCTCGCGCCGCGGATCCAGGCACGGCCGTCACTGTTCGTGTTCAATCGGATGGGCTACGGTAACGGTCGTGACGAGACGTGCGGCCGAGATCCGCCTGGATGCCCTGCTGCGCACCGCCTGTGACGTGATCGTGGAGCGCGGTCTGGCCAACACCCGGACGGCCGATGTGGCACAGGCCGCCGGTGTGAGTCAGGCGTTGGTGTTCTACCACTTCGCGACGAAGGAGCGGCTGCTCGCGCAGGCCTTCGCGTACGCGGTCGAGCAGGATCTGGCCCGACTGGACGTGGTGACCCGCTCCTCGGCTCCGCCGCTGACCAAGCTCCGCCGGATCCTCAAGCTCTACACGCCGGCCGGGCGGGCAACCTCCTGGTCGATGTGGATCGACGGATGGTCCGAGTCGCTGCGCACCCCGGAGTTGGAGAAGGTGTCCCGCCGGCTCGACCTGCGCTGGCGGCAGGATCTGGCCGCGGTGATCTGCGCCGGGGTGGCCGACGGCACCTTCCAGTGCGCCGACCCGGAGGGCGCCGCCTGGCGGATCAGCGCGGTGATGGACGGGCTTGCCGTCCAACTCGCCGTGCACGACCGGGTGATCTCCCGCCGGCAGTTCGGCGAGTGGGTCCGGCTGGTCACCGCCCGAGAGCTCGGCCTGGATCCGGTCGCACTGGACTGAGCCGACCGACCACCGGTCCGGCGCACCCAGGGCAGGCAAAACGGCTCGGCCCGCCCCGACGACCGGAACAATCGGCAGCATGGACCTGCTGGACGCGTACCGCCGGAGCCTGGCCGAATTCGTCGACCGGGTGGACCAGGTCGAACCCGGCCAGTGGTCCGACCCGACGCCCTGCTCGGACTGGGACGTACGCACGCTTGTCAACCACGTGGTGCGTGAGGATCGGTGGAGCGTCCCGCTGCTCGCGGGCCGGACCATCGACGAGGTGGGCGACCGGCTCGACGGCGACCAGCTCGGCACCGACCCGATCACGGTGGCGCGGGAGGCGGCGGCGCAGGCCGAGATCGCCGCGACCCACCCCGGCACGCTCGACCGCACCGTGCATCTCTCCGCTGGTGAGACCCCGGCCGCGGAATATCTCCAGCAGCTCCTCGCCGAGCATCTCGTCCACGGCTGGGACGTGGCGGTGGCGATCGGGGCGCAACCACGCCTGGACCCGGAGACGGTACACGTGGCCGCCCGCTGGTTCGCCGGCCAGATCGACGACTACCAGGACAACAACCTGGTGCAGACCGGGGTACGGGTGCCCGACGACGCCGACGAGCAGGACCACCTGCTGGCCGCCTTCGGCCGCAACCCCGACTGGACACCGGACGACTGACCACCCGCAGCGTGCCTGACGACTGACCACGCGCAGCGTGCCTGACGACTGACCACCCGCAGCGTGCCCGGAAGCTGACCACGCGCAGCGTGCCCGAAGACTGTGCCGTACGTGGTGGCCCCGGTTGTGCCTCGCCCACGCGCCGTGCTCGACGGCCGGGCGATCCGCCCCAGAGCTTGCCGCGACCCCGGCCGCCTGATATCCACAGATGCACATGCGTGATCGCGCAGCGACGGCCGGCGGACCGCCGGCCATTTCGCTCCCACGAGGAGGTTCCGTGCCACGACCCGAATGGTCACCCCCGATGAGCCGGCGTCGACGCCGGCTCATCGCCATCCTGGCGACGACGGCCACGGTCGCCGCGTTGCTCCCCACCGGCGTGAGCACCGCGGCCCCCACCGGCAGCGCGCCGTCGGCCGAGCGCCGGTCCGGACCGTTCAGCGAGGGGCACGAGCCCGCCGACGCCGACAACCGCATCGGTACGGCGGCACCCGACGCCCGTCAGCGCGGCCTGGCCCGCGCCGCCGACCCCGACGTCCGGTGGAACCGACTCGGCACCCCGCACGCCCTCGGCCCCGGCCGTACCCCGCTCGCCACCGGGCTGCCCGCCGACGCGGAGGCCGCCGCCCGCGCCTACCTGAGGGCCAACCGCGACCTGTTCGGCATGGACGCCGCCGCGGTGGCCCGCATGGAACGGGTGCTGGTCCGGCCGATCGGCAGCGGTGCGGTGGTCACCCTCCGACAACGGTTCGGCGACCTGCCGGCCGGGCCGGACGGTCTCGTCACCCTCGCGGTCGCCAACGGCTCGGTGGTGTCGGTCAGCTCCTCGCTGGCCCGCGACACCGGCACGCCCGCGCCGGCCACCCGCACGGCCGAGCAGGCGTACGCCGCCGCGCTCGCCGACGCCGGACTGACCGCTGGCGCGGTGGCCAGCCACACCATCCGGCAGGTGGCCGTACCCACCCCGCTGGACGGGCCACGGGCCGCCTACGAGGTCACGATGATCGGCGCGGACACCGACCACCCGGTCGCGTTCACCAGCTACGTGGACGGCGGCACCGGGCAGGTGCTGGTCCGTGAGGACCTCGTCGACTTCGACTCCGACAACCCGAGCTGGGCGGTCTTCCCGGCCACCCCGCCCCGCGACCTCGACCCCGGGCAGGACCCCCGGGTGCGCTGGTGCGGCGACCCCGCGCCCGGCTGCCAGGCCGCCCTCCGCGACCCGGCCACCGGCCAACCATGGGACGTCGACGCGGCCACCGGCACACCGACGTTCACCTCACGCGGCAACTCGGCCAACACGGTGCTCTCCTGGGGTGCGGGCACCCCGATCGTCCCGGCCACCACCAGCCCGGACCGCCGCTACGAGTACCCGTTCACCGACCAGTGGCGCCAGGCGAAGTGCAACCCGGAGGTGTTCACCTCCGCCCAGCGCAACGACGCGGACGCGTCGATCGCCAACCTCTTCGCCATGCACAACCGGATGCACGACTGGTCGTACCAGTTGGGCTTCACCGAGTCGGCGTGGAACCTCCAGGCGGTCAACCTCACCCCGGCCGGGCTGGGCGGTGACGCCGAGCAGGGCCGCGCCCAGCAGGGCGCGCTGACCGGCAACCGCAACAACGCCAACCAGGGCACCGGGCGCGACGGGCTGCCGCCGACCACCAACATGTACCTGTGGCAGCCGCAGGCCGGCGGCCCGTACCCGCCGTGTGTGGACGGCGACTACGACATGACGGTGATCGGCCACGAGTACACCCACGCGATCACCAACCGGATGATCGCCGGCCCGGACAGCGGGATCGGCGGCCACCAGGGTGGTGCGATGGGCGAGTCGTGGGGCGACCTGCTCGCCGCCGAGTACCTGTTCCAGAACGGGCTACGCGCACCCGGCGAGACGCCCTTCGTCACCGGCGGCTACGTCACCGGCAACCTGGTCAGCGGCATCCGCAACTACGACCTGAGCCGCAGCCCGCTCAACTACTCCGACATCGGCTACAACACCGCGGGTCCCGCCGTGCACGCCGACGGGGAGATCTGGGGCGCCACCAACTTCCGGGTCCGCTCCGCGCTGGTCAAGCGGTACGGCCTCGGCACTGCGCAGCGGCAGCTCGACTGCGCACAGGGGAAGGTCGCCGCCGACAGGTGCCCCGGCAACCGGCGCTGGTCGCAGTTGGTCTTCGACTCGTTCCTGCTCCAGGCGGCCAGCCAGGTCAGCATGCTCGACATGCGGGACAACATGCTCACCGCCGACCTGCTCCGCTTCGGCGGCGCCAACCAGGACCTGATCTGGGCCGAGTTCGCCCGCTCCGGGATGGGCCGCGACGCCGCCACCAACGGCGCCGGCGACACCGATCCGACACCGAGTTTCGCCTCGCCGCGCGGTGGCAACGCGACACTCACCCTGCGCCCGCGCGGGGACAGCGTCGACGCGCCGATCCGGGTGTACGTCGGGGCGTACGAGGCGCGGGCCACGCCGATCGCGGACACCGACCCGGCGACGCCGATCCCGGACACCGTGGAGCTGGTGGCCGGCACGTACGACCTGCTCGCCGTGGCACCCGGCTTCGGGCACCAGCGGCTCAGCGTGGTCGCCAAGGCCGATCAGGACGGGTACGTGGACCTGCGGATGAGCCGCAACCTGGCGTCCACGGCGTCCGGGGCGACGGTCACCGGCGACGGGGTCAACCTGGACCGGATCGCCGACGACACCGAGGCCACGAACTGGGCCTCCCTGGACGGGGTGGCCGGCCGGCAGCTCACCGTGGCGTTGCCCGGGGACGCCCCGCAGACGGTCAAGCGGCTCAACGTCAGTGCGATGCTGCGCCCGGCGATCACCGGGGACGCCGACACCGGCAGCCAGAACGCGCTCAGTGCGTTGCGCTCGTTCGCGGTGTCCGCCTGCGACGCGACGACCACCGACTGCGCGGACCCGGCCCGCTGGCAGCGGATCTACACAAGCGCGGGCGACGCGTTCCCCGGCGGGGCGTACCGGTCGTACAGCCGGGACATCAACCTGCGGACGTTCGCGGTGCCCTCGACCCCCGCCACCCACCTGCGCCTGGAGGTGCTGGCGAGCCAGTGCACCGGCGGCCCCCGGTACGCGGGCGAGCAGGACGACGACCCGGCCACGACGACGGACTGCGCGACGGCCAGCCCGGCCCGGACGCAGGTCAGGATCGCCGAGTTCCAGGCGTTCTCGCAGTGACGCCGAGGGGGCCGGCGGACTACCCGCCGGCCCCCTCAGCCCCCGATCAGCGGCGGGCCGGTCGCCAGCGGTCGGCCGGGGCCGGCCGTTCCCAGCGCCGGTCCACCGTCGGGTCCTCGCCCTCGTCGGACGCGGGCCGGGTCAGGTGTCGCAGCCGCAGCAGCAGGCCCATCCCGAGGAAGAGCAGTAACGCGCCGAGCAGGAACGCGGCCTGCACGATGCCGAACCCGCCGGACTGCGAGACCTGTCGGCCGGCCGGTGGCGCCGCGTCGGCCGGGTAGTCCCCGACCGGCTCCTCGGCCGTCGTGCTCTCCTCCTCGGCCGGCTCGCTGGGCGGCAACGACGTCGCGGTCGGCGTCGGCGTACCGGTCGGGGTGCCACCCGCCCCCACCACCGAGCGGGTGGCGGTCTGCCGGGCCAGCAGACGCCGGTTGGCGTCGTACGCCTCGGCGGCGAGGGTGACCCGCCCCTGGGTGACGTCCTCGGCGAAGGCCACCCGGTAGCGGGCTGTGACGGTGCGGCCCGGGCAGAGCGTGCCCGGGTCGAGCTGCCGGTCGGTCAGCCGGGCCACGTCACCCTCGGTCTGGATCTCCAGCGGGAAGTCGCCGGTCTCCTCCACCCGGTCCATCTTCACCTGGTCGAGTCGGAGGCCCTGCACGCTGAGCACCATCGACCAGCGCACCTTCGCACACCCGCCGCGCCGATCCGTCTGCGAGACCACCGCCGAGATCGTCCGCACCTGGTCACCGGCGGTGAACCGGGCCGGCAGGCCGCTCATCTCGGTGGCGAAGGCCGCCTGTGCTGGCGCGGCCAGGGTCAGCACCGCCCCGGCCACGCCGGCAACCAACGCCCCGATCCGCAGCGCGTACCGCCACACGATCACCATCACCTCGCCTCTTCTCGTCTCCTGCGCAAAACGCTAGGAGGAAGCGGGCGGGTCGGACAGAGGGGTGTCTTCGCACCGGACGCCAAGGACGAGTGGTGTTTTCACCGACAGTGGTGAACCCCTTACCCGTACCGGTCCACCTCCCGCGCCGCCCGGGGTGACAGGTGCGCGAGAATCGTCGGGTGTCCGAGCTCTCCAGCACGTTCGTCCGGCTGCACGCCCGGCTGGGTCCGGTTCCCTTCGTCCCCGAGGTGCGACTGCACCAGGCCGACGAGCCGATCGGGCTGTGGGAGCTGACCGAGGGCGAGTTCTCCACCGACCGGCCGCCGCCGTTCTGGGCGTTCGCCTGGGCCGGCGGGCAGGCGCTCGCCCGCTACGTGACAGACCACCCGGAGCTGGTCGCCGGCCGCCGGGTGCTCGACCTCGCCTCCGGCTCCGGCCTGGTGGCCATCGCCGCCGCCCGCGCCGGCGCGGCGTCGGTGCGCGCCGTCGAGGTGGACGAACTGGCGGTCGCGGCCGTCGCCCTCAACGCCGAGGCCAACGGGGTACGCGTCGACGCCGAGTTCGGTGACATCCTCGACTCCGACGCCGGGGACGCCGAGGTGGTGCTCGCCGGCGACGTCTTCTACAGCGACGCGATGGCCCGGCGGGTGCTGCGGTTCCTGCTGCGCGCCGCCCGGGCCGGTGCACCCGCGCTCGTCGGTGACCCCGGCCGGGCGTTCCTGCCCCGCGACCGCTTCGACGAGTTGGCCGCGTACGACGTGCCGGTGCCGGAGGCGCTGGAGAGTGTCCGGGTGAAGCGCACCACCGTCTGGCAGTTGCGTGCCGGGCTGCCCGGAGCCGCCCGCTAGCGTGTCGACGTGCTGTTTTCCGGCTGGGGGTCCGCGGTCGAGGCACCCTGGCCGGACGTCGCCGAGGTGACCGACCACGTCGGCGTACGCCATCTGGTCGTCACCCGGCACGCGCTGGTCCGGCAGGTGCTGGCCGACCCGGTCACCTACCGCCCGGACAACGCGCTGGACGCCGTGACACCGATGCCGGTGAGCGCGCTGCGGGTGCTCACCGGGCACCATTTCCGGCTGCCGCCGACCCTGGCCAACAACTCGGGTGCCAGCCATCCGGAGATCCGGGCGATCGTCGCGGCGGCGTTGCACCCCGAGCGGGTCGCCGCGCAGCGGCCCTGGCTCACCGCGCTGGTCCGGGACCGGATCGCTCGGCTCGGCGCCCGGCTCGACACCGGCGCGTCGGTCGACCTGTACGCGGACCTCGCCGCCGACCTGCCGCTGCTGGTGCTGGCCCGGCTCGTCGAGCTGCCGGACGCACCTGTCGGTGCGGTCAAGGAGTTCGCCCGCGCCGCGCTGGAGTTGTTCTGGGCACCGTTGGACGTCGACCGGCAGCTGGCGCTCGCCGCCGAGGTGGGTCGGTTCCACGGCGTACTGCGGGACTTCGCGACAAGCGGGGGCGGGTTGGCCGGCGAGTTGCGCGCGACCGGGCACCCACCGGACGTGGTGGTCGGCGCGCTCTTCTTCCTGCTGGTCGCCGGGCAGGAGACCACCTCGCAGTTCCTCACCCTGCTGCTGCACCGGCTGGCCGGCGAACCGGCGGTGCGGGCCGGGCTGCGCACCGGCGCGGTCGCGGTGGCCGACGTGGTGGAGGAGGGGCTGCGGCTGGAGCCGCCCATCGTCACCTGGCGGCGGGTGGCGGCGGCGGACAGCACGCTGGGCGGCACGGCGGTGCCGGCGGGCAGCAGCCTCGTGCTCTGGCTGGCCCGCGCCGGCCGTGACCCCGCGGTCGTCCAGTCGCCCGACGAGTTCCGCCCGGGGCAGCGTGGGTCCCGCCGACACCTGGCGTTCGGGGCTGGCGCCCATCGCTGCGTCGGTGACGTGCTGGCCCGGATGGAGGCGGCCGTGGTGGTTGCCGAGGCGACACCACTGCTGGACGCGGTGACGGTGGTACGCCCACCCTGGTGCCCGGACAATCTCACCTTCCGGATGCCGGACGCCTTCGTGGTGCGGGGCACCGGCCTGACCGGATCCTGATCTCGCTTCGGTAGGTTTCCGGGCGTGTCCGCGACCCCCGCACGTCGGATCCTCGTCGTCTTACCAGTTCTGGCCCTGCTGCTGCTGAGCGCCTGCACAGCCGGCCACACGGTCCACGCCCGGCAGATCACCGCGACCCAGCCGACACCGTCCGCCCCGCCGACACTCTCGGCCTTGCCGACGCCCTCGGCCTCGCTGTCCCCGACGGTCAAGCCCACACCGGGAAGTCTGGCCTGGTACGTGTCCCAGGTCCCGACCTTCCCGCAGGCGCCGCCGCCGCAACCGGTGCCGCTGCCGACGACCGGCGTCGCCCAGTTCTGGCACCGCCTGCCGACCGACCAGAAGGTCGCCTTCATCACCATCGACGACGGTGGGCTGGCCCGACCGCCCGAGGTGGCCGACTTCGTCTGGCAGGCGCACATCCCGGTCACGATGTTCCTCAACTCACCGGCGGCGGCGGAGCACACCGACTACTTCCGGCAGATCCAGGTGGCCGGCGGGGTCGTCGAGAACCACACCATCAACCACACCTCGCTGGCCGGCCGCTCGTACGACTACCAGAAGCACGAGATCTGCGGGGCGGCGGACAAGCTGGAGACACTGTTCGGCAAGCGGGCGACCCTGTTCCGCCCGCCCTTCGGCAACCACGACGCCACCACGTTGAAAGCCGCGTACGACTGCGGCGCGAAGGCGGTCCTGCACTGGACCGAGACCGTGCACGAGGGGAAGGTCCGCTACCAGACCCCGGAGAAGGTGGTCCAGCCCGGCGACGTACTGCTGATGCACTTCCGGCCGGCGCTGATGGACGACCTGCTCGCGGCGCTCAAGGCGATCCACCGGGCCGGGCTCACGCCGGCGCTGCTGGAGGACTACGTGCGCTGACCGACCGCCGACGACCTGACGAAAGTCAGGGTCGGGTGGTGCCCTTCGGGCGCGGTGCGGCAGCGGGTCGCGCGCCTAGCGTCAGCGCATGATCACATTACGTGGGTTGACGAAACGGTTCGGGGCGACAGTCGCGGTCGACGCGTTGACCGTCGACGTCGCGCCCGGCCGGGTCACCGGCTTCCTCGGCCCCAACGGCGCCGGCAAGTCCACCACCATGCGGATGATCCTCGGGCTGGACCGCCCCACCGCCGGACAGGCCCTCGTCGGCGGGCGCGCGTACCGGGAGCTGCGCCGACCGTTGCACGAGGTGGGCGCGCTGCTCGACGCACGGGCCATCCACCCGGCCCGGTCCGGCCGGGCCCACCTGCTCGCCATGGCCCGCAGCAACGGCATCCCCGCCCGCCGGGTCGACGAGGTGCTGGACACCGTCGGGCTGGACGGGCGGGCCGCCGGCAAACCGGGCCGGACCCTGTCCCTCGGCATGGGCCAGCGGCTCGGCATCGCCGGGGCACTGCTCGGCGACCCGCCGGTGCTGATGTTCGACGAGCCGGTGAACGGCCTCGACCCGGACGGGGTGCGCTGGGTACGACAACTGACGCGCTCGCTTGCCGACCAGGGGCGGACCGTCTTCGTCTCCAGCCACCTGATGAGCGAGATGCAGCTCACCGCCGACCAACTCGTGGTGATCGGGCGGGGCCGACTGCTCGCCGACGCACCGATCGGCGACGTGATCGCCGGCAGCACTGTCGCGGTCCGCGTGCGCAGCCCACACCCGGACGGGCTGGCCGCCCTGGCCGCGCGCCTCACCGCCACCGGGGCGAGCGTGGTGGCGGCCGACCGCACCGAGCTGACCGTCACCGGCTCCACCGCGGACCGGGTCGGTGACCTGGCCTACGAGCTGGGGGTACGACTGCACGAGCTGACCGCGCAGGCCGCGACCCTGGAACAGGCGTTCATGGAGCTGACCGCCGACAGTGTCGAATACGCGGGCGGTCCGACCGAGGGTGGGCACCGATGAGCACCCGGACCGACGCGGGCACCCGCCCCGCCAGCACACCGGCCGCCGGTGCGCCGGGCACCGTCCGGGGGGCGGTGGCCGCCGAGTGGACCAAGCTCTCCTCGGTGCGCAGCACCTGGTGGACGGCGCTGGCCGGGCTGCTGGTGATGGCCGCGAGCGCCGGCCAACTCGCCATCTACGCCGCGAACGCCAACACCAACGACGACCCGACCGACGACCCGGGAATCGTCACCGTCGGCAGCGTGCTGATCGACTCGGTCGACCTGACCCAGTTCGTGGTGCTCGCCCTCGGCCTGCTGGCGATCACCACCGAGTTCACGAGCGGCACCATCCGGACCACGTTGCAGTGCACCCCGTCCCGCGGCCGGGTGCTGCTGGCCAAGGCCACGGTCGTCGGCACCGTCACCTTCGCCCTCGGGTTGCTGCTCGGCGGCATCGGCACCCTGGTCGCCCGGCCGGTGCTCGGCGAGTGGGGCAGCGCCCCGGCCGCCGAGACGATCGGCGACATCATGGCGGTGGCTGTCTACCTGGCGCTGATCGGCGTGTTCGCCCTGGGTCTCGGCGCCGCACTGCGCAGTGCGGTGCTCACGATCACCGTGCTCCTCGCCACCCTGATGATCGTGCCGCTGTCCCTCCAGGAGCCGGACATCGAGGTGTTGAACCGGATCGCCGACGGGTTCCCCGGCGTGGCCGGTGGGCACTTCCTGGCCGGCGACACCGAGCCGTACCCGAGCCTGGTCGGGCTGCTCCTGCTCGCCGGCTGGGCCGGTGCCGCGCTGCTGCTGGGCCGGGCCGCACTGCGCCGCCGCGACGCCTGACGAGCTGAGCGGGGGCTTCCCGGCCCCCGCTCAGCCGTCGACGAGCCCCGCCTCGTACGCGAGGATCGCCGCCTGCACCCGGTTACGCACGTCCAGCCGGGTGAAGATGCTGGTCAGGTAACTCTTCACGGTGCCCTCCACCAGGTGCAGTCGGCGGGCGATCTCGGCGTTGGACAGCCCCGCCCCGACCAGGGCCAGCACCTCCCGTTCCCGCTCGGTCAGCCCGGCCGTACGGTCCCGCGCAGCCGGCCGGCGGGCCAACCGCCCCGCACCCAGCTCGATGACCCGGCGCGCCACCTGCGGCGACAGGTACGCGCCACCGTCGGCCACGGCGTGCACACCGGCGATCAACTCACGCGGGTCACCGGCCTTGAGCAGGAACCCGTTGGCACCGTGCCCGAGCGCGCGGGCCACATGGTCGTCCTCGCCGAACGTGGTCAACATGATCGTCGCGGTCTCCGGCACGAGCCGGCGGATCTCGGCGGCGGCGGCCAACCCGTCCAGCCGCGGCATCCGGATGTCCAGCAACACGACCCGAGGTCGGTGCGCGCGGACCAACTCCACCGCGGCGCGTCCGTCACCGGCCTCGGCGACCACCTCGATCCCGGGATCGGTGGCGAGGATGGCCCGGACGCCGGCCCGGATCATCGCCTCGTCGTCGGCCAGCACCACCCGCACCGGCGCTGCCCCCGCCCTGTCGGTGTCCACTAGGCGATCCACTCCTTGCTGGCCAACCGGCCGTCGGTGAAGCAGAGACGCCAGGTCGGCTCGGCGAGGGGGAAGTTGCCGTCGGTGTAGTACTCGCAGCCGGCCCGGTCGACACCGACGGGGCTCTCCAACTGCCGCCGGGGCAGACCCTCCAGCTCCGAGCGGGCCGTGCCGACGCGCATCTGGTCGAAGGTGGCCCGGTCCAACACCGTCCCGGCGGTCGCCACCGGGTAGTAGACGAGGGAGAGCACCAGGGCGAACCCGGCAGGTGCCAGGAGCGCCACCAACAGACTGCGCCGGACCCGCCGACGGGCGTCGTGCAGCCGCCGCGCCGCGTCCACCGGCTGCTCCACCGGGCCGGGCCCGCCGCCGGACGGTGCGGCGACGTCGCTCTCGATCGCCTCCACCGCTGGCGCGGTCGCCGGCAGCACCGCCCGGACGACGAACCCGCCCTCGGTGCGGGGCCCGGCGTCGAGCGTCCCACCGGCGAGGCGGACCCGCTCGGCGAGCGCGAGCAACCCGCTGCCCTGCGACGGCGGGGCCGGCAGCGGCTCCGCCGGCGGCGCACCGTTGACCACGCACACCTCGACCCGTTCACCGTCGCGGCTGAGACGAACGTCGACCGGGGCGCCCGGCGCGTACCGGGCCGCGTTCGTCAGCGCCTCACGGACCACCCGGTGCGCCGCGTGGCCGGTCATCGCCGGCAGCTCCGCGACCGCCGAGGCGGCCTCCAGCCGGACCGCCATGCCGGCCTCCCGGGCATTGTCGACCAGGTCGGCGACGGTCTCCCCACTCGGACGCACCGACGCGCCACCCTCCTCGCGGAGCACCCCGATGATCTCGTGCAGTCGCTCGGTGGCGGCGGAGACGCTGGCCCGCAACTCCCCCGCCGCGGCCCGGTGCCGGTCGTCGAGGTCGGCGGCGACCTCCAGGGCGGCGGCGCGCAACGCGATCAGGCTGAGGTCGTGACCCAGCGAGTCGTGCATCTCCCCGGCGATCCGGGCCCGTTCCCGCAGCCGGATCCGCTCGGCGGCACCGCGCTCCTCGCGGATCAGCGAGTCCACGTGACGACGACCCGCGGCGGCCAACTCCCGCTGCTGACGCCGGTAGCGGCCCACCAGCCAGGGGAACACCGCGGCGAAGAGCAACACCGAGGCCAGCAGGAACCAGGTGGCCTCGCCGGTGCCGAGCAGACCCAGGTTGAGCGCCGTCCCGCCGGCCACGATCAGCACGAAGACCCCGGCCACCGGGGCCGCGGAGACGCTGCGCCGCCCGGTGAGATAGCTGAAGACCGGAATGGCGAAGACGAAATTGCCGTCGACGACCGACCCGAGCACCACCAGCACCAGGGCGACCAACGGTCGGCGTCGACTCGCCACCGTGGCCGCGCCGAGTAGCAGCAACTTGCCGACCAGCAGCGGCACCGCGTACCGCGGGTAGGGCGGGCTGACCCCGGCGTAGCCGACCGGGGCCGCGACCACCGCCCAGAGCAGCGCGTCCAGCAGCAGGCGACGCCGCCGGTCCAGCCAACCTGGCGGCGAGAAGTCGAGAATCCGCACGGCGGCCAGGCTACCCACGCCCGACCTGCGCGGACACCGACGAAAGTCAGGTGTTCAGCCGCTCTCCTCGGCCCAGACCCGCCAGTCGTCGAGCACCCCGTGCAGGGCCGGGGTGAGCCAGCCCGGCGCGGAACGCCGGAACACACCCGGGTCCATCGCCCCGGCGCCGTCGGGCAGCGCGCCGAGCAGATTCGGCACCAGCTCGGTGAGGTTCGTCCAGTGCACCAACTCCGGCCGGCTCGGCCAGGCCCCGATCACCACACCGGCCGGCACCGCCCGCCGGTCGAGCGCCTCCAGGGTCAGCGCGGTGTGGTTGAGCGTGCCCAACCCGGCGCGGGCGACCACCACCGCCGGCGCGCCGAGCGACACCGCCAGGTCGGCCATCGTCCACGCCTCCCCCGACGGGCGCAGCCCCATCGGCACCAGCAACCCGCCCGCGCCCTCGATCAACACCAGGTCGTGTTTGTCCGCCTCGGCGCGAACGGCGTCCACCGCCTCGTACAACTCCAACGGCGGCAGGTCGGCGACCCGGGCGGCCGTCAACGGGGCGAGCGGGTCGGGATAACTGGCCAGGGTCCGCCCGGTCAGCGGGGCAGCCAGCCGGTTCACCGCGTCCACGTCGCCGGGCTCACCGCCGGCCGTACCCGTCTGGCCCGGTTTCACCACCGCCACCCGCAGCCCGGCGGCCTGCGCCGCGGCCGCGATCGCCGCTGTCGCCACCGTCTTGCCGACCTCGGTGTCGGTGCCGGTGACCAGGACCGGCCCCTCCCACCCGGTCATTAGGCCACCTCTGTTCGCGACTGCGGGGCACACTCCACGATGACCTCCAGGGCCCGCTCGAAATCCGCCCGGGGCACCCCGGCGCTGACCGTGAGACGCAGCCGGGACCGGCTGTCCGGGGTGGACGGCGGCCGGAAACACCCGACCGCGACGCCCCGATCCCGGCAGTCGACGGCCCAGGCGCTGGCCGCCTCCGGCCCGGGGGCCGTCACCGAGATCACCGCCGCGTCCGGCGCGGAGACGGTCAGCCCGGCCGCCCGCAGCCGAACGACAGCCAACCGCACCCGGTCGGACAACTCCCCGCGCACGTCGTCGCCGACCCGGGCCAGCCGCAGCGCGGCGTGCACACCGGCGGCGACCGCCGGCGGCAGCGCCGTGTCGAAGATGAACGTACGCCCGGTCTCCACCAGATGCCGGACGAACTCGGCGGGGCCGGCGACCACGCCACCGGCGCCACCGAGCGCCTTGGACAGGGTGGCGGTCACCAGCACGTCCGGTTCGCCGGACAGCCCCGCGGCGGCCACCGCACCCGCGCCGGCCGGGCCGGTCACGCCGAGCGCGTGCGCGTCGTCGACCAACAGGAGCGCGCCGTGCCGCCGGGCCACCGCGTGCAGCCGGGCCAGCGGTGCGAGGTCACCATCGACCGAGAAGATCGACTCGGTCACCACCACCGCCGGGCGGCCCGGGGCGGCCGCGAGTGCGGCGGCGACGGCGTCCACGTCGACGTGCGGCGTGACGACCGTCTCCGCACCGGAGAGCCGAGCGCCGTCGATCAGGGACGCGTGGTTGTGCGCGTCGGAGACGAGCAGCGTCCGAGGTTGGACCAGTGCCCGCAGCGCACCGAGGTTGGCCAGGTAGCCGGAGGAGAAGACGAGGGCCCGATCGGTGCCCAGCCACTGCGCCAGCTCGTCCTCCAGCGCCTGGTGCGCGTCGGTGGAACCACGCACCAGGCGCGACCCGGTCGCCCCCAGCCCGTACGCCGACAGTGCCGCCGTGGCCGCGGCGGTGACCTCCGGGTGGGTGGCCAGGCCGAGGTAGTCGTTGCCGGCCAGATCGGTCACCTGATCACCGGCGGGACGCGGGTGCAGTCGCCGGGTCAGCCCCGCCTTCGCCCGCAACTGCGCGCGGCGGTCGAGCGCCGCCAGCCAGTCCGCCACCGTCACCCCTTCGTCGCCCTGCGCGCCGGTCAGCCCGACACCTGCCGGGCGAAATTACCACCCGCCACCGCCGGCCCGACGGATCCGCTCGGTGCGCGGGGCCGGCGGGCTGCCAGGCCATCCGGCTGACCGGGGGCCTAGTAGGGTACGAGGCATGCCAGAGATCCTCGACCAGGCCCGGACCCAGGTCCTGGGTGACGGTGTCGGCCTCGACCAGGCCGGCATCCTCGCGGTGCTGACCCTGCCCGACGAGCACCTGCCCGCCGCCCTGCAACTCGCCCACGACGTGCGGATGCGCTGGTGTGGCCCCGAGGTCGAGGTCGAGGGCATCGTCTCGCTGAAGACCGGCGGCTGCCCGGAGGACTGCCACTTCTGCTCCCAGTCGGGTCTGTTCACCTCACCTGTGCGGTCGGTCTGGCTGGACATCCCGTCGCTTGTCGAGGCGGCGAAGCAGACCGCCGAGACCGGGGCGACCGAGTTCTGCATCGTCGCCGCGGTGCGCGGCCCGGACGCCCGGCTGATGAAGCAGATGCGCGACGGCGTCGCCGCCATCCGGGCCGCTGTCGACATCCAGGTCGCCGCGTCGCTCGGCATGCTCACCCAGGAGCAGGTCGACGACCTGGTCGACATGGGTGTGCACCGCTACAACCACAACCTGGAGACCTGCCGGTCGTACTTCCCCAACGTGGTCACCACGCACTCCTGGGAGGAGCGCTGGGAGACGCTGCGGATGGTGCGCGACTCCGGCATGGAGGTGTGCTGCGGTGGCATCCTCGGCCTCGGCGAGACCGTCGAGCAGCGGGCCGAGTTCGCCGCGCAGCTCGCCGAGCTGGCCCCGCACGAGGTGCCACTCAACTTCCTCAACCCCCGGCCGGGCACGCCGCTCGGCGACCGCCCGGTGGTGGAGGGCAAGGACGCGCTGCGGGCCATCGCGGCGTTCCGGCTCGCCATGCCCCGCACCATCCTCCGGTACGCGGGTGGTCGCGAGATCACCCTCGGCGACCTCGGCACCCGTGACGGCCTGCTCGGCGGGATCAACGCGGTGATCGTCGGCAACTACCTGACCACGCTGGGTCGACCGGCGACCGCCGACCTGGCCCTGCTGGACGAATTGAAGATGCCGGTCAAGGCGCTCTCTGCCACGCTGTGACGACCATGACGACGACCGAGCTGTGGTGCGACAGGTGCGGCGAGTCGGCGACGGCCGACGCCCACCGCGCGTGCGCGTCGGCCCGCCAGTTGGAGCCGCCGCGGTTCTGCTCGCGGTGCCGCCGCCGGATGAAGGTGCAGGTGCTGCCGGTCGGCTGGTCGGCGGTCTGCGTCGAGCACGGCGAGAGCAGGGGCTGAGCCGGTGCTGCGCGGGCGGTCGGTGACCCTGCGACCGGCGACTGTCGCGGACGTGCCGGCCTTCGCGACGATCCGGGCCACACCGGAGGTGCGCCGCTGGTGGCGTGGCGGCGACGACCTGACCGAGTCCGTCCGCGCCGACCTCGGCGACGACGACCTGCACGTGTACGCGATCGAACACGACGGCCGGGTGGTCGGCGCGATCCAGTGGTACGCCGAACCCGACCCGGACTACCGGCACGCCAGCCTGGACGTCTTCCTCGACCCGGCGGTACGCGGTGCCGGGCTCGGCGTCGACGCGATCCGCACCCTGACCCGGCACCTGATCGACGAGTACGGCCACCACCGGTTCACCATCGACCCGGCCGCGGCGAACAGCGCCGCCATCCGGGCGTACGCGAAGGTCGGTTTCCGTCCGGTGGGCGTGCTGCGCCGCTACGAGCGCGGCGACGACGGGCGCTGGCACGACGGTCTGCTGATGGACCTGCTCGCCGACGATCTCGTGGAGTGACTCACCCGTCCCGGTTGTTCCCGGGCGTGACGAGACCTTGGACAGTCACCGTCTCGGCGTAACGACAACTGCCCAAGGTCTCGTCGTCAGTGGGCGCTCAGGAGAGCGCGCAGGTGGTGTTGTTGACGGTGAAGGACGTCGGCTTCGGGTTGGTGCCGGTGTAGGCGCCGTTGAAGCCGAAGTTCACCGACGCGCCCGGCGCGATCGTGCCGTTGTAGGACAGGTTCGTGGCGGTGACCGCCGCGCCGGTCTGGCTGAGCGCCGCCGACCAGCCCTGGCTGACGGTCTGCCCGCCGGGGAAGCTGAACCGCAGCGTCCAGCCGTTGATCGCGGTGGTGCCGGTGTTGGTGATCGTCACCGCGGCGGTGAAGCCGGGGCTCCAGTCGGTGGTGGCGTACCCCACCGAGCAGGTGCCGCCGACCGGCGTGGGCGCGGTGGTCACCGCGACCGGCGCGGACGCCGCGGAGGTGTTGCCGGCCGCGTCCACGGCCACCACGTAGAACTGGTACGCCGTCGACGCGGTCAGCCCGGACACCGCCACGGTGGTGCCGGTCGGCGAGCCGACAAGCGCGTCGGTGGCGCCGGCCTCGCGGTAGACCCGGTACCCGGTGACGGCGACGTTGTCGGTCGACTGGGTCCAGGCCAGGGTGAGCCCGGTGGCGGTGACCGCCGAGGCGACCGGGGTGCCGGGGGTGCTCGGCGCGGTGGTGTCGGCCGAGCCGGTCGGCGGTGTGGTCACGGTGAGCACCGGTGAGGCCGCCGACCTGTTGCCCGCGCCGTCGCGGGCGACGACCGAGAACTCGTAGGTGTGCTCCGGCAGCAGCGTCGAGATGGTGAGCGTGGTGCCGGTGACGGGCCGGGTCAGCACCGTGTCGCCACCAACCTCGATTTCGCGGACGTCGTAGCCGGCCAGGCCGCTGCCGCCACTGTCGGTGGAGGCCGGCCAGGTCAGGGTGACCGAACGGGGTGCGAGGCCGGACGCGACAGGCTTACCCGGCGTGGTCGGGGCGGTGGTGTCCGGCACGACCGGCCCCGGCTCGTCGCCCCAGACGCGGGTGGTGCCGGAGTAGAGCGGCACCTTCCGGTTGGGCCCGGCGGTGGCCTGGTACGACGGGTCGTTGGTCGGGTCCCAGGTGCCGCCCTCCGGCACGCCGATCTTGAACTGGACCTCCATCCGGTGCGCCGACTGGCCGGCCGGGGCGATGGTGTGCCCGGTGCAGTCCACCTCGACGTACCAGATGTCGCCGCTGAACTGCTTGGCGGTGGTCGGGGACGGGCAGCCCTGGGTGTAGCCGGCGGTGACCTGCACCGGGCCGGTGCCGTCGGGCCGGAAGTAGTAGCGGAACTTCCCGTCGGTCAGCGCACGCGCCGGAAACGCGGACTTGTTGTAGACGATCGCCTTCAGCCCGGTGGCCCGGGGCTCGGCCTGCGCCACGGTGGTCTCCACGGTCAACTCGTCGATGTCCGGCGTCTCGGCGACCGGGA
Organism: Micromonospora sp. NPDC048898; assembly: GCF_043198035.1. Taxonomy (NCBI): domain Bacteria; kingdom Bacillati; phylum Actinomycetota; class Actinomycetes; order Micromonosporales; family Micromonosporaceae; genus Micromonospora; species Micromonospora sp. NPDC048898. The sequence continues at coordinate 166,273 of NZ_JBICUF010000001.1, forward strand.
AGTTGGCCAGCGGCGTGCCACCGTACTCGGAGGTCAGCCGGACCAGCGCGGACGTGAAGCCGGCGTTGTAGTCGGTGGCCACCTCGTTCATCACGTAGTCCGACCGGCTGTCGCTGTACGCGTCGTTGGCCGCGGACGGGCCACCGACAAGCGCGCCGTAGAGGGTGTGCCGGGTCTGCACGGGCACGGTCTGGCTGTCCCACCAGGAGCCGTGCGCGGTGCGGTGGTGCGGGTTCTTCGGCGAGTTGGCGCCGAACCCGATGACGTAGCTGGAGCTGCGCGGGTTGTCGCCGAGCGCGTAGTTGATCTGCCGGACGGCGAAGTCGTGGTAGCGCGCCTTGCGGGTCGTGTCGGTGGTCTTGTCGCTGTAGACGAGCGCGGCGAACGAGGTGTTGGCCGCATACCGCAGCGCGCCCCAGGAGTCGAGCACCGCCATCCCGCCGGGGGAATACGGAACACGCTGCCCGTTCACCCCGACGGTCCAGTAGTCCAGCCAGCGGTTGGCGTCGTCGACGTACTTCTGCTTGCCGGTCAGGTTGGCCAGCAGCACGTACGCGCCGAACTGCTTGTTGTCCCAGGCGATGGTCCACTTGTAGGAGCGGGTGGTGGACTGGTTCTCGGTGTTGAGCTTGTCGTACTCGCTCTCGGCCTTGGCCAGGTAACTCGCCTCACCGGTGGCCCGGTGCAGCCAGATCGCGGCCCAGACCAGCTCGTCCTGCCAGCCGCTCCACGAGCGGTAGAAGCTCGTCGCGTCGGTGATGCACTCGTGGTATGCCTTCCGCACCGTGTCGGCGAAGGTGTAGAGCTGCCGGGCGTGGCCGAGCAGCTTGTCCGCGTAGGCCGCGTCGGTGGGCCGGAACACCATCGAGGAGGCGGCCATCGCGGCCGCCGTCTCCCCCGCCAGGTCCGCGCCGCCACAGCTCGCATCGATCCGGTACGCGGGCCGCGCCATCTGCATCACCTCGGCCGGACCCCACCACTTGTGGTCGTCGTCGCCCTTGCCGACCTGCCCGTAGAGGACGTTCGCGGACGGGTGCGCCTTGATGAAGTAGTCGTTGACGAAGCGCAGGTTGTTGAGTAGGTGCGGCAGTTGCCCGGAGGCCGTGTAGCCGCTGCGGTACTCGACCGCCCCCCACGCCAGCATGGTGGCGCTGAACGCCATCGGGAAGCCGAACTTGACATGGTCACCGGCGTCGTACCAGCCGCCGGTGAGGTCCACTCCGACGTCGGCGCCGTCGGTGAGGGCGCTGTCGCCGCGCCAGGAGACCCGGTTCCAGTCGGGCAGCCTGCCGGACTGCTGCGCCTCGTAAAAAAGCAGCGACTTCTGCAGCGCCTCGGCGTAGTTGTAGGTCGCGGCCGGCGCGGCGGCGGCGGGACCGGACGGCGGTGCGGTGACCGCGAGGGACGCGCCGGTGAGCAGCGCGACGCCGACGGCCAGCAAGCGCCGGGGCCAAGGCTGGTCGGCGACCGGTGACCGACCGGGGTGGCCGCTGGACGGCCGGGTCAGGTGGCGCATGCGGGCTCCTGTCGGAGGTGCCGCCGGCGGTCGCACCGACGCGGGACGGCGTACGGGCGGCACGGCCACCGGCGACTGCGAGGTGGCGGTGTGACCACGGAAGGCGTGGAAGCGCTCCCATGGATAACCGACAATGTAATGCGCCCGTCATCGATTGGGAAGCCCGTACTGCACCGCCAGCGCCGCCGCGACCGTGGGTGTTACGACGACACGCGCACGGCAGCAGGAAACACCGACCCGGCAGGCACTTCCCGACCGAGACGTCGCCCAGGTCAGGCCGGTCGAGTGATGCCGTCGGCAGGCCCTCGACATGGGATCATGAGCGGCCCCCTCGACCAACACCGGAGGAATCCTCATGCCACTGCGTCGGCGCCTGACGCGCGCGGCCGTCTCCACCGCCGCCGCCACGGCCGTTCTCGCCATCGCCTCCCCGGTCTGGGCATCGAGCGTCGTCCCCCTCAACCCCGCGCACGCCGGCGCGACGGCGGGGATGTTCCAGCAGGAGTGCCGGGACCCCAAGTTCGGCACACGACCCACCGATCAGGACGGCTGGCACTTCGTGCTGCCCACCAAGCGGGCCGGTGACTTCCAGAGCCTGACTCTGACCTTCAAGGACACCGCGGGCGTGTCGGTGACGGTGACCGTGCCGAACCCCGCGGATCCCTACACCGACTTCCTGTCCGCCAACGGCGGCGGCGACAAACAGGTGAAGCACGCCTATCTCTTCACCCCGGCGGGATGGACGTTGACCGGCGGCAGTGCGCTCGTCAGCGGCGAGGGCGGAAGGTTCAACCTCAGCCACACGTGCGCCGGCGCCGGCGCCACCGCGTCGCCGACCCCGACGCCGACCACGGGGTCCCCGACGCCGACGCCCACCACGGGCTCGCCGACAACGACCACCCCGGCCACGTCGACGCCGACGGGCTCGGTCCCGCCGTCGGAGTCGGTCCCGCCGTCGGAGTCGGCGGCAGCCGGCGGCTCAGCCTCGACCCCGGGAGGCGCGGGCGGCGGCGACAACGGGGGCAGCCTCCCGCTCACCGGCGTGGCCGTCACCAGCCTCGCACTCGGCGGTGTCGCCCTCATCGGCGGCGGCGCCCTGCTGATGATGCGTCGCCGTCGCGACCGGATCACCTTCACCAGCTGACCGGCGAACGCCCGCGACCGGCCCCGGACATCGCTCCGACGGCCGGTCGTGGGCGTTTCGCGCGCCCGGCGCCCTGCGCACCGAGAACGCGAGACGCCCCCTGGTGGACGCACGGCGCGCGCAAAGGGGCCCTTGCCTACGCGTACCGTCGGGAGATGGCATTGATCGCGCAGCTGTCTCTGGGCGTGTCCGACGCCGAGCGGGCAGGAACGTTCTGGGCCGCGGCCCTCGGCTACCGTCGCCGCGAGCCCCGCTTCATTGGCGACGAGTGGATCGTGCTGGAGCCGCCGCCGGGGGTGTCGGGCATGGCCCTCGCGATGGACCTCAGCGAGAGCCCCGTGCGGGAGTTCCCCCGGCTCCACCTCGATCTGGACGCCGACGACCGGCCCCTCGACGAGGAACTCGACCGGCTGCTCGCCCTCGGTGCCCGGATCGTCAACTGGCGGCACTATCCCACCGAGCCGCACCCGACCGAGCCGCCGTACGTGGTGCTCGCCGACCCGGAGGGCAACCGGTTCTGCGTCTCGGGCCGCCGCGAGCCGTCCCGGCGCTGAGCAGGCCTAAGGCCTGGAGGCCACGCCCTGCCGGTCTAACCTGGCGGCCTGAGCGAGAGGAACGGTGAGGGTGAGCAACCCGCCGTCGCGCTCCACCGAGCTGGGTCGGCCCAGCCGGTGCAGCGTGCGCAGCATCGGGGTGTTCTCCGCCTGGACGTGCAGCACCAAGGCCGCGTACCCGGCCGCGTCGGCGTGCCGGACCAACCGGCGCAGCAGCGCCGAGCCGAGCCCCCGCCGCTGCCAGTCGTCGCGCACCAGCAGCGCCACCTCGGCCTCGTCGCCCTCGCCGAGCAGGTTCGCCATGGCGACCACCGACTCACCCGCGCCGTCGGCACCGGTGGTCGTGGCGACAAGCGTCAGCCCTCGCCCCGGCTCCAGCAGCCGGCGCAGTCGGGCCGGCCGCGGCAGCGCCGCCCCGCCCAGATAACGCCGCTGCCGGCTGCGCGGTGAACACGTCTCGTGCAGCTCCAGCACACCGGACAGGTCGTGCGCGCAGCCCGGCCGGACGGCCACCTCGGCCCCGTCGGGCAGCACCAGGGTGACCTGTTCCGCGGCCCGACGCGCCACGGTCGCGGCCAGCTCGACCAGGGCCTGCGCCCGCGCGTACTCCGCCGGGGTGAAGGCGGGCGCGGCCCGGCGCAACGCGAACGAGCCCCCCGCCGGGTCGGCCAGCGTCATGGCGGCACCGGCGATCCCCCGGTCGACGCCTGTCGACGCGGGTCGCCAGGTGACCGAGTCGGCGCCGAGCAGGGTTTGCAACGCCTCGCCCGTCGCGTCCGGGTCGCGGACCAGCCGGTTGGCCAGCCCGAGCACCCGGGTGGGTTGGTCGGCCAGGCCGCGCGCCTCGCTGCGCGCCACCCAGCAGTCCCGGCCCCGACCCCGCTCGACGGCGGCGATCAGGCCCGCCTCGTCGAGCGCGTCGGGCGCGTCGACCAGGAAGTCGTCCACCGCGCCCTGCTCGGTGGGTTGCACCTGCACGGTGAGGATGTTGACCCCGCGCAGCGCGAGGCTCGCCGTGAGCACCGACAGGTAACCCGGCCGGTCCTCCACAGTTGCCCGAATCCGCCACAACGTCATGGTTGGCTCCCTTCCCACCGCCGAGCCTCGCCCCCGGCTGTTGCCGCGCGATTGCCCGGCGGTGTCGCGCCCGGGAACTCGCCGGCCGGTCAGGGGCCGGCGACCACCGGCGGCGCGCCGACCAGGTCCAGTCGATCGCCGAGGATCACCGCACTGGCCCGGACCAGCTGGGTGAGCCGGTCCACCTCGGTGCTGTGGAAGTTGGCGGCGCAGAGGGTGTCGCTGTATTCCCGGGCCACCACCAGCACCAGGCCCGCCCGGCCGAACGGCGCGATCGCGTGGTGGGTGCCGTCGGGCGTGGTCATCGACCGACCGCGCAGCGGGGTCACCTCCGGCAACCGCAGGGGCACCGGGGTACGCCAGCTCGCGTGCCCCACCGTGGCCCCGCCGCCCCCGGTCCGTGAGGCCCAGTCGACGGGCACCACGGCGGCGACGGCCCAGTCGGCCGCCAGCAGCCCGGGCACCGCGTCGACAAGGGTGGCCAGCCCGTCGACCGGGTTGGCCGCGACCTGGGCCAGCAGCTCCGCGTCCTGGCCGGTGGTGGTGGGCGCGCCGATCGCCCGCCACACACCGTCCACCCGCACGCCCGGAATCGCCGCGAGGCCGGCGAGCAGCCGCTCCACCCGGGCGGCACCCGGCCAGACGACAGTGAAGTCGTCCACCGCGCGCCCGCCGAGCCGTTCGAGGACCACCACCTGGACGATGTCCGCCCCGGAGACGCCCAACGTGCGGGCGACCTGGCCGAGCGTGCCCGGACGGTCCGGCAGGGTGACCCGAACTCGCAGCAACATGTCTGTCCCTCCGCTCGGCGGGCCGGCGACAAGCGGCCGGCAGGCTGTGTCACAGCCTGCCGGTTGACCATTTCGTCCCTGTTGCGGAGCCATGACCCGAGGGGAAACTCTGACCTTGACAACGTGGGCACGCTGCCATCAACTAGTCGGATGAGTGATCCGGCCGCCAACATGTCGCGACCGGGCACCGTTTCCGCCGCTCCGGCCGGCCTTGCCCTGGACCGGCTCGCCGGCTATCTGGCCCGGCACCGGCCCGAGCTGGCGGTCGGGCCGCCGCGGGCCCAGCTGATCGCGGGCGGCAAGTCCAACCTCACCTACCTGCTGCGCCTCGGCGACCGCGAGGTCGTGCTGCGCCGCCCTCCGCTCGGGCACGTGCTGGCGACCGCGCACGACATGGCCCGCGAGTTCCGGGTCATCTCCGCGCTGGCGGCGACCGAGGTGCCGGTCCCGGGCGCGCTGCTGCTCTGCACCGACCCGGAGGTGATCGGCGCGCCGTTCTACCTGATGGAGCGGATGCCCGGTGAGGTGCTCCGCTCCCGCGCACAGACCGACCCGCTGGGCGACGAGCGACGCCGGGCTCTCGCCATGGCGATGATGGACACGCTCGCCGCGCTGCACAGCGTCGAGCCGGCCACGGTCGGGCTCGGTGACTTCGGCCGCCCGGAGGGCTACCTGGCCCGGCAGGTCCGCCGCTGGAGCGGGCAGCTCGACCGCTCCCGCAGCCGCGAGCTGCCCGGCATCGACGAGCTGCGTGACCTGCTCGCGGCCAGCGCCCCGGAGGGCGCGAACGCCGGCCGGATCGTGCACGGCGACTACCGGTTGGACAACCTCCTCGCCTCGGCCGACCCGGTGGCCGTGCACGCCGTCCTCGACTGGGAGATGGCCACCCTCGGTGACCCGCTCGCCGACCTGGGGCTGCTGTTGACGTACTGGGACGTGCTCGGCGGCAGCGACACGGCCGAGGGCAACCCCGTCGCCGACGGGCTCGGCCCCCGCGCCGGCTTCCCCACCGGCGACGAGCTGATCGACAGGTACGCCGGGCGCAGCGACGTGGATGTCGGGCCGTTGCACTGGCACGTGGCGCTGGGCTGCTTCAAGCTCGCGGTCATCTGCGAGGGCATCCACTACCGCCACACCCTCGGGCAGACGCTCGGCGAGGGCTTCGACCGGATCGGCGAGTTGGTGGCACCGCTGGTCGCGCACGGGCTGACCGCTGCCAGGGAGCGGTGATGGACTTCGCATACGACAGCCGGACCGAGGAGCTGCGCGACGAGCTGACCCGGTTCCTGACCGAGCACGTCTACCCGGCCGAGGCCGTGCACGCCGAGCAGGTGGCCGCCGGCGACCCGTGGTCGCGTACCCCGGTGTTGGCCGAGCTGAAGGCGGAGGCCCGCAAACGCGGCCTGTGGAACCTGTTCCTGCCCGACCCGCGTTACGGCGCCGGCCTGACCAACCTCCAGTACGCGCCGCTGGCCGAGTTGACCGGGCGCAGCCCGCACCTGGCACCGGAGGCGGTCAACTGCGCGGCACCGGACACCGGCAACATGGAGCTGCTTGCCGAGTTCGGCTCGGGGGATCAGCAGAAGCGGTGGCTGATGCCGCTGCTGGAGGGTGAGATCCGCTCGGCGTTCTGCATGACCGAGCCGGACGTCGCGTCCTCCGACGCCACGAACATCGCCACCCGGATCATCCGCGACGGCGACGAGTACGTGATCAACGGACGCAAGTGGTGGTCGTCCGGGGCGATGGACCCGCGCTGCGAGATCCTCATCGTGATGGGCAAGACCGACCCGGCCGCCGACCGGCACCGGCAGCAGAGCATGGTGCTGGTCCCCCGGGACACCCCCGGGGTGACCGTGCGCCGGGGCATGACCGTCTTCGGCTACACCGACGGGTCGCACGGCGGGCACGCCGAGATCGACTTCACCGACGTCCGGGTGCCCGCGGAGAATCTGCTCGGCGCCGAGGGCACCGGGTTCGCCATCGCCCAGGCCCGACTGGGCCCCGGCCGGATCCACCACTGCATGCGATTGATCGGAATGGCTGAGCGGGCATTGGAGCTGCTCTGCCGCCGGGCCAACGAACGGATCGCGTTCGGCCGCCCCCTCGCCGAGCAGGGCGTGGTCCGGGAGTGGATCGCCGAGTCCCGGGTGCGCATCGAGCAGGCCCGGCTCCTGGTGCTCAAGACGGCCTGGCTGATGGACACCGTCGGCAACAAGGGCGCGCACACCGAGATCCAGGCCATCAAGATCGGCACCCCGGCGATGGCGGAGTGGGTGATCGACAAGGCCATCCAGGGGTACGGCGGCGCGGGCGTCAGCCAGGACACTCCCCTGGCCGCCCTCTGGGCACAGACCCGCACCCTGCGCCTGGCCGACGGCCCCGACGAGGTCCACCGCAACTCCCTGGCGAAGCGCGAACTCCGCCGCTGGACCCCCGCCCCCGCCTGACACACGCCCTAGGCGGAGGCTCGGTGGACTAGTTGGGTGTCCAGGAGGATGTGGGGGGCCGGGAGGGCCTCGCCGCGGATCCGGGCCACCAGCAGGCGGGCCATCTGCCGGCCCATCTCCTCCACCGGCTGGAAGACAGTGGTCAACGGCGGGTCCGCCCGGAGGGCGATAGTCGCGTCGTCGAAGCCGATCACCGCGACGTCCTGGGGCACCCGCCGACCGGCCTCCCGCAGCGTACGCAGCGCGCCGAACGCCATCAGGTCGGACGCGACGAAGACCGCGTCCAGATCCGGGCACGCGTCCAACAGTCGGCGCATGGCGATCGCGCCGCTGCCCTCGCTGAAGTCCCCGTACGCGATCAGGTCGGGGTTGACGCCGGCCCCGGTGGCCTTGACCGCCTCGGTGTAGCCGGCCAGACGGGCCAGGCCGACGCCCATGTCCTGGGTGCCGGCGATGGTGGCGATGCGACGTCGCCCCTGCCTCGCCAGGTACTCCACCGCCTGCCGGGCCCCGCCAACGTTGTCCACGTCCACGAACCAGGCCGGCTGGGCGCCGGGTTGCAGCATCCGGGCGGGCCGACCGCCGAGCACGGCGGGCAGGCCACGCTCCTCCAGCAGCGTCGGCAGCGGGTCGGAGTCGTGCAACGACAGCAGGAGTACGCCGTCGACGTGCTGGTTGGTCAGGTGGTGCTCGACCCGCTCCCGCTCCACCGGCGACTGCGCCATGGCCAGCCAGAGCTGCATCGGCGTCTCCAGCAGGCCGGAGCTGATGCCCCGGACGATGGCGGCGAAGAACGGCTCGGTGAAGACCCGCTCGCCGGACTCGGACACCACCAGCGCGACGGAATCGGTCCGCTGGGTGACCAGCGCACGGGCGGCGCGGTTCGGCACGTACCCCAGCTCGGCGATGGCCTGCTGGACGGCGGCCCGGGCCTCCGGGCTGACCTGCGGCGAGCCGTTGACCACGCGGGAGACCGTGCCCCGACCGACACCGGCGCGTGCCGCGACCGCATCGAGGGTCGGACGCCCGAGTGACCGGGTGCGCTGCGTTGTCATCGTCTGCTCCTCCGACGGCGGGCGGACCCGGCGCCACCTGCGGAAGGTGGACGCCGGGGCCGTCCTGATGGCTGGCCCGAGCCTATTGTGCGGCCAGACCGTTGCGCCGGATCACCGAGGCGTACCACTTGGCGCTGGACTTGGGAATGCGGACCTGACTGTCGTAATCGACGTGGATCATGCCGAACCGCTTGGTATAGCCCCAGGCCCATTCGAAATTATCCATCAACGACCAGGCAAAGTATCCCCGCAGAGGCACTCCGGCGTCGATCGCCTCGTGCGCGGCGCGCAGGTGGGCGTCGAAGTAGGCCAGCCGGTCGACGTCGTCGACCTGCCCGTCGACCACCGTGTCGACGAACGCGGAGCCGTTCTCGGTGACGTAGAGGGGCAGATCGGTGTACTCGTGCACCCGGCGCAGGGTCTCGACCAGGCCCGGGGCGTCGATCTCCCAGCCCATGTCGGTGACCGGGACGCCCCGGGTGACGAACCGGACGTCCGCGCTGCCCGGCCAGCACGAGGGGGCCGGGTCGGCCTCGACGCCCTCGGCCGGTGCGGCGACCACGTGCCGGCTGTAGTAGTTGACCCCGACCAGGTCCAGCGGCGTGGAGATGGTCGCCAGGTCGCCGTCGCGCACGTGGCCGAAGTCGGTCACGGTGCTGAGGTCGGCAACCAGGTCCTCCGGGTACGACCCGCACAGCAGCGGGTCGAGGAAGAACCGGTTGGCCAACCCGTCGATACGCCGTGCGGCGTCCCGGTCGGCAGGGGTGTCGGTGGCCGGGTCGACCGGGTAGAGGTTGACTGTCACGCCCACCTCGGCGGCCGGCCGGGTGGCCCGCAGTACCTGCACGGCCAGGCCGTGACCGAGCATCAGGTGGTGCCCGGCGCGGACCGCGTCCGCCCCGTCGGTGCGGCCCGGGGCGTGCACGCCGGAACCGTAGCCGAGGAACGCGGAGCACCACGGCTCGTTCAGCGTGGTCCAGTAGCGCACCCGGTCACCGAGCGCGTCGGCCACCAGCGTGGTGTAGTCGGCGAAGCGGGCCGCGGTGTCCCGCGCCGGCCAACCGCCGGCGTCCTCCAGGGGTTGCGGCAGGTCCCAGTGGTAGAGGGTCAGCCACGGCTCGATGCCCTTGGCCAGCAGCTCGTCGACAAGTCGCCGGTAGAAGTCCAACCCCTGCGGGTTGGCCGCACCGGCGCCGCCGGGCTGCACCCGCGACCAGGAGACCGAGAAACGGTACGACTTGAGGCCCAGCTCGGCCATCAGCGCGACGTCGTCGCCGAGCCGGTGGTAGTGGTCGCACGCGACGTCGCCGGTGTGCCCGGCGACGACCCGACCGTCGGTGTGGCTGAAGGTGTCCCAGATCGACGGGGTACGGCCGTCGACGGCCGCCGCCCCCTCGATCTGGTATGCCGCGGTCGCGGCCCCCCACAGGAAACCGGGTGGGAAGGTCAGCCCGGGACGGTCGTCGAGAACGTCGACGGCGTTGGGGCTGGCGGGGTTGCTCACGACTTGACGGCACCTTCCATGATGCCGCCGATGATCTGGCGGCCGAACACGAGAAAGACGAGCACGAGAGGGATGGTGCCGATCGCGGTGGCGGCGAACACCTGGGAGTAGTCGGTGTAGTAGGCGTACGACAGGAAGGAGAGCGAGACCTGCAGGGTCGGGTTCTCCGGGGTGAGGACGGCGTACGGCCAGAGGAACGAGTTCCAGGTCTCCATGAAGGTCAGCAGACCGAGGACGCCGGCGGCGGGACGCAGCGCGGGCAGCACGATGCTCCAGTAGATCCGGAACGTGCTCGCACCGTCGACCCGACCGGCCTCGATCAGCTCGTCGGAGATCGCCTGGCTGGCGTACTGGCGCATCATGAACACGCCGAAGGCGGTGACCAGGAACGGCACGGTGACCGCGTAGAGGGTGTCGTACCACCCCAGGTCCTGCATCATGCCCCAGAGCGGGATGATGCCCATCTGGGTCGGGATCATCATGGTGACGATGATCGCCAGCAGGAGGGCGTTGCTGCCCTTGAACCGCAGCTTGGCGAAGGCGAACCCGGCCAGCGAACCGGTGAGCACCACCGACACGGTGACCACCGACGAGACGATGATCGAGTTGATCATGCCGGTGAAGAAGTTGGCGGCGTCGTTGTCGAGCACCCGCCCGAAGTTGTCACCGAACGCGCCGGCGGGGGTCACCGGTGGCGGCACGTCGTTGATCTGGTCCAGGCTGCGGGTGGCGATCACCAGCATGTAGTAGAACGGGTAGATCGAGAGCAGCGCCGCCAGGACGAGCGCGACGTAGGTCAGCGGACTGGTGCGCCAGAGGCGCTGGGAACCCGAGATCATCGCGCTCTCCTCACTTCGCCGAGCGGCGGACGAGTAGGAAGTTGAACAGCGACACCACGACGATGATCATGAAGATCGCCCAGGCGACCGCGGCTCCGTAGCCGGCGGTGTTCAGGTTCTCGATTCCCATCTCGTACATGTACATGGCCAGCGTCTGGAACTCCCGCTGGTTGCCGCCGAGGATGCTGCCGTTGGCGAAGAGCAGGGGCTCGGTGAAGAGCTGCATGCCGCCGATCGTGGAGAGGATGACCACGAAGATGAAGGTGGGCTTGAGCATGGGCAGGGTGATCTGCCAGAACTGCCGCCACGGGCTGGCGCCGTCGATCGCCGCGGCCTCGTAGAGGTCCTTCGGGATCGCCTGCATGCCAGCGAGCAGGATCAGGGTGTTGTATCCGGTCCACCGCCAGTTGACCATGGTGGAGATGGCGAACCAGGAGCTCCAGCGCTCCCCGTCCCAGTCGACGGCGTCGACACCGACGAGGCTGAGCAGCCAGTTGAACAGGCCGAATTCCTTCTGGAACAGCATCCCGAAGACAATCGCGACCGCGGCCACCGACACCACGTTCGGCACGAAGATGGCCATCCGGAAGAAGGTCTTGGCGCGCAGGAAGGTCCGGTTGAGCAGGTTCGCCAGGAAGAGGGCGAGCAACAGCTGCGGGATGGTCGACAGGGCGAAGATGCCGAACGTGTTGACCAGCGCGTTCCAGAAGTACTCGTCGGACACCAGCCGGGTGTAGTTGTCGAAGCCGATGAACGAGTGGTCGCCGATCATGTCCCAGTCGTGCAGCGACATCCAGGCGGTACGCACCATCGGGTACAACCCGAACACGCCGAAGATCAGGAAGAACGGGGCGATGTAGAGGTACGGCGAGTACTTGACGTCGAGACGGTTGAGTAACCTTCCCCGGTTGCGTCGGCGAGAGACGTCGGGAGAAGGCGGTGCTGCTGGCGACGGCGGTGCCGTCGTGGCCGACAGGCTCATGCGAATTTCCTTTTCCGGCGAGGCCCGGGGGCCCTCGCGCAGGGCGCTACGCGGAGGGGACCGGCCGGTGGCGTCCGGGAAGCCCCGAACGCCACCGGCAGGGAATCACTCAGAAGGCGCCCTGAGTCTTGGCGTCCTTCGTGAACTGCTCCCAGGCCTTCGCCTTGTTGGCCTGTCCGCTCTCGAAGGCCCGCAGGGCCGGCTCGAACGCGTTCTCCTTCACCGACTGGTGCTTCGGACCCAGGTGGGTCGGCTGGATCTTGGCGACGCTCTCACCGAAGATCTTGCCGGTCGGCGCGTTGCTGAAGTACTCGTTGGTGTAGCTGAGGAACGCGTCGTTCTTCAGCGCCTCCAGGTTCGTGGGCAGCGGGCCCTTGAGCTTGAAGGCGTCCACCTGGCTCTTCGCGTTGGTCAGGTACTCGGCGAGCTTCGCCGCCTCCTTCGGGTACTTGCTCTGCTCCGGAACCGCGAGCCACGAGCCGCCCCAGTTACCGCCGCCGCCCGGCACGGACGCGACGTCCCACTTGCCCTTGTTGGCCGGACCGGAGTTGTCCGACACGATGCCGAGCATCCAGGACGGGCAGAAGGTGGCCGCGAAGGTGCCCTGCTTGAAGCCACCCGACCACTCCGGCGACCAGGTCTGCGCCTTGGCGGAGATGTCCGCCATCCCGGTGGCCGTCTCCCACGCGTTCTTCACCGCGGGGCTGGTGTCCGCGATGATGTTGTTTTCCTTGTCGTAGAACAGGTCACCGTTGCCCTGGAACATCACGCCGTTGGAGACGGCGGTGATCGAGTCGATGAACGCCTTGCCGGTGGCCTGCTTGTACTTCAGACCGGCGTCGTGGAAGCCCTTCCAGTCCGGCCAGAGCGCCGACACCTGGTCGCGCTCGGTCGGCAGGCCGGCCGACTGGAACAGGTCCTTGCGGTAGCAGACGGCGAGGCTGCCGACGTCGGTCGGCAGGCCGATCAGCCGGCCGTCCGGCGCCTTGCCCAGCTCCCACTTCCAGGGCAGGAACTCCTTGGAGTGGTCCGAGGTCAGCGGCGCGAGGTCGACCCAGTTGCGCGGGTTGGCCTTGAACTCGTTGAGGATGCCCTCTTCCAGGGCGGTGACGTCCGCCGCACCCTTGCCGGTGGCCAGGTAGCGGACCAGCTTCGGCCGGTACTCGCCGAGCTGCGCGGTCTTGCGCAGCTCGATCTTGATGCCGGTGTCCTTCTCGTACTGCTTGACGAGCTCGTCGTAGCCGAACTCGCTGAAGGTATCGACGACCAGCTTGGTGGGCTTCTCGCCGGCAGCCGGCTTGTCGTCGTCCTTGCCGCAGGCCGCGAGACCGCCAATTGCGGTGATCGCGGCCAGGGCAGCGGCCGCCAAGCGGGTACGCCGCGTGGTGACAATCATTCGCTGACCCCTCTTTCCGGTGGTGAGGCTGGGTGGTTTGTGGTGGGGGTGCTCATCGCGCGAGGCCGGGGGATGCGTGAGTGACACAAGCCACCCTCGGGAGCGCTCCCATGAGATTGCCGGCGGGTAACGGGAGTGTCAATAGGACAATGGGAGCGTTCCCAGATCGTTACCGCTATGCTGCCCCAAAGGTCACACCCCATTCGGCCCCCCACCGAACGCCCCACGCCGGGTCAGCAGAAGCGGCGCAGGAGCGTGGTGGTGCGGCGGGGATCGAACCGGAAGGGGTCGAAGGTGGACCCGGCCCAGTCGCGCAGCATCACGTGCCGCGGGTCGGCCACGTCGCCCTGGTCCGCCAACGCGACCAGGAGCGCCTGGTAACCCGGTGGCCCGCCGACGCCCTCCGGCGGGCAGGCCCGCTCGCCGTTCAGACAGAGCGGGTACCGCTGGTCGGGATCGACGGTCAGCGCGTCCTCCACCACCAGGTCGTGCTCCCACCAGTCGGTGAAGTCGTACGTGTAGGAGAACCGGCTGCCCTTGCCGAGCACCGCGTCCAACCGCACGTCCAGCTCGTCGTGCAGCGCCAACTCCCCGTCCGGGTCGGGCTCGCCGTACTGCACGGCGTCGATCTCGAACGAGTGCAGGTGGCAGTCTCGCCAACCCATCGCGTGCTGCACCACCCGGTGCAGCCGGTCCAGCGTGTAGCCGGCCGGGACGAGCACCCGTCGCCACACCGGCGGGCGGACGCCGGCGAGGGACATCTTCAGCTGGAAGATCTGACGCGGCATGCTGTCCTGGCCTCCCCGGGCTTAGGCTTCGAGCATGATCTGCCGAGCGTGCCGGGCCCGGCGTCATGACGACTGCCCGGGCCGGAACTGGTGCGACTGTCAGCACCGTACCGCCCGACCGACCCCTCCGGTCACCGGTCCGGCCGGCGAATGACCGTCGGAATGCCGATCCGACGGCTCTGGCCGGAGCCGTCGACGCAACCGCTCGACGACGCCGCGCTCACCGCGCTCTACGACCGCGCCGACGAGCCCCGACTCCGGGTCAACCTCGTCACCAGCCTGGACGGCGCGGTCAGCGTGGACGGCTACTCCGCCGGGCTGTCCGGCGAGCCGGACAAGCGGGTTTTCGGCCTGCTCCGGATGGTCTGTGACGCGCTGGTGGTGGCCGCCGGCACACTTCGCCACGAGGCCTACCGGGCGGTCCGGCTCAACGAGCGTCGCCGCGCCTGGCGCCGCGACCACGGGCTGACCGACTACCCCACGCTGGTGGTCGTCTCCGCCGCACTCGACCTGGATCCGGCGCAGGCCGCCTTCGCCGACGCGCCGACGCGGCCGATCGTGCTCACCCACGCCGACGCGGAGCCGCCGCCCGGCCTGACCGACGTCGCCGACCTGCTGCGCTGCGGCACCGGGCGTGTCGACCTGGCCGGCGGCCTCGCCGAGCTGCACCGACGCGGGCTCACCCAACTGCTCTGTGAGGGCGGCCCGCACCTGTTCGGCGCGCTCACCGCCGCAGACCTGGTCGACGAGCTGTGCCTGACCGTCGCACCGCTGCTGGCGGGGCCGGGCCCGGGCCGGATCACCGCCGGCGACACCGCGCCGCCCCGGCACCTGCCGTTGCGCCACCTGCTCGCCGCCGAGGACGGTGTCCTCATGCTCCGCCACGCCCGCCCGTAACCCGCCGTCGCCCCGGCACACACCCACAGTCGTGAGGGTGCCGACGCATGGTGTCGTCCGACGCGTCGCGTGGCGACCTGTCGTACTCCTCGGGCAGGATGCAGGGCATGCTTCCCGACCGTGCTGCCCGACCGACCCGAGTCGCCCGATGACCGACGCCGACCTCGACAGCCCGGGCGAGGCGGTCGGGCGGGTGCTGGGCACCGCCGACGCCACTCCGTTGCAGTTCTGGACGGCCGTGGCGCCCGGCAGTTACCTGCAACTCGACGACGTGGTGGTCACCCGGCGGGAGCTGCCCGACCGGGAGCCGGTGACGATCGCCGGTGTGGTCACCCAGGTCCGGGCCCGGCACGAGGG
Organism: Micromonospora sp. NPDC048898; assembly: GCF_043198035.1. Lineage (NCBI taxonomy): Bacteria > Bacillati > Actinomycetota > Actinomycetes > Micromonosporales > Micromonosporaceae > Micromonospora > Micromonospora sp. NPDC048898. The sequence continues at coordinate 181,623 of NZ_JBICUF010000001.1, forward strand.
CGCCCAGTTCGACTCCGACGTGTTCGCCATCGCCGACGGCACGCTGCCCGCGATGGTGCAGGAGGCGGCCGAGGTCACCACGACGCGTGTCGATCCGGAGCTGTACGTGCCGCCGACCCCGGGGGCGGTGGTGCACCGGGCGGAGGGTGACGCCCGAGCGCGTGCGCTGCACTTCGACCGGATGGAGCGGCGCATCCCGATGGGCATGGGTCGGGACGGGGTGCCGGTCTACCTCAACGCCGACTTCCTCGACGGCAGCCGGGGCGCGCACGTCTCCATCTCCGGCATCTCCGGGGTGGCCACCAAGACCAGCTTCGCGACCTTCCTGCTCTACTCGGTGTTCCGGTCCGGGGTGCTGGGCGGCGACGCGGTCAACGCCAAGGCGCTGATCTTCAACGTCAAGGGTGAGGACCTGCTCTTCCTGGACCACCCCAACACCCGTCTCGACGAGCCCACCCGCGCGGCGTACGCGAAGCTCGGTCTGAGCGCCGGCGCCTTCCCCGACGTGCGGGTGTACGCCCCGCCGCGGGTCGGTGACGCGGCCGGCACACCGGATGTGAGCAGCCGGCTCACCGGGGTGGATTCGTTCTACTGGACGTTGAGCGAGTTCTGCGCCGACCGACTCCTGCCGTACGTGTTCGCCGACGCCGACGACGAGCGCCAGCAGTACACGATGGTGGTCCACTCGGTGACCGCGCACCTGGCCCGTTACGCCCAGCCCGCCGACGGCGGGGTGAGCATCGACGGGGTCCGGCTCGGCTCCTACGGCGACCTGGTCGACCACATCGTCGACCAGCTCAACGACGACGAGACCCGCTCCGACTGGGCGGGCAGCGCGGTCGGTCTGGGCACCGTCAACGCGTTCGCCCGGCGGTTGATCGGCAGCAAGAAGGACCTGGCCCGGCTGATCCGTGGCGACCTGGCCACCCGTCGCCCGCACTCGATCAACACCAGCGAGTCGGCGCAGGTCACCGTGGTCGACCTGCACAACCTTCCGGATCGCGCCCAGCGGTTCGTGGTCGGTGTGACGCTCAAGAGCGAGTTCGAGCGCAAGGAGAAGTCCGGCACCGCCAAGCCGCTGCTCTTCGTCGTCCTGGACGAGCTCAACAAGTACGCCCCCCGGGAGGGCTCCTCCCCGATCAAGGAGGTGCTGCTCGACATCGCCGAGCGGGGCCGCTCGCTCGGGGTGATCCTGATCGGCGCGCAGCAGACGGCGAGCGAGGTGGAGCGGCGCATCGTCACCAACTCCGCGATCCGGGTGGTCGGCCGGCTCGACCCGGCCGAGGCGTCCCGGCCGGAATACGGCTTCCTCCCGCCCGCGCAGCGGCAGCGGGCGCTGCTGGCCAAGCCGGGCACGATGTTCGTCAACCAGCCGGACATCCCGGTGCCGCTCTGCCTGGAGTTCCCGTTCCCCGCCTGGGCGACCCGGGTCTCCGAGGCGGGCCGCGCACCATCGGAGACGCTGCGCTCGATCACCCAGTCCGCCGACCCGTTCGCCGTGGTGGGCTCCGGTGGCGGCAGCACCGACGACGACATCCCGTTCTAGGCAGGGGCCGGCACACCCATGAAGATCCTGCACACCTCCGACTGGCACGTGGGAAAGGTGCTCAAGGGGCAGTCCCGGGCCGACGAGCACAAGGCCGTGCTGGCCGGGGTGATCGAGATCGCCCGTGCCGAGCAGCCGGATCTGGTGATCGTCGCCGGTGACCTCTACGACACCGCCGCGCCCAGCTCGGAGGCGACCCGCCTGGTCACCCGGGCGTTGACCGCGCTGCGCCGCACCGGCGCGGACGTGGTCGCGATCGGCGGCAACCACGACAACGGCCCCGCGCTGGACGCGCTGCGTCCGTGGGCCGATGCCGCCGGCATCACCCTGCGCGGCGGGGTGCGGGAAGATCCCGACGAGCACGTGATCGACGGCACCACCGCCGGCGGCGAGCGGTGGCGGCTGGCCGCGCTGCCGTTCCTGTCCCAGCGGTACGCGGTGCGCGCGTTGGAGATGTACGAGCTGACCGCCGCGGAGACCAACCAGACGTACGCCGACCACCTGGGCCGGGTGCTGGGGCGACTGACCGAGGGTTTCGGCGAACCGGACCGGGTGCACCTGGTCACCGCGCACCTGACGGTGACCGGCGCGGCCACCGGTGGCGGCGAGCGCGACGCGCACACCGTGCTGGGCTACGCCGTTCCGGCCACCGTCTTCCCGGCCACCGCGCACTACGTGGCGCTGGGCCACCTGCACCGGGCACAGCGCGTGACGGGCCCCTGCCCGGTGCGCTACAGCGGCAGCCCGCTCGCTGTCGACTTCGGTGAGCAGGAAAATGTCCCCTCGGTGACGATTGTCGAGGTGACCGCCACCACCGCCGCCCGGGTGCGGGAGGTGCCGGTGACCGCGGCGAGCGCGCTGCGCACGGTGCGGGGCACCCTGGCCCAGCTCGCCGAGATCGAGGCACCGGACGCCTGGCTGCGGGTGTACGTACGGGAGCAACCGCGCGCCGGCCTGCGCGAGGAGGTCCAGGAGCTGCTCCCCCGGGCGCTGGAGATCCGGATCGACCCGGAGCTGCTGGCCGCGCCGGGCAGCGGTGCCCGCATCGCGCAACGATCGGGTCGTTCGCCCCGGGAGCTGTTCGGCGACTACCTGGACAGCCGGGGGCACGCCGACGAGGGCGTCCGGGAGCTCTTCGACGAGCTTTTCGAGGAGGTCGAGCACTGATGCGGCCGATGCGGTTGGACATGGCCGGGTTCACGGTCTTCCGGGACGAGACCACAGTCGACTTCACCGACGCCGACTTCTTCGCGCTGATCGGTCCGACCGGTTCGGGCAAGTCCACGGTGCTGGACGCGATCTGCTTCGCCCTCTACGGCATGGTGCCCCGCTGGGGTGGCGCCCGGGGGTTGGCGAACGCGCTCGCGCCGTCGGCGACCGAGGCCCGGGTGCGGTTGGTCTTCGAGTCCGGCGGCGCCCGGTACGTGGCGACCCGGGTGGTCCGCCGGGACGGCCGGGGCAACGTCAAGACCGCGAACGCCGGGTTGCAGCTGATGCCGGCCGGCTTCGACGTGACCAAACTGGACACCGGGTTGAGCCCGGACGACCTCGGTGAGGTGGTCGCCGGCACCCCCGCCGAGATGGAGCAGGCGGTGCTGGAGGCGGTCGGGCTGCCGTACGAGCAGTTCACCAGCTGTGTGGTGCTGCCGCAGGGGCAGTTCGCCGACTTCCTGCACGCCAAGCCGGCGACCCGACAGCAGATCCTGGTCAACCTGCTGGGCCTCGGCGTCTACGAGGACGTGCAGAAGCGGGCGACGGCGCGGGCCGCCCAGGCGGAGGCCCGACTGGAGGCGGTCGACCAGGTGCTCGCGGGGCTGACCGGCGTGGACGACGAGGCGTTGGCCGAGGTCGACGCCCGGGTCGAGCGGATGGCCGGGCTGGCCGCGGCGGTGACGGCCGCGGTGCCGGAGCTGGCGGCGGCCCGGGTCACCGCGCGGGAGGCGGCGGCGGCGCTGACCGCCCTCGACGACGAGCTGGCCGTCCTGACCGGGGTCCGCGCGCCGCGCGGGGTGGCCGAGGTGGCTCGCACGGTCACCGCGGCACGGGCCGAGGCGGACGCGGCGGCGAGCGGGGTGTCGCTGGCCGAGGAACGGGAGGACAAGCTGCGCGGCGAGCTGGCCGGTGCCGGCGACGAGAGCGCGGTGCGACTGCTGCTGCGGGCGTACGACGATCGGGATCGGTTGTCCGGCGAGGCCGACACGGTCCGCGCCGCGGTGCGCGCGGCGACCGACGAGCACACCGCGGCGGTGGCGGCGCTGGCCGACGCCCGCGCGGCGGCCGAGCGGGCCGACGCCGAGTTGGAGGCGGCCTTCCGGGCGCACGAGGAGGCGAAGGCCACCGACCTGGCGGTCAGCCTGCGGGTGCACCTGCACGCCGGTGCGGCCTGCCCGGTCTGCGAGCGGCCGGTGCGGCGGGTGCCGGCGGTGCCGGCCGACTCGGCGGTGGCGGCCGCGACGGCGGCGGGCAAGGCGGCGCGGGCCGCGACCAAGGCCGCGCAGACGATGGTGCAGCAGCGCGACGCGGCGGCGCGTGACCTGGAGCGGTTGTTGGTGCAGGCGCGGGCCCGGCAGGAGCAGGTGGACGCCCGGCTGGCCGAGTTGGACGGGCAGCTCTCCGGCGCGGCCGAGCCGGCCGTGCTGCGCCGGGAGTTGGCCGAGCACGCCCGGTTGCGGCGCGCGCTGGAGGAGGCGGCGACCGCGGTGCGGGCCGGCCGTGAGGCCGCTCGGCAGGCGCGGGCCGGGGTGGACGCCGCCGAGGAGCGGCTGCGCTCGGCGTGGCGGGCCTTCGACACCGCACGCGACGGGTTGGCGCGGTTCGGCCCGCCCGCCGCCGATCGGGACGACGTGGCCGCCGCGTGGGCCGCGTTGACCGGTTGGGCGACGACCGAGGCGGACCGTCGCCGCGCCGACCGGGCGACCCGGGCCGCCGCCGTCGCCGAGGCCGAGGCGGTGGCCGAGGCGGTGCGGCGGCGTATCGCCGGCATCTTCGCCGACGCGGACGTGCCGGTCGGCGACGACCCGGTGCACGCGGCGACGGTGGCGGTGGAGCGGGCCGAGGCCGACCGCCGCCGGCTGGCCGAGCGCCGCGAGCAGGCCGGCACGTTGCGCGAGCAGCGGGCCGGGCACGAGCGGGAGGCGCAGGTGGCACGGGCGCTCGCCGGGCACCTGCGGGCCAACAACTTCGAGCGGTGGTTGCTGGCCGAGGCGTTGGACCTGCTCGTCGATGGCGCGTCGGGGATCCTGCGGGAGCTGTCCTCCGGGCAGTACGAGCTGGTGCACGACAAGGGTGAGTTCGTGGTGGTCGACCACCACGACGCGGGTCTGCGCCGGGCCGTGCGGACCCTCTCCGGCGGTGAGACGTTCCAGGCGTCGCTGGCGCTGGCGCTGGCGCTCTCCGAGCAGTTGGCCGGGATGTCGACCACGGCGGCGAGCCTGGAGTCGATAGTCCTGGACGAGGGCTTCGGCACGCTCGACGCCGCGACGCTGGACACGGTGGCGGCGACCCTGGAGAACCTGGCCGCCCGGGGCGATCGGATGGTCGGCGTGGTCACCCACGTGCCGGCGCTGGCCGAGCGCATCCCGGTCCGCTTCGAGGTGCGCAAGGATGCCCGGTCCGCCCGGGTGGAACGGACCGGCCGGTGAGCGACGCCGCGTTCTTCGTCGACTCGTGGGATCCGGCGTACGGGGCGTCGTTCGAGGCGTCGGCCGCCGGGCCGGCCGCGCCGAGCAGCGCGCAGGTCGACGCGGACGTGGAGGTGCCCGCCGTGGACTGGCGGGCGATCGGGGTACGCCCGGGGGTGCGGGCGCCCGACGTGGTGCTGCTCGTCGACGGGGTGCGCCGCATCGACGCGAGCATCTGGACGGCGGAGACCGACGGCGGGTCCTTTCCCGGGTTGGCCGCCTCGTACGCGGCCGGGGTGGTGCGGTGTGACCTGGGTCGGGGCGCGGCGCAGTTGGCCGGCACCCGGGTTGGTCGGGGCCTGTTCACCGCGAGTCCGTCGGCGCAGGACGTGGTGGCCGGTGCGATCCGTTACCCGGTGCACCGGGTGGGTGGCACCGGGGAGCTGGCGAAGCTGCCGGCCGCCGTGCAGGGCCCGCTGACCGCGTTGGAGGTGGCGGTGTCCGACGCCGCCCGGGTCGACGGTGACCTGCTGGTGGTGGACGGCCCGTTGCGGAGCCGCCGACAGTTGCCGCGCACGCTCGGCTACATCAAGACCCAGCACAGCCAGTACCTGGATGCCCGGCTGACCGCGGTGGTGACGGGCATGGCGTCGGGTGAGCGTTCGCCGGTGTTCCGGCTGGGCACCGCCTGGGGTGGCTGGTCGTGGTATTTGCGGCTGCCGGTGGCGGTCGGCGCGCCGTGGGCGGGCATCGTCCGGGTGGAGTGCTCCGCCGACCTGCCCGTCGAGGCGGCGATCGAGCTGGCCGACCTGTCGCTTGTCACCCTGCCGCGCTTCGCCTCGAACCCGTACAAGGATCCGCGGGCCCCACAGAACCTGATCCCGATCGCCGGGCTGGAGCGCCGACTGCGTGCCCTGCTCGGCGATTCCCGACTGCTGCACCGCGCGTTGACCGCTGCGGCCCGCGCCGCCCGTTGACCGCGGATACTGGTTCCGATGGGACGTAAGCGGGCGGCTGACCGGGTGATCGAGCCTGTCGACACCGGGCAGGCCGAGCTCGTCCCGGATCCGGACCGGGCCGGCTCGTGGACGCTGCTGCTGGATGGCGCGCCGCAGTCGCACGTCGACCTGACCGACCCCACGCACCTGGAATTCGAGTACGTCCGGCGGTTGGCCGCGGCGGTGGACCTGGTCGCACCGGCCGGTGCGCCGCTGCGGGTGCTGCACCTGGGCGGTGGTGCCCTGACCCTGCCCCGCTACGTGTCCGCCACCCGGCCCGGCTCCACCCAGCGGGTGGCCGAGGTGGACGGCGCCCTGGTCGAGCTGGTCCGCAGGGTGTTGCCGTGGCCGTCCGACGCCCGGCTGCGGGTCCGTGTGGAGGATGCGCGAGCCGTGTTGACCGCCACCCGGGACGCCACCTACGACGTGGTGGTCGCCGACGTGTTCGCCGGTGCGCGTACCCCGGCCCACCTCACGTCCGTGGAGTACGCGGCCGAGGTGGCCCGGGTGCTGCGCCCCTCGGGGTGGTATCTGGCGAACCTGGCCGACGGCCCGCCGCTGCGGCACGCGCGTGGGCAGGTCGCCACGGTCCGCTCGGTGCTGCCGCAGGCCTGCCTGGTCGGCGACGCGGCGGTGCTGCGGGGCCGCCGGTACGGAAACCTGGTGCTGGTCGCCGGGCGGGCCTCCCCGCCGGTGCCGGAGCTGACCCGACGCGCCGCCGGTGACTGGTTCCCGGGCCGGGTGGTGGCCGGCGACGAGCTGGACCGTTTCGTCAGCGGCGCGCAGGTGGTCCACGACGCCGACGCCACCGGTTCCGATCCGCCGCCGCCGGGCCTGTTCTCCGTCCGCCGCTGACCGCCCACTGGACGACGGCGGGGAAAAATTTCCGCCGTTCGTTGATCCGCTCGGGGCGTTGCCGCGTACCACCGGGCGGCCCGCTTCGTGGGCCGGCGATGGTCACGGACACCCCGGAGGTCTGCATGCATGCGGTGGCGGCCGGTTGGCATGGCGATGCGGTAAGCGCGGACTGGTTGTCGGCGCGGTCCTCGTCGCGGCCGACGTCGTCTGCCCGAGGGGTCGACGCACACACGACGTCTCGCCAGAATGGTCCGGTGACGCCGCGACCGGCGCCCGGGCGCCACCAGGCGACGTCGACCGAGGCCAGCCACTCCGACCAACTGATCCGGATGCTCTATGCCGAGCACGCCGGCCCGTTGTTGATGTTCGTCATGCGTCTCACCGGGGGGGACCGGCAACGTGCTGAGGACATCGTCCAGGAGACACTGCTGCGGGCCTGGCGTAACGCGCACCGCCTGGGCACGCAGGGGCAGGGTTCGCTGCGGCCGTGGCTGGTCACGGTGGCCCGTCGGATCGCCATCGACGAGCACCGCAGCCAGGAGGCCCGGCCACCGGAGACGTACGACCGTGATCTCACCGCGTTCGCCGAGGCGGACAGCACCGACCGGGTGTTGCGCACCATGACGGTGGCGGACGCGCTGCGTACGCTCAGTCAGTCGCACCGGGAGATCCTGATTTCGACGTACTTTCGGGGGCGGACGGTGCCGGAGGCCGCCGAGGAGTTGGGCCTGCCACTCGGCACCGCCAAGTCGAGGGTCTACTACGCGCTGCGCGCGCTGCGCACGGCTCTGCAGGAGCGGGGGGTGACAGAATGAGTCGGCCAGATCACATGGACGTCGCGGCGTACGCGCTCGGCGTGCTCGACGAGCAGGACACTGAGCGGTTCGAGGAGCATCTCGCCGCCTGCTGGGCGTGCGCGGCCGAGTTGGAGACGATGGTGCCGGTGGTCGGGCTGCTCTCCGACATCGACGGCGAGACGATGATGGCGCTGGAGCAGACGGCGACCGATCCGGCGTTGCTGAACCGGACGCTGGGCGCGGTCCGGGCCGACCGCCGGCGTACCCGGTTTCGTCAGATGCTCGCGACGGCCGCCGCGGTGGTGGTCTTCGGCGGGTTGACCGGGTACGGCTTCGTCAGCGTGACGGACAGCGGTTCGACTCCGGTCGCCGGTCCGACGCCGAGTGCGCCGATCGACCCGCAGACCAGCGGGCCGACGGCCCCGCCGAGCGGCCCGGGTGTGGGTGGCACCGAGGAGGAGGGTGACCAGGTCGACGCGACCGACCCGACGACCGGCGTGCAGACGACAGTGTTCCTGGTCAAACGGGACTACGGCACCCGGATCAATTTCAGCCTGCGCAAGCTGCCCGGCCCACGCGTCTGCCGGCTGGTGGTGATCCGCAAGAACGCCGAGGCCGAGGTGGTCTCGAGCTGGTCGGTGCCGGAGGGCGGTTACGGCACCAACACCCGACCGCAGGGTCTTGAGTTGAGTGCCTCCACGTCGGCCGTGGTGGGTGACATCAAACAACTCCAGGTGCAGTCGGTGGATGCCACTGGGGTGGCGAGCCCGCTGGTCACGGTGCCCCTGTAGGTACACGCACGCGTCGGCGCCGGTCATTGTCACAATGACCGGCGCCGATTCGTTTCGGCAGAGCGCTGCCCCTGCGGGGGCGTACGGATCGATGTCCCGATCGGTTCAATCAATTCGCGTGAAATTGACCACTGTTACTCCTTCAACCTTGACAGCCAAACTCCCGTACCTATGGGTGAACTGCCAAGAATGAGGAGGGCACGTGGCACAGATGAAGCGGACCGTCATCGTCGCGAGCGCGATGGTCGCACTAACGGCCTGCGCTCCCGCAGGTTACGACGGGGCGAACTCGAGCGCTGCCGAGCCGGTCGCCGTCGCCGCGGCCGAGCCCAGCGCATCGGTGGAAGCCGAGGCCTCGGCGTCCGCGGAGGCGCCGGCAGCCGCCGACGCGCCACCCGCGAACGTCGACCTGACCGAGAAACTGGTCGGCAAGACCGTCGCCCGGATGGGCAAGGTGGTCACCGACCAGGACGGCTGGATCCTGTACCGCTTCGACAAGGACACCGCCGACCCGCCGTCGTCGAACTGCGTCGACAAGTGCGCCGAGGTGTGGCCCCCGGCGCTGACCGACGGCAACCCGCAGCTCACCGGCGTCTCCGACGACAAGGTCAGCAGTGTGACCCGCCAGGACGGCACCCGTCAGATCACCATCGGTGGTTGGCCGGTCTACCGCTACATCGGCGACAAGAAGCCCGGCCAGTGGAAGGGCCAGGCGGTGGGCGGCACCTGGTTCGTGGTCCAGCCGGACGGCAAGAAGAACCTCGAGTGCCTGCCCACCTCCACGCCGAAGCCGGTCGCGCCGCCCTCGGACAGCGGCGCCAACGACGCCGGGGGCTCGGGCTACTCGTACTGACCCAGGTGCCACGAGACGTACGGTGGCCGGTCGCAGCCGGGGAGGGCCGCGACCGGCCACCGTCGTGACCTGGCAAAGTAGTGGGGTGACCGGAACCGAACCCGCCGCGACCCGGGTGCTGCGCCCGCCCGTCGGCTACCGGCTGGCGGCGTCGGTCCGTGCGCTGACCTTCACCCCGTACGACCCGTGCGCACGCGTCGTCGCCGGCACGTTCTGGTGGGCCACCCGCACCCCGGACGGGCCGGCCACCCTGGCGCTGCGACTGGCCGGCGGTGACCTGATCGCCGAGGGCTACGGGCCGGGCGCCGAGCACGTGGTGGCGCGGGCCGACGCCATCGCCGGGCTGCACGACGACCTGACCGGCTTCGCCGAGCTGGCCGGAGCGCACCCGCTGGTGGCCCGGCTGGCACGGGAGCACCGCGGGCTGCGGATGCCCCGCACCGGGCAGGTCTTCCCCCGGCTGCTGCGCGTGGTCTTCGAGCAGAAGGTCACCGTCAAGGAGGCCTACCGGGCGTACGCGGCGACCGTGCGGCACTTCCGGGAGCCGGCGCCCGGTCCGCTGCCGTCGCTGCTGCTGCCGCCCGACGCCGCCGCGGTGGCCGCCACCCCGTACTGGGTGTTCCACCCGTTCGGCGTGGAACAACGTCGGGCCGACACACTGCGCCGCGCCGCCGCGCTCGCCGAGGCGTTGGAGCGTTGCGCCGACGCCGACGCCGCCACCCGCCGACTGACCGCCATCGCGGGCATCGGGCCGTGGACGGCCGCCGAGGTGGTCCGGGTCGCGTACGGGGACCCGGACGCGGTGAGCGTCGGCGACTACCACGTCCCGAACACGGTGGCCTGGGCGCTCGCCGGCGAGCCGCGAGGCGACGACGCCCGGATGTTGGCCCTGTTGGAGCCGTTCCGGGGTCACCGGGGCCGGGTCTGCGTGCTGCTGGCGGCCGCCGGCCTCGGCGCGCCGAAATACGGTCCGCGCGCCCCGATCCGCTCGTTCGCGCGGTACTGACTCGCTCGCGCGGTACTGGGCGGCGGCCTGGGTGGCGGTCAGCTCCGCTCGCACCGGCGCTGGAGACCCTCGGCCTCCAGGCCCACGTAGCGGCGCAGCAGGCCGCCGTACAGCCGGCCGACCAGACCGGCCAGCAGCCCGGACTGGACGATGGCCAACTCGACCCGGGTGCGCCCGTCGGGCTGGGGCAGCAACCGGTGCTCGCCTCGGGTACGCACCCCGGGGGTGTCGGAGACCCAGGTGAACTCCCGGCCCTCGGTCAGCTCGGTGACCCGCCACACCGCCGGTCGTAGCTTCGGCTGCGTCAGTGTCGCGGTCGCGCCGACGGCGAGTGGGCCCGGCTCCCCCCGCTCGACCCGGGACACCGAGGCCGTCCACTCCGGCCAGCGCTCCACGTCGACAAGCACCGCCCAGACCTGCTCGGCGTCGGCGGCGATCTCCGTCGTGGCTTCGAACCGCATCACGTCCCCTCCCCGGCGGCGCCGATGCGCACCGCCCACCGGTGCGGACGAGACCGCCGGGTGGATCGTGACAGCCGCGCGCAACCCCGTCGGATCAGGCGGCCTCGCGCAGGTCGGCCAGGCTCAACGGGGTACGCCGCCGCAGCAGTTCCTCCAGCTCGGGCACCGAACCGACCTCGCCGAGCACGTTCCGGCCGCCGCCGAACCGCTGCGGGTAACGGCGGGTCAGCCGGTAGCGGTAGCGGCCCCGGATCAGCTCGACGCTGACCCGCCACCTCCCGCAACAGTCACACACCCACTCGGACACCTCGCGAAAGTAGCTCTGAGCTGCGGTTATCCGATTCGCCCGAGCGGGACGAGCGGCGCGCGGACGGACACACTCCCCGGCGCCCACGGTGATCTGCCTCACGGCTGTCGGTGCCGTCTGATTGACTGGTCGCCGTGGACCTGCCGATCAATCCTCCGGTCGAGCCGATGCTGGCCAAGAGTGTCGCCAAGCTGCCCACCGCGTCCGGCCTGACCTACGAGCCCAAGTGGGACGGGTTCCGGTGCATCGTGTTCCGCGACGGTGCCGAGGTCGAGCTGGCCAGCCGGGGCGGCAAGTCGATGACCCGCTATTTCCCCGAGGTGGTCGACCAGGCCCGCCGGCAGTTGCCCGAGCGGTGCGCGGTCGACGGTGAGCTGATCGTCATCCGGCGCGACGGGCCCGGCGGCCAGCCCCGGTTGGATTTCGAGTTGCTGGCCCAGCGCATCCACCCGGCCGCGTCCCGGGTGAAGCTGCTGGCCGAGACCACACCTGCCGATTTCGTCGCGTTCGACCTGCTGGCCATCGATGACGAGGCGCTGCTCGACCAGCCCTACCCGCTCCGCCGGGAGCGGCTGGTCGAGGCGCTGGCCGGAGTGCGCCCGCCGGTGCACGTCACCCAGGTCACCACCGATCCCGACACCGCCCGCCGGTGGTTCGACGTCTTCGAGGGCGCCGGGCTGGACGGGTTGATCGTCAAGCCGGCCGACCTGCCGTACGAGCCGGGCAAGCGGCTGATGTCCAAGGTCAAGCACACCCGCACCGCGGACGCGGTGGTGGCCGGCTTCCGCTGGCACAAGTCCGGCCCGGTGGTGGGCTCGCTGCTGCTCGGGCTCTACGACGACGCCGGGGTCCTGCACCACGTGGGGGTGAGCGCGTCGTTCACCATGGCCCGCCGCGCCGAGCTGCTGGACGAGTTGGCCCCCTACCGGGACACCGGCGGCGAGCACCCGTGGGTGCACGGCGACCACGAGCGCGGCCAACGCATCCCGGGTGGGGTGAGCCGGTGGACCGGCACGAAGAACCTGGAGTGGGAGCCGGTCCGCCCGGAGTTGGTGGTCGAGGTGGGCTACGACGCGATGGAGGGCGAACGGTTCCGGCACACGGCCCGCTTCGTCCGCTGGCGCCCGGACCGCGATCCGCGCTCCTGCCGCTACGACCAGCTCGACCGGCCGGTCCGCTTCGATGTGGACCAGGTGCTGCGCGGCGACCCGGCAGCCACCGTGGACCGGGCCGCCAACGGCTCGGCGTAGCCTGGCCGTCGACTCGACCCCGGAGGAGCACGTGATCCGCACCGCCCGTCAGCCCCGGATGGCGACCCGTCACCGGGTCCGTCGCACGCTGGCCACCTTCACCGCGGCGGTGCTGCTCACCGCCGGTTGCACGCTGCCGGCGTTCGCGCCACGCACGGAGGTGGCGGCCGAGGGCACGGCCGCGCCGACCGGCAGCGCGCCCACCTGGCGGCCCTGCCCGGAGGTGCCCGAAGATCTGGTCGGGCGCACCGCACCGGGCATGCGCTACGAGTGTGCCCGGATCGCGGTGCCCCGCGACTGGGGCACCGGCGGCGGGGCGAGCGCCGGCCCGGGCGCCGGTCAGACCTTCGAGATCGCCCTGCTGCGGGCCCGCTCCACGAAGCAACGCGACCGGATCGGCTCCCTTGTCGTCAATCCGGGCGGCCCCGGCGGGTCCGGCGTCGACACCGCCGTCTACCTCTCCTTCGGCGCCCAGTTCGGCGGGCTTCCCACCTCGATCACCGAGCGCTTCGACATCGTCGGTTTCGACCCGCGCGGGGTCTCCCGGTCCAGCCCGGTGAAGTGCATCTCCGACGCCGACCTGGACGCCAGCTTCGGCTTCGACCCCGACCCGGCGAGCCAGTCGGAGTTCGACGGTTTCGCCGGCCTGAGCCAGCGGATCGGGCGCGGCTGCGGCGACCGCTACGGCGACCAGTTGCCGCTGTTCGGCACCGAGCAGGCCGCCCGCGACATGGACGCGGTGCGCGCCGCCGTGGGCGACGACAAACTGACCTACCTGGGCTACTCCTACGGCACCCTGCTCGGCGCCACGTACGCCCAGCTCTACCCGCAGCGGGTGCGGGCGCTGGTGCTCGACGGCGCCGTGGACCCGCAGCAGCGGCTGGTGGAGGGTTCGGAGAGCCAGGCCCGCGGCTTCGAGCGGGCCTTCACCAACTTCACCCGCTGGTGCGCGGCGAACGCCGACCGTTGCCCGATCGCCCCGGACGCGCGGGCCGCGGTCACCTCGGCCATCGACAAGGCCAAAGCCTCTCCGGTACGCGGCGCCGGCGGGCGGGAGGCCACCGCCGGCTGGGTGTTCTACGCGGTCATCTCGTCGCTCTACACCGAATCCGGCTGGCAGGAGTTGGCCAAGGCGATCGACCGGCTGGCCGAGGGTGACCCGAAGGACGTGTTCCGGCTTGCCGACGCGTACGCCGGCCGGGGCGACGACGGGCGTTACTCGAACCTGTTCGACGCCAACCTGGCCATCAACTGCGCCGACGAGACGGAGAAGCCGAGCCGGGAGCAGATCCGGCAGTTGCAGTCCGAGTGGCGGGGGAAATATCCGCTGTTCGGGCCGGCGCTGGCGGTCGGCATGCTGAGCTGCGTCGAGTGGCCGGGTGGGCGTGACCCGTACCCGACCGGGAAGGCCGACGGCGCGCCGCCGATCGTGGTGGTCGGCACCACCGGCGACCCGGCGACGCCCTACGAGCAGACGCCGCGCCTCGCGTCGATGCTGGGTGTCGGCCGGGTGCTCACCTGGGAGGGCGAGGGGCACACCGCGTACCCGCAGACGTCCTGCATCACCAACGCGGTCGACGCGTACCTGCTCGACCTGACCGTGCCGCCGGAGGGGAAGCGCTGCCCGGCCCGCTGACCGGCTGGGTCGGGGGCAGCGGGGGCAGATCGATCCCCTGCCGGGTGGCCAACTCCTCCAACAGCGCCCGCATGCGGCGCACGTCGGCCTTGAGTTGCTCCTGCTCCTCGTGCTCGAAGGCGTTGTCGTCGACGATGAGCCGGCTCGCGAAGTGCGCGGTGATCAGCGGGATGACCAGCAGCACCATTGTCGAGATGAGCAGCGCGGCCAGCGTACGGCCCGCCCAGGTCGTCGGCGAGATGTCGCCGTACCCGACGGTGGAGGCGGTCACCACCGCCCACCAGACCGCGTCGGCCGGGCTGCGCTCCTCGACCTCCCCGTAGATGACTCCGGCCACCACGATCATCAACAGGTACGAGGTGATCAGCGTGCGGGGCGAGTTCGCGAACCACACCAACGCCCGGTATGTCCAGCGGAACGGCAGCAGCAATAGCTCCATGCCGCCCCATGCTGCCCGTTGCCCGCAACCGGCACAGACACATTCGCCGGTTTCGCTGTGCCAGGATCACCGGCATGAGCGACGTGACCTACCGGGAGGCGGTCCGGGCCGACCTGCCCGCCGTCATCGCCCTGCTCGCCGACGACGTCCTCGGTAAGGCCCGCGACTTCACCGAGGTCGACGAGGCCTACGAGAGGGCGTTCGCAGCCATCGACGCGGACCCGCGCAACCAGCTGATCGTGGCCGAACAGGCCGGCGACCTGGTCGGCTGCCTGCAGATCACCTACATCCCGGGCCTGGGTCGGCACGGCGCGGAGCGATCGCTGATCGAGTCGGTCCGGGTCCGCTCCGACCGACGCGGCCAAGGGCTGGGGCAGCAGTTGATGACCTGGGCCGTCGACCAGGCCCGGCAGCGTGGCTGCGCGCTGGTGCAGCTCACCACCGACAGGACCCGCGTGGACGCGCACCGCTTCTACCTGGGCCTCGGCTTCGTGGCCAGCCACGAGGGCATGAAGCTCGCGCTCTGACCCGCCTCCCGCCCGCCTGGCGGGGGCAGCGGGCGTCACCCCGACCGGGTTACGTTCGCTGCCGTGAGCAGACCGACGAAGCCCGCCGCCGCACCGTCGCGCCCGCCTTGGCGACGGACTGGCGCAGCGCTCCTGGCGGTCGGCGTCCTGCTGGTCGTCGTCGCGTTCTGGCTGCCCGCCTGGCGAAGCGTGTACCCCGGCTCGACGGATGTCACCCCGGGCAGGCGGGTGATCGGCTTGGCGCTGCCGTTCGCGGTGATCGCCGCCGTGTTCGCGGTGCTGTCGCTCGCCAACGCCGGGCCGTCCCGCTGGGTGTGGCGGCAGGCCAGTCTGGGGATGCTCGTCTCCAACGTGCTGGCCTGCGGCAGCCTCACCGGCGTGTTCTGGTACCTCGAGGCCAATGACCCCTACGCCGAGGAGGAACTACTCGTCACCGGGCCGGGCGTCGGGACCCTGCTGGCCCTGCTGGGCTGCCTGCTGATCCCGCTCGCCGGCGCCCTACCCGACGGCCGCAAGGGCGCCGACCGAGCCGACCAGGCGACGTAGCGAATCTCCACCAGCGGTCAGCCGTCGACCAGGCGACCGTCGCGCAGGACGAGCACCCGGTCGGCGAGGTCGATCAGGGCCGGGTCGTGCGTGGCCACCAGCGCGGTCATGCCGCGCGCGTGCACCACCGCGCGCAGCAGGTCCATGATGGACCGACCGGTCTCCGAGTCGAGCTGACCGGTGGGCTCGTCGGCGATGAGCAGGTCCGGCTCGTTGGCCAGGGCTCGGGCCACCGCGACCCGCTGCTGCTGCCCACCGGAGAGTTCGTAGGGACGCTGCGCCGCGTGGCCGCCCAGGCCGACCATTTCCAGCAGCACGGCGACCCGCTGCTCCCGCTCGGCGGCCGGCACCTGCGCCAGCCGCAACGGCACACCCACGTTCTCGGCGGCGGAGAGGATCGGCACCAGCCCGAAGGTCTGGAACACGAACCCGACGGTGCCCCGGCGCAGTTGGAGCAGTTCCGCCTCGCCGGCCGCGGTCACCTCGTGCCCGGCTACCACCACCTGGCCGCTGTCCGGGCGGTCGAGACCGCCGATCAGGTTCAACAGGGTGGTCTTGCCGGCCCCGGACCGACCACGGATGGCGACCAACTCGCCCTTGTTGGCGCTGAACGAGACGTCCCGCACCGCGTGCACGGCGTGCTCGCCCCGGCCGAAGGTGCGACTCACACCGCTGACCCGGACCACCTCGACTGGTTGCGCAGCGGTTCCGCCGTCGAACCCGGCCCCACCGTCGAACCCGGCCGCACCGGTCACCACCATGTCCCGACCACTCATGCCCGTGCCCCCCGCTCGTCCGTGGCCCGGTCACCGGGCCGTACCTGCACGTGATCCGGCTCCAGATCGAGCCGGACCCGCTCCTTCAGCGCGAGCGCGTCGACGAACGCGGCCGGCAGCTGCATCCGGCCGTTGCGGTCCAGCACCGCGTACTCCTCGCTGACCAACTCGGTGTTGCCGTCCGCGTCGGTCCGGGCGGTTCGGCGTACCTCGGAGGCGGTCCGGCCGTCGCGGATCGCGACGGTCCGGCGGACCTGCGTGGCCACGGCGTGGTCGTGGGTCACCACCACGATGGTCACGCCCAGCTCGGCGTTGATGGTGCGCAGTGCCGCGAAGACCTCGGCGCCGGTCGCCTCGTCGAGTTCACCGGTCGGCTCGTCGGCGAAGAGCACCTCCGGATCGTTGGCCACCGCCACCGCCACCGCGCACCGCTGCTGCTCACCGCCGCTGAGCTGCCCCGGTCGGCGGTCCGCGCAGTAACCCACGCCGACCATGTCGAGCAGCTCCCGGGCTCGTTCCCGGCGGGCCCTGCCGCCGCGCTTGCCGGCCAGCTGCATCGGCAGCTCGACGTTCTCCAGCGCGGTGAGGTACGGCAGCAGGTTGCGCCCGGTCTGCTGCCAGACGAAACCGACAAGCTCCCGCCGGTAGCTCAGCCGCCGCTTGGCGGACAGCGAGAGCAGGTCGTAGTCGGCCACCCGGGCGATGCCGGCGGTGGGCGTGTCCAGGCCGGAGAGGATGTTGAGCAGGGTCGACTTGCCCGAGCCGGACGCGCCGACGATCGCCAGCAGCTCTCCCCGGTCGATGACCAGGTCGAGCCCCTGCAGGGCGACGACCTCGACGCCCTCGGTCTTGAAGATGCGCACCAGGCCGTCGCAGACGATGTGCCCGCGCAGTCGGTCCTGCCCGCCGGCCCGCTCGGCGGCACGTTGCGCTGCCCGCTGCTGCAGGGAGGCCAGGTCGGGCACCAGTGAAGTCTGGGCGGTAGCGGTCATCTCAGCTCTCCTCTCCGAGCCGAAGCACCTCTCCGAGGCGCAACCGGCGGTTGTTCAGGGCCTCGACGGCGACCGCGAAGCCGAGGGCGACCACCCCGAGCGCGAGCACCGCCGCCACCAGGCCGGGCTCGAACGCCACCCGGACCGGCATGCCACTGGTGAACGCGGACAGGCCGAGCACCGGGTTGAGCAGCAGGGGCAGCACCGCACCGACGAGCGCACCGGTCAGCACCGACACCCCGACCAGCGGGGCCAACTCGACAAGCAGCAGCCCGCGCCACTGCCGGCGGGACAGCCCGAGGGTACGCAGCCGGGACAGCACCTGGCCGCGGGCGCGCGCACCGGCCAGCACGGTGAACGCGATGGCCAGCAGCCCGAGCACGGAGCCACCGACGGCACCGGCGACGAACCCGAAGGCCAGTACGCCGTTCGCGCCGCCCGCGCCGAGATCCCGGCGGACGTCGGCCCGGGTGTCGACGACGACCCCGAGCGGGCGTTGCCCCCCGGTGACGGCCCCCTGCTGCTGGTACCGCAACTGTCCCTGGTCACCGGCGCGGCGCAGCGCCTCCGCGTCCAGCCGATCGCCGGCGACCAGCAGGCTGGTCGCCACCGGTGTGGTGGTGCGCGCCGGCAACGCCTGCCAGGGCAGGATGACGAACCGGTCGGTGTCCCCCGACAGCAGGGGGAAGCTCTCCTCGCTGCCGGCCACCCGGAACTCGTACCGCTGGCCCTGCACCGAGATGAAGGCGGAGCGGTCGAGTCCGGCCTTGGCGAGTTCGGCGGCGACCTCCGGCGAGACGATCGCCGGCACCGGCCCCGGTTCGGGCCGGGCGGTGCGCAACCCGGCCGGAAGCGGCAGATCCACCTCGGACTCCCGGGCCACCGCGTCCAACCCGGGCCCGTCGACAAGCATCACGGCTGTCGAATCGAGCCGCGGGTCGGTGCCGAGTTCGTCGACCGCCAGCCGCTCCTCGGACGAGTACAGCACCCGCGTCGCCGCCCGGATCCCCGGCAGGCGGCCCAGCTCGTCGATCGTGTCGGGGGCGAAGCGCTCGCCGCGGATCACCGCGTCGGCGGGCACGATCCGTTCGGCGGCCCGGTCCCGGCTCGCGTCGACGCCGGCGGCGACGACCGCGCAGAACGCCGCGGTGCCGATCGCGAGCACCACGACGACAAGCGGGGCGGCGACCGCCGACCGGCCGGCGCGCGCCGTGCCGAGGAAGGCGACGCTGCCCCTCCTCCGCGCGGCCAGCCGGCTGACCAGCAACAACGGCCAGGGGTACGCCCGCAGCGCGAGCACCGCCGCGGCGATCGCGAGCAGCACCGGCACCGACACCAGCAGCGGGTCCACCTCACCGAGAGTGAGACCGCGCCGACGCAGCAACACCGCGGCGAGCACGGCGAGCAGCAGCACGGACACCTCGACGGTGAGCCGGCGGGTCGACGGGCGCATCCGGACCAGGTCGCGGCGGGACGCCCCGCCGGTCGGCACGGCCAGCGTGGCCAACGGCAGCGCCAGGGTGACCAGGACAGTCGCGGCGATCACGTACGGCGTGCTCGGATCGGGGGCGCCCGGGACCAGGGTGCCCAGCCACCAGCCGAGCGCGGCGGCGACCGGCACCACCAGCAGCGACTCGGCGAGGCTTCGGCGGGCGCCGGCCGTGGTCCCGCCGCCACGGGCCCGGATCAGCACGAACTCCGCCCGGCGGCGGCGGGTGGCGAGGATGGCGGCGAGCACGATCAGCCCGGCCAGCGTGGCCAGTACGCCGGCTGCGATCACCGCCAGCAGGGTCCGGGCGGCGTTGACCTGGGCGGCGAACGCGCGCAAGGGGATGTCGATGCCCTGAGCCAGCGAGAGCTCGGCCGGCCTGTGCCGCTGCGTTTCCTGGAGACCGTCGATCAGCTGGTCCAGCTGCCGCGCATCGATTTTGCCGGCACCCAGCCGGTACCGCCAGTTCGACCGGATCGGCCAACCCGCCGCGGCCCGCTTGTCGAGGGCCGACTGGGCGACGACACCGGAGGCGATGAACGGCTCACCCTCCCCCTCCGGTGGGATGATCTGCAGCAGCGATGGCAGCCCGTCCCAGATGCCGCCCGTACGGTCGACGGGGCGGAACAGCCCGACCACGGTCAGCGGGGCGGCGTCGGAGAACCTTTCCTGGTCGTCGACCCTGCCGATGCGCAGTTGGCTGCCGGTACGCAGGTTGAGTTTGGCGGCCACGTCGACGTCGAGCGCCACCTCGATCGGCCGATCGGGAAGGTACGTCTCACTCGGCCACGTCCCCTCGACGAGGTTGCTGGCGCCCTGGATGTCGGGCATGCCCCGCAGACCCAGGTCGACGAGCAGGTTGCGGGCCGCGAGGTCCGGCCCGAGCACGCGGGCCGGTTGCGCGTCCACGTTGTACCACCGCTCGCTCACCGCCGACCGCACCTGTGGCGGCAGGTCCGCGGCCAGGGCCTCGAACCGCTCACGGGCGCCGCCCATGGCCGTTTTCAGAGCGGGGGCGGTCACCACGCCGGTGGTGTACGAGAGGTCCCGGCGGGCCGGCAGCTCATTGTTCAGCTGCGCCCGAAGCCCCTGCTCGGCGAGCCGGTTGACCAGCCGGGGCACGCCGCTGATCAGCAGTGTGACCACCAGGGTCAGCACCGCCAGCAGCAGAAACTGCCCACCGTACGCCCGGACCCGCCGGACCGCCGCGCCGACGCTCATCGTTCTCCCCCGATTCGCAGCTGCACCGCCGCCACCCGCTGACGGATGCCGGCGGCGATGAACGCGCTGAAGGCGAGCGCCGCCAGCAGCAGACCGACGGCGGTCAGACCGATCGGCACCCAGGGCAGCGCGAACGTCGCCGGGGGGATCGGCCGACCAGCGGCCGGGGTGAGGATGACCAGCGGGGCCATGGTGGCTCCGACCGCGGCGCCGAGCAGCAGACCGACCCCGACGCCGAGGCCGGCGAGGAAGGTCTGTTCGGCCAGCAGCGCCCGGGCCAGCAGCCGAGGCGTGGCACCGAGGGTGTGCAGCACCGCGAACTCACTGAGCCGCCGTCGGGCGGTGGCCCACACGTCCACCATCAGGCCGACGAGGGCGAGCAGCACCGCGCCGAGCGCGGCGGCGAGCATGCCGGTCCGCGACCCCTGCCAGTACGGGTCGTCCGCCGCGGCGGTGATCACCGCTTGCCGGTTGAGGACTGTCACTCCGGGCAGCTCGGCGGCAGCGCCGGCGGCAGCCGTCGCGTCGGTGGCTCCGATCCACCACTCCGGTATCGGGCGGATCGCCCCGCCGCCACCGATCATCGCGTCGACCGCGGCCGGCAGGTCGAGCAGTACGCCCTCGCCGGTGGTGGTCGGCACGGATTCCAGTTCACCGACCAGGTGGACCCGCAGCGTCACCCCGGAGAGCGCCAGCTCGACGGTGTCGCCGAGGCGCAGGCTCAGCGCCTCGCGTACCCGGGGGGTCATCAGCACCGGCACGGCGGCGACGTTTGCGCCCGCCACTCCCGGTACGACGACGAACCGGCTCGCCGGCCGATCCATCCGGCTCCCCTCGGAGATCATCTGGACGGGGCGGTCGGCGACGAGCCCGGCGCCGCTCGACTTCACCAGCGTGCGCGGCCCGCCAGGCCACGTCGCCGTCCAGTCACCGGGCAGCTCGGCCGGCCGGGCCGTGCCGCCGGCATCGACAAGCGCCAGCTCTTGCGCCGCGAACCCGTACGAGGTGCCCGCGAACCCGGTGTCGGCTTCGAAGCCGGCCAGCCGCAGCCGCGCTCCGCCCACGTCCGGCAGCTTGACCGTGAACCGGCTGGCCTGCCCGGTGCTCGGCGCGTCGACCGCGGGCAGCCGGAAGGCGAGCCCGTCGGGTGTGGTGAACAGCAACGAGACCGCGACCCGGTGCGGCTCGGCGGGTTGCTCGACCGGCGTGCGGACGGTGCCGGTGACCGCCCGGGTGCCCTCCGGCAGCTCGACTCCCCCGCTGGCACCGCGCGCCTGGATCATGCGCTGGTACTGCTGGGACACCGGATCGTCGCTGAGCCGGTCGGCGAGTCGGACGACACCGGGGGCGCTGGCCGGGTCGATGCCGATCACGGTCACCGGCAGGTCCTCCCGGCCGACCCGGATGTCGTCCCGCCATGCCGGCAGCACCCGGTTCACGCTCGGCAGCGCGGCGAGTTCACCGGCCCGGGTGAGCGGGGCGGCCCCGGCTCGTTCGGTGACCCGCAGGTCGGCGCCGACGGTGTGGCCGGCCTGCTCGACCTGGGACCGTTCCCCCGTGCTGATCAGGGACCAGGCCAGGGTGCTGCCACCGACGGCGAGGGCGAGCAGCAGCACCGGGCCGGCGTGCGGACGCCGACCGGCCTGCCACATGCCGAACATGGTGGCCGTCCAGGGCCGCCGGTCGACGAACCGTTCGGCGAACCGGGTGACCGGTGGCAGCACCCGCAGCGCCAGCACGGCACCCGCCAGCACTCCGAGTGTCGGGGCGGCGATCAGCAGCGGGTCGAGCCCGAGCCGGCCGCCCGAGCCGGCCAGCGGCGAGGCGTACCGGCGCAGTTGCACCCAGGCGAGCACGGCGAGCGCCACGAGCACCAGGTCCACGCTGGCCCGCTGGACGCTCGCCGCCCGGTTCGGGCGGGAGCGGGCGGCCATGTCGGCCACGTACGTGCCGGCGCCGCGCAGTGTCGGGGCAACCATGGCCACCAGGCAGCCGGCCGCCGTGGCCGCGGCGGCCGCCCAGACCAGAGTGGTGTTGCCGCCGGCGGCGGACAACTGCTCGGCACCGCCGGGTCGGACGAATCGCAGCGCCACGGTGGCGATCACCGGCGCGAGCAGGACGGCGGGGGCGACCACCAGGGTCGCCTCGCGGGCGGCCAGGCCGGCCAACTGTCGGCGGGCGGCACCGCGGGCACGCAGCAACGCGGTCTGCGCGCGACGGTCCTCGTGCAGCAGAGCGGCGACCAGCACCAGCGCGTACCCGCCGAGCACCAGGATGAGCAGCAGCGGGGTGGCCAACGCGGAACGGCCGACCAGGTCGGCGCGGGCGATCCGATCCAGCAGCTGCGGCATCTTGGTCACCGTCTGCCCGGAGGTGCCCAGTTGGGCGGCTTCGGGCGCGGCCGAGGACGCCACGGTGAGGGCTTTGCGCACGGCGGGCAGATCGGCCACGTCGACGCCACCGAGATCCGGTTCGACGAGCCAGGATGCCGACACCGAGCCGGGGAAGACCGCCGCGAAGTCAGCCGGGTCGAGTGCGAACGGCCCGTACGAGGTGCCGGACCCGGCACTGCCCGTACCGACCCCGGGGGCCAGCAGCCAGTACGCGTCCGTCGGGTCGCGGGGCCGCCAGGTGCCGGCGAGCACCAGTTCGCTGCGCCGTTCGGTGGCCCGGTCGCGTACCGGGATGCGTTGCCCGACGCTGAGGCCCAGCGCACCCGCGGCACGCTCCGGGAGACTCACCTGGATCGGGTTCCCACCCGGGCGGGGCCACGCCCCGCTGGTCAGCTCCGCGTGCACGGCGAGGTCGTCGAGGGTGGCCAGGTTGGCGAAGACGGGCTCGTCACCGGTACGGGGCACGGATCCGAGCGAGCCGGTCAGCTCCCGGCCGGTGCCGTACCGGGCGACCGAGACGCTGACCGGAACGCCGGCCAGCCCGTCGGTGAACTCGGCGCGGACCGCCCCGTCGCGGGTGGCGAACTCGGCCGCGTCGCGTCCACCCGACCCACTGACCAGGAGGCCACGTTCCTCGGCCGGCGAGGCGGCCACCAGCGCCCGCTGCCCGGCGTCCACCGCCCGACGGTTGTAGTCGGACAACCCGGTGACCAACGCGACGGCGACCAGGGCCGCGATCACCGCGGCGACCAGCAACCCGCGCGCCTCCCGGGCCCGCCTCCACACCAGCTTCATCCGACGCCTCCCCTGGCCCTGACGGGCCGATGACCATCAAGACAGGCGACCTACCGGGAAAGGTTCGCGCCCGTTACATGATCGTTACTAGGAGAGGGATCGGCGTACGCCCCGACCGGTTGGCTAGCTGCCGCCGCTCGGCTAGCTGCCGCCGCTCAGCTAGCTGCCGCCGCTCGACTAGCTGCCGCCGCGGAGGTTGCGGATGCCGAACGCCGCCGCGCCGATCACCAGCACGACGCCCAGGAGTTGGAGACCGGGCGAGTCGTCGGCCTCCCCGTGCGCGATGCCGGCGATGCCGAGGGCGGCCACGAGAATGACGCCGACGGTCAGGACGTACCTCATGGGGTTTCCTCCTCGACCCATTCGAGCAGGTCGCCGGGTTGGCAGCCGAGCACCCGGCACATCGCCTCCAGCGTGCTGAAGCGGACGGCCTTGGCGCGGCCGTTCTTGAGCACCGCCACGTTGGCGGGCGTGAGCCCGACACGCTCGGCGAACTCTCCGACGCTCATCTTGCGTTTGGCCAACTCCACGTCGATGCGCACGACGATGGGCATCAGATCACCGCCTCCATGTCGGTCCGCAGCGTGGTTGCCTGCCGCAGCAGCGCACGCATCACCACCATGAGGAGCCCGAGCACCGTGACGCCCATCGTCAGCAGGAACAGCAGGATCGGAGCACCCGGGTCGTCGGCGTTGAAGCCGACGTAGAGGAAGACACCCACGAGCACCACCCACGCGGCGCCGACGGCCCACACGATCAGATCGACCCACTTCAGGGACACCTCGGTGAAGATGCGGTCGTTCTTGACCAGGCTGAGCAGCTTCCAGGTCGAGACGATGACCACCTGGACGCACAGCACCCAGAACACCGTGATGGCGGTCAACGGCCACCGGAGGTAGGCATCCTCCGGGGACTCCTGAGCCATGTGCGCGAACTGTCCGGGCAGCGAGAACGTCTGGAACCCGATCAGGACCACGAACAGCACCCCGAGAAAAACTCTGAGAGCGGCTACCGCTCGATGCTCTGTAACCATACATCGAGTTTCGCTCGTTACCTATCGAAAGTCAATCGCTCTCTGGGGAGTCGCCTCCCGCGCGGCCCGGCGTCGGCCCGGACACCGGCCTCGCCTTCTGCGGGTGGATCGTCTCGTGCCGGGCCAGCATGGCGACGAACTCGACGATCTTCCGCTCGCGGGTCTGCGCCCTCTTGACGCCGTTGACACGGTGGGCGAGAGCGAACCGGTTGGTCCTGGTGAGCACGTCGAACATGGCCTGCGCGGCGGGGTCCGCCGCGATGGCGGCCAGGAGGTCGGCCGGCACCTCGACTTCCGACGACGGGGCGTAGGCGGCAGCCCACCGCCCGTCCGCCTTCGCGGCTTCGACAGCGGCGCGCCCCGCGGGTTGCATGCGCCCCTGCTCCTCCAGCCGGGCCACGTGGGCGACGTTGCGTTGCGACCAGGAGCTGCGGGACCGGCGCGGGGTGAACCGGATCCAGGACGTCTCCGCATCCCGTTTCCGGGCCTGCCCGTCGATCCAGCCGAAACACAGGGCCTCGTCGACCGCCTGCTGCCAGGTCAGCGTCGTGACGGTGCCGCCCTTCTTGGTCAGGGCCACCCAGACACCGGGGGACGTGGCGTGGTTGGCCGACAACCACACGCGCAGGGCGTCGGCGTCCGCGACGATCAACTCATCCAGCTCTGGGCTCGCCATGACGGCAGGCTAACCGCCACGACCGACGCTGCCGCCACGCCGACTCGATGGCCCCCGCCGCCCCCGCCCCCGCCACGGCCGCAGCCGCCGGTCGGCCGGCCGGGCCCTATCATCGTCGCCATGGCGACGCGGCTCGTGCAGATCAACATGAAGGCTCGCAACGACTCCGCCCTCGGCGGTTTCTGGGCGGAGGCACTCGGCTGGGGAGTCTCCAGCGAGGGACCCGGTGTGACAAACCTCGAACCCGAGGGCTTCGTCTATCCCGACCCCGTCGCCGTCTGCATCGACCTCGTCGTCTCCCCGGAACCCAAGACGGTGAAGAACCGCGTGCACGTCGACCTCGCCACCACCTCGGCGGCCCAGCAGGAGCAACTGGTCACGCGCCTGCTGGATCTGGGTGCGACACCCGCCGACATCGGCCAGGGTGACGTGCCGTGGACGGTCCTCGCCGACCCGGAGGGCAACGAGTTCTGCGTGCTGGACCCCCGACCGCGCTACCGGGACACCGGCCCGATCGCCGCCGTGGTGGTCGACTGCGCGGACCCGCGAGCCATGGCCAGTTTCTGGAACAAGGCCATGGACTGGACCCTGCACGAGGTGACCGACGACAGCGCGGTGCTGCGCTCCGCCCAGGGCGTCGGCCCCTATCTGGAGTTCATCCGTACGCCCGACGTGAAGACCGGCTGGAATCGCGTCCATCTCGACGTTCGCCCCTATCCGGGTGACGACCTGGCGGTCGAGGCGGCCAGACTGCGGACCCTCGGCGCCACCACCGTCGACCTGGGCCCGAACGAGGTCCCGTGGACGGTCCTCGCTGACCCCGAAGGCAACGAGTTCTGCGTCCTCACCCCAGGCTGACCCGAACCCGCTTCATCCGCGCGGCGGCGACCCCGATCATCCGCGCGGGCGCGACCGCCGGCCCGCCCGAACGCTGCGACGCGCCCGGGGCGGCGGAACACCGCGAGCAGCCTCGCACCTCGCTCCCCGCTTCGGGTCATTGGGGATCGGCTACGTTCGCCGGTGGTAGTGGTTGCGGCGTGGGATCTGGTCGGGGTCGAGCCAGGCCGGCGGGACGAACTCCGGTTTGCCGTCGCCCCCCAGCCGGACCACCCACTCGGTCTGGTGCAGGTGCCGATGGTGGTGGCCGCAGAGCAGCACCGCGTTGTCGAGACTTGTCGGGCCGCCGTCGGCCCAGTGTCGAATGTGGTGGGCGGCGCACCACCGGGGCGGCCGGTCGCACCCGGGGAAGGCGCAGCCGCCGTCGCGCAGCACCAACGCCCGTCGCAGCGGGCCGGTGACGAGGCGTCGCTGCCGGCCCACGTCGAGGACCTGACCGGCACCGCCGAGCACGGCGGGCAGGATGGCGGCGTCGCAGGCGAGCCGACGCACGGCCTCCGGGGTGACGTGCGCGCCGGTGTCGAGGGTGCCGGCACCCAACTGCCGGGTCAGCCCGTCGAAGTCGGTGGTGACGACGAGCTGGGCCGGGTCGCCGCCGTGTTCGGGCAGCTCGCCGGTACGCAGCACCAGCCGGCACACCTCGGCGAGGGCGTCGTGCCGACGCTGGCCGGCGGTGCGGGTGTCGTCGGGCCCGCAGGGTGCGCTGAGCGGGTCGATGGCGGCGCGCACGAGCGCGGCGGTCTCCGCGTCGAGGGTGCCGCTGAGCCGTAGTCGCCCGCCGACCCGCTCGGAGACGGTGACATGCCGGTCGCGGGCGGCGCGAGCGGCCTCGGCCTCCAGGGCCGCCGCCGCGGCGGCGTCGGCGATCTCGGGTGCGACGTGGTCGAGGATCCGGCTGCCGAGCCTGCGCAGCAGGGTGGGGTCGAACTGCGCGGCCCAGTCGACAAGCACGCCCACGGCCTTGTCGGCGACCTCACCCCCGGCGCGGGCCGACACGGTGGCGACCGCCTCGGCGATGACCCGGGCCTGCTCCACGGTGACGGCCCCGCTCGCCAGAGCGTCACGCACGGCGGGCGGTGCCACGTCGAGCGAAGCGGCGAGGCCGACCAGTCGACGGGCAGCGGCGACGTCAAGGCGTAGGCGGTGACGCAACCAGACGGTCGTCGAGGACGCGCCCTGCCCGACCGCGGTGCCCCGACCGTCCAGCTCCCGAACGACCGCCAACTGCACCGCCGCCAGCCGCTGCTGAAGCCGGTGCGTGGCGTCGAGCGCCGCGACCAGGTCGTGCTCGGAGAGCGCCCAAACGGACGCGTCGGCGCAGGTCGCCACCGCACTCTCCGCCCGTGCCAACTCATCGATCACCACCAAACCCTAGAACAGGTGTACGACAAGTTCGCGCGACACCGGCGGCCGCGCACACGGTCAACGTCGAGCCACTGCTGGCGTACGCGATGCGGCGCGTCGAGCAGCCCGAGGACGCGGCCGACATCGTCGCCGAGACCGTCCTCGTCGCCTGGCACAGCGTTGCCGCTGCGGCAGACCGGCTCTACCGAGGCGGCTACCCGCCCTCGACTGTCCGTTTGATCCACGCCAGGTAGTCGGCCGAGGCGTGAACGACCGCCGTGGCGGTGACCTGAGGGTTTTCCCACGGGTGTGCGTCGATGAGGTACGCCTCCAACCGCGGGTACCTGTCGGTCGTGGTGTACAGCAGCACCTGCCATTCCTCGCTCATGCCCTGCTCGCCGAGGTGCCAATACACCGACAGCACCGGTCCGGCCACCTGCGCGCCTGCCGCCAAGCGTGCCGCCGTTGCGCCTTCGGCCAGCCGCACTGCCGCTTCCCGGGTGGGGGCGGCGGTGGACACCTGCATGTAGTCGCTCACCTCGCAAAGGCTAGCTGGGTGGCGGGTATACGGACCCGCACAACGAGGTGCCAGAAACCCCCGACCTGTCCTCTGCGGGAGAGTCGGGGGTTTCCCGTCGTTCCGGCAGCCTCAGCGGGCTACTTGGCTGCCTTCACGTACGAGACGAACGCGCCCCAGGTCACCGGAAGGAAGGCCAACGCAGGGCCATCCTTATCCTTGCTGTCCCGAACAGCGACGACACCCGGAATGTTGTCGGCAACCTCCACACAGTTACCTTGTGCTCCGCTCCGGGTGCTCTTGCGCCAGGCCGCGCCGGTCAGATCAATCATGGTGCCTCTCCTTGATTCCCTGCATCAGCTTCCGGGATTCCTCAACGCTCAACGCTTGAGCGGTGAGGGCGTTCCAAACTTCCGCGTACGTCCTGACCTCTTCAACTCGATCCAGGTAGAGCGCACCCGAAAGACCCTCGTTGTATACCGTCGTCGGCTCGGCGGACCTCGCCCCGTTCGTCGGAAAGTCGAGGATGACGAATCCGCCCGACACCACGACTTGAGTGATCGCGCCGTTCAGCGGCAGCACCCTGATGGACACATTGCGTGCATCACTAGCCCGCACAAGCTTGTCTATCTGTGCCGGCATACCGGGCACGTCTTTGTGTAGTAGAGCTTCCTCGATGATCACGTCCAGTGCGGGAGCGGCAGGCCGCTTCCGCGTTAGTAACCGCTGGCGCTCGATACGCAACTCAACCAGCTTTGCCGCTTCGTCGTCCGGCACGCTCGGGCGCGTACGGACCACCTGCGCTGCGTACTCCGGCGTCTGCAACAGCCCCGGCACCACCGCGTGCTCATAGCTCCGGGTTCGACTGGCCGCTGACTCAAGCCCGACGTACAGCTCAAACCAGCGCGGGATCACCTCGCCATAGGCGTGGTACCAGCCCTTGCTCTTGGACTCCTTGGCCAGGCTGACGAGGACGACGGGTGGCTGCGGATTGATGGATACCAGTTGAACCCCGCTGGTGACGCCACGGCCCGGAGGTCGATATTCGTCATACGCGGCGGCCTGGTGAAGGTCACCGCTCCCGTGATCGTCCAGCCTGCTGCCCGGCCACGACGGCCGCGTTACCCAGCGCGCGCGTAGCCGCACCGGCGTTCGCCGCCTCAGGCAACCTCGTCGTCGGGAGTGCGCTTGGCGCGGCTGGGCTGCACGCGCTTGGGTTCGCCTGGCATCTTCGGGTGGTCCGGTGGGTAGGGCAGGTCGCCCTGGCCGGCGGCGGCGTCGCGGTCGGCCCACTCCAACAGCGGGGTGATGTCCCACGGTGCGTCGTCGATGCCGGCGTGCGGGTCGCCGCGCTCGGCGAGCCGCGTCGGCACGGTCCGCAGGTCGAAGTCGTCCGGGTCGACGTCGGGCAGCTCGTCCCAGGTGACCGGCGTGGAGACGGTGGCCCGTGCGTTGGCTCGCAGGGAGTACGCGCAGGCGATAGTCCGGTCCCGGGCCATCTGGTTGAAGTCGACGAAGACCCGGCTGCCGCGCTCCTCCTTCCACCAGGCGGTGGTGACCAGGTCGGGGTTGCGGCGCTCCACCTCCCGGGCGAGGGCGATGGTGGCCCGGCGCACCTCGGTGAACGTCCAGCGGGGCTGGATGCGCAGGTAGACGTGCACGCCGCGACCGCCGGAGGTTTTCGGCCAGCCGGTCGCGCCCAGCTCGTCGAGGAGCGCGCGGACCTCCGCGGCGGCCTGCGCGGCGTCGGCGAAGTCGGTGCCGGGCTGCGGGTCGAGGTCGATACGCAGCTCGTCGGGTCGGTCGACGTCGGCGGCGCGCACCGGCCAGGGATGGAAGACGATGGTGCCCATCTGCGCCGCCCAGGCCACGTGCGCCAGATCGGCCGGGCACAGCTCCGCCGCGCTGCGACCGCTGGGGAAGGTGATCTGGGCGGTCGTCACCCAGGGCGGCACCCCTCGGGTGGGCACCCGCTTCTGGAAGAACGCCTCACCCTCGACGCCCTCGGGGAAGCGTTGCAGCGTGGTGGGCCGCTCCCGCAGGGCACGCATGATCCCGTCGCCCACCGCCAGGTAGTAGTGGAAGACGTCCGCCTTGGTGAAGCCCCGCTGGGGGAAGATCACCCGATCGGGACTGCTCAGTCGTACGCTGTGCCCGGCCACCTCGACCTCGGTGACCGCTGCCTTGGTGCCCGCCATCTCGCGACCTTATGCCACACCCCCGGCGTTCGACGTACCGTTGACGGGTGAGTCTTGACGACAACGAACTGCCCCGCAGCGAAGACGAGTGGCGGGTCCGGTTGACCCCCGAGGAGTTCCACGTCCTGCGGGAGGCCGGCACCGAGCGCCCGTGGGTCGGTGAGTACGTGGACACGAAGACCCAGGGGGTCTACCACTGCCGCGCCTGCGGGCTGGAGCTCTTCTCCAGTGACACGAAGTTCGACTCGCACTGCGGGTGGCCGAGCTTCGACGACGCCATCCCGGGCCGGGTGAAGGAGATCGAGGACCGCAGCCTCGGCATGGCCCGCACCGAGATCCGTTGCGCGCGCTGCGACAGCCACCTCGGGCACGTGTTCCACGGGGAGGGTTTCACCCCGAAGGACACCCGGCACTGCGTCAACTCGATCTCGGTCCGGCTGGAACCCCACTGACTTGAGCGGTCCGGGCACAGCGACGCACTCACGGCGTACCCCCGAGCAGCTCGACCTCGGCGGTCCGGGACTGCTCGATCCGCCGGGCCAGGTCGCGGACCTGCTCGTTTCGGCCGACGCCGACCTGGGCTCGGGCCAGGTCGGCCGCCGCGCGCTGATGGTCGGCGAGCACGTCGCGCAGCACCCGGTCGACGTCCGCGGCGGTCGCGGTCCGCAGCCGGTCGAGCGCGGCGTCGTCGCCGTGCCCGTCATGCCGGTGTACGGCCGCACTGGCCCCCGGTCCGGCCGTGGGCAGCCAGCCGCGCATCGCGGTGAGTTCGTCGGCCTCGGTCGCCTCGATGGCGGCGGCCAGGGTACGCAGCGTGTCGTCGCGCAGCCGGTCCCGGGCCAGCGCGACGATCTGCAGGGTGCGTTCGCTGTGCCCGACCATGGTGCTCAGGAAGACCACGTCGATCCCGCTCATCGCGTCCGGCGCGAGGGCGGCTACGGCGCCCCCGGACGCGGCACCCCCGGACGACGCCGGTCCGGCTGCGGGCGCCGGTTGCGGCACGACCGGCGGGCTCGACGTGGGCGACCCGCCGCAGCCGCCGGTGAGCAGCAGCGCGGCGACGAGGGACACCAGACGGGTACGACGGGGCATGTCGGGTGCTCCGTTCACGCGGGGACGGCGACACGGGTGCGACAGGTGGCCGCACCCGTGGGGGTCAGACCTGTTGCCAGAGCGCCGGTACGTTCGGCGGCTCCCAGCCGGGGATCGCCGTGTGCGCCTGCCGGCAGCGGTATGTCGCTCCGCCGTAGGTGACCTGGTCGCCGACCTGGTACGCCCGGCCCGTCGTCCAACTGCCGCCCGGGGCGGGCGTGGTGGTCGGCGCGGTGGTCGGGGTGGGCCGTGGGGTGGGTGAGGCGCTCGGCGTGGGGCTCGGGTTCGACCCGCCGCCGATCTGCACGTCGATGCAGGAGTAGAAGGCGTTCGCAGTGTCGGAGATGTTCCACACCGCGAGGATCTTCTGCCGCCCGGAGAAGCCGCCGAGATTGACGGTGTGCGAGACCGTGGCGCCCGGCTGCTGGCCGTTGCCGTTGACCACGCCGACCCGGGTGCTGCCGATCCAGTACTCCCAGTTGCTGGTGGCGTGGCGGGCGGTGTTCACCCAGGTGAAGGTCAGCGAGCTACCGACCGAGGTGGCCGGCCAGCCGCGGCTGTCGTCGTTGAGGACGGCGAACTGGGCGATGCCCGCGTTGCAACTGCGCAGGCCCTTGGGCCCTTCCACGCTCTGCGGCTCGTATTTGATCTGCCCGCAGTCGGGCACCCGGCCCTGTGCGCAGAGCGCCTGCCGGCTGGGCGGGGCGGAGACGTAGCCGTGCGCCTGCGCGGGAGCGGCGAGGGCGAGGGTGGCGGTGACAGCACCGGCCGCCACCAGCGGGATGGTGATTCTTCGACGCATCGGGGCGGCTCCTTCTCCAGGGTCCGGTAGGTACCCCTCAACGTAATTTAAACATTGTTAACAGTAAAGACTCCCATCGATAAATCCATCGATGGCGGCCGAGGTAGCGCAACACGCCGGAGCCGACACGCCGCCTAGGCCGCCGGAGAGCGGCATTCCGGTCCGCGCGCGTCCAGACATCCGGCATCCTGGGGCGAAACGGTGCAATGAGGGAGGTCGGTCATGGCCACGTGCGAGGTCTGCGGCAACGACTACTGGATGGCGTTCGAGGTGCACACCGTCAGCGGTGACGTGCACACCTTCGACTCCTTCGAGTGCGCGATCCACCGGATGGCACCGATCTGCGAGCACTGCCAAGTCAAGATCGTTGGGCATGGCGTCGAGGTCAACGGCCGCTTCTTCTGCTGTGGGCACTGCGCCCGCGCGGTCGAGGGCGCCGAGGGCGCCGAGATCCGCGACGCCGTCGGCGCACGCCCCGCCTGACCGCACACCGGCCGAAGAACGCCCCCACCCGGGCACGATTCTGCGCTACGGTCGTCGCCATGCGGCCACCGCTGGGTGTTCTTCCCCCGCCGCGCTCCTGAACGGAGCGCCGCGCCCTCGCCGACCGGGTGACTGACCCGGTTCGGCCCCCTGCCGTACGCGCTCCGTCGACGTCGTCCCCGTCAACGGCTCACCCTTCGGAGCGCATCCGTGTCCCTCTCCCGTACCGTGCCGCCGGCCGCCCCGGCCACGACCGTCCGTTCGGCCCGCACCGGCCTGATCCAGATCACCGTCACCGGCGTGCTGTGGGGCACCACCGGCGTGGCGGTGCAACTCCTGCGTGACAGCACCGGGCTCAGCCCGGTGAGCATCGGTTTCCATCGACTCGCGATCGCCGCGCTCGTGCTGCTGGCGTGCACCGCCGGCCGGCTCGGCACGATCCTGGCCGCCCTGCGCGCGGCACCCGTACCGCTGCTGCTCACCGGCATCGGCCTCGGTCTCTACCAGGCGCTCTACTTCGCCGCCGTGGCCTGGGCCGGCGTCAGCGTCGCCACAGTCGTCAGCCTGGGCCTGGCCCCGGTGCTCGCCGCGACCTGGGAGTCGGTGCGCGCCCGACGGCTCCCCGGCCCGCTGCGCCTCGGCACGCTCGTCGCGGCCGTGGCCGGCCTCGCCCTGATCACCGGCGCCACGGCGGACCCCAGCGTGGCGGCCCCCGCCCCACTGCTCGGCCTGCTCGCCGCGGCGGGCTCCGGCCTGGGGTACGCGGTGACCACCCTGATCAGCCGGGAGG
Source organism: Micromonospora sp. NPDC048898 (assembly GCF_043198035.1). Lineage (NCBI taxonomy): Bacteria > Bacillati > Actinomycetota > Actinomycetes > Micromonosporales > Micromonosporaceae > Micromonospora > Micromonospora sp. NPDC048898. The sequence continues at coordinate 214,756 of NZ_JBICUF010000001.1, forward strand.
TGTCGCAGCGCACCGGGCCGATGACGTTGACCACCGTCTCCACGGTGGTCGGTGCGCTGACCCTGGCGCCGTTCGCCCTGGTCGCCGGGGCCAGCGTGCCGGTACGCCTGGACGCCGTGGCACTGCTGTTGCACCTCGGGGTGGTCACCACCGCGGTGGCGTACGCGTTGTTCTACGCCGGTCTGCGCACGACTGAGGGCAGCGTCGCCGCCGTGCTGACCCTGCTCGAACCGCTCACCGCCGCGGCACTGGCGGTGGCCCTGCTGCACGAGCCGCTGCCGCTGCCGGTCAGCGTCGGCGGTGTCCTGCTGCTCACCGCCGTGGCCGCCACCTACCTCGCACCCGACCGGGACGACACCAGGTAGACCGGCTCGACCTACCATCGGTGGATGCCCCAACAGACCACCGAGATCCGGACGGCGTCCTTCGCCGACCTGAACGCCCGCACCTTCCACGACCTGCTCAAACTGCGCATCGACGTGTTCGTGGTGGAACAGAACTGCCCGTACCCGGAACTCGACGGACGTGACGTGGACCCGGGCACCCGGCATCTCTGGCTCACCGACGGCGGCGCGCCGCTGGCGTACCTGCGAATCCTGGCCGACCCGGACGGCGCCGCCCGGATCGGTCGGGTGGTGGTGGCCCCGGCGGCGCGCGGCGGCGGACACGCCGGCCGGCTGATGACCGCGGCGTTGGAGGTGGTGGGCAACCGGCCCTGCGTGCTGGACGCCCAGTCACACCTGGTCGCGTTCTACGCCCGGCACGGTTTCACGGTCAGCGGCCCGGAGTACGTCGAGGACGGCATCCCGCACACCCCGATGCGACGCGATGCCATTGACGGCTGACGATCAGCCTGGCATCGTTCCGGGGAGAGCCAGCGCGGGAGCCAGCGAGTGGGCACGGGAGTGGGCAACTCCCGTCGATCCGGGTGCCGTCGTCCGACCGACCTCATCCCCCCGGGGGCTCCATGTCCACTCTCACCCGATCTCGACGCGTGCTCTGGTTGTTCGCCATCGCGGCGACCAGCACGCTCCTGTTGACGACCGCGATAAACACCATGCAGTCCCAGCCCGCCTCCGCGCACGGGTCGGTCGTCGACCCGGCCTCGCGCAACTACAGCTGCTGGCAACGCTGGGGTGCTGACTTCCAGAACCCTCGGATGGCCACCGAAGACCCGATGTGCTGGCAGGCCTGGCAGGCCGACCCGGCCGCGATGTGGAACTGGAACGGCCTGTTCCGCGAGGGCGTGGGCGGCAACCACCAGGCCGCCGTCCCCAACGGCCAACTGTGCAGCGGCGGTCGCACCCAGAGCCCGCGCTACAACTCGCTGGACACCATCGGCGCGTGGAAGACCACAGCGGTGTCGAACAACTTCCGGCTCCGCTTCTTCGACGGGGCCAGTCACGGCGCCGACTACATCCGGGTGTACGTGACCAAGCAGGGCTTCGACGCGCTCACCGAGCCGCTCGGCTGGGACGACCTGGAGTTGGCCGGTCAGATCGGCAACACGCCGGCCTCCCAGTGGAACCCGGACACCGGCGGCGTCTCCATCCAGATCCCGGTGAACGCGGCCGGGCGCACCGGCCGGCACATCGTCTACACCGTCTGGCAGGCCAGCCACGCCGACCAGTCGTACTACCTGTGCAGCGACGTCACCTTCGGCGGCGGCACGAGCACCCCGCCGCCGACCACTCCCCCGCCGACGACGCCGCCGCCCACCACGCCCCCGCCGACCACGCCGCCGCCGACCACCCCGCCGCCGGCCGGGGCCTGCACGGCGACGTACGAGGTCACCGGCCAGTGGGCCGGCGGCTTCCAGGCCGAGGTGAAGGTCAACGCGGGCGGCTCGCCCACCCGGGGTTGGTCGGTGAGTTGGAACTACAACAACGGCCAGCAGGTCACCTCGTCGTGGAACTCCACGGTCAGCACCAACGGCTCGCTGGTCACCGCACGCAACGCCAACCACAACGGCACCCTCGCCGCCGGCGCGAGCACCACGTTCGGTTTCCTCGGCTCGTGGAACGGCAGCAACCCGGTTCCGCTGGTCACCTGCACGTCGACCAGTTGACCTCCGTCCGGTGCCGCACCCGGGCGGGGGTGCGGCACCGGCCGGCGGGTAGCCCGGGGGTCAGACCAGGCAGTTGACGATCTCGGCGACCGAGCGGCGGCGGCCCGTGTAGAAGGGGACCTCCTCGCGGACGTGCCGGCGGGCGCTGGAGGCGCGCAGGTCCCGCATCAGGTCCACGATCCGGTGCAGCTCGTCGGCCTCGAAGGCGAGCATCCACTCGTAGTCACCGAGCGCGAACGAGGCGACCGTGTTGGCGCGTACGTCCGGGTAGCCGCGGGCCATCTTGCCGTGCTCGGCCAGCATCTCGCGCCGCTCGGCGTCGGGCAGCAGGTACCACTCGTAGGAGCGGACGAACGGGTACACACAGATATAGGGGCGGGCCTCCTCGCCGGCCAGGAACGCCGGGATGTGGCTCTTGTTGAACTCGGCCGGCCGGTGCAGCGCCATCTGCGACCAGACCGGGGTCAGTGCCCGGCCCAGCGTGGTGCGGCGGAACCGCAGGTACGCGTCCTGCAGCGCGTCGGGGGACGCCGAGTGCCACCAGATCATCACGTCCGCGTCGGCGCGCAGACCGGAGACGTCGTACACGCCCCGGACCACCACGTCCTTGCCGGCCAACTCGTCGAAGAGGGCCACGACCTCGCCTGTGACGTTGTCCCGCAGTGACGGCAGCGGGGCACTGGCCCGGAACACCGACCACATCGTGTAGCGGATGCTGTCGTTCAGCTCCCGCAGGCGCGCCGCGTTGGTCTGCTCGGTCATCTCGCCGATCCTCCCAGTGCTGTAATGATCTCGTCGGCCGCCGTCTCGCCGGAGCGGACGCAGACCGGGATGCCGACGCCGTCGTAACCGGCGCCGGCGAGGACCAGGGTGGGGTGCGCGGCCCGCAACGCCGCCCGTGCGGCGGCGAGCCGGTCGGCGTGCCCCGGGGCGTACTGCGGCAGCGCACCGCCCCACCGCTGCACGTGCCCGTCGACCGGGGCGGGCAGCGGGGTGCCGAGCACCGCCGACAGCTCTCGGTGCACGGTGCTCGCCAGGTCCGCGTCGGGGCGTTGCAGGTGCGCCTCCTCGCCGTACCGGCCCACCGAGGCGCGCACCAACGCCAGCCCGTCCGGCCGGCGCAGGTGCCCCCACTTGGTGGTGAAGAAGGTCGCCGCTTTGATCAACAACCCCTCGGTGCTGGGCACCAGGAAGCCGGACAACTCGGGCAGGTGCGGTTGCGGCAGCGCCAGGGTGACGAGCGCGACACTCGCGTAGTCCAGCGCACCGACGCCCGCCGCGACCGCCGGGGCCGGGTCGGCGAGCAGCCGGGCCGCCGGTCGCGCCGGCACCGCCAGCACCACGGCGTCCACGTCCACCATCGACGACTCCAGCTCGGCGCGTCTGCCGCCGCGCCGCGACCTGGAGCCGTCGTCAGGATCGCGGGTCGGGCCGACGGTGAGCCGCCAACCCGTGCCGGTCGGGGTCAGCTCGCGGACGGCGGCGTTTCGCCGGACCGTCGCACCGCTGGCCGTCGTCGCCGCCTCGACCAGGGTGGTGAGCCCACCCGCGATGGTGCCGAACACCGGGGCGCCGGGAGCACGCGGCGCGGCGGCCTGCGCGGCCCGGACCGCGCCGGTCAGGGTGTGCTCCACCCGGGCCGTGCGGGCCAGCGCCGGCATCGTCGTGACCAGGGAGAGATCGTCGGCGCGGCCCGCGTACACGCCACCCAGCATCGGGTCGACAAGCCGCTCGACCACCTCGTCACCGAAGCGGGACCGGACCAACGCGCCAACCGAGACGTCCGCGTCCGGACCGACAAGCGGCCGCCCGTCGTCGGTGTCGGCGCCCGCGGCCGGGCGGGCGACCGACGTCACCCGGTCCAGATCCCCGGGTACGCCGACAAGCGTGCCGCCCGGGATGGGGCGCAGCCCAGCGTCGATCACCAGCGCGGCCTGCCCGACCGTCGGGTGCACGACCTTGTCGGTCAACCCCAGTCGCCGGATCAGGGCCACCGCGGCGGACTCGCCCCCGGTCGGGTCCCGCAGCAGGAACGACTCGGCGCCGAACTCCACCGGCTGGCCGGCCAACTCCCCGGTACGCAGCTTGCCGCCCAGTGCGCCGGACTGCTCGTACACCGTGATCTCGGTGCCGGCCGGTGCGCGCTCGCGCAACCGGACCGCGGCGGCCAGCCCGGCGATCCCGCCGCCGACCACCGCCACCCGCCAGGGCTGCCGCATCGCCTTCTCAGCCCTGGTCGGCCCGGCGGCTGGACAGCTCGTGCACCAGCGCGACCACCCGGGTCAGCACCTCCGGGTCGGTCTCCGGCAGCACACCGTGGCCGAGGTTGAACACGTGCCCGGGGGCCGCCCGGCCCTGCTCCAGGATGCGGCGCACCTCGGCCTCCACCACCGGCCACGGCGCGAGCAGCACGGTCGGGTCCAGGTTGCCCTGCACCGCCTTGTCCGGGCCGATCCGCCGCGTCGCCACGTCCAGCGGGGTACGCCAGTCCACGCCGACCACGTCCGCGCCGGCCTCGCCCATGGCACCGAGCAGCTCGGCGGTGCCCACCCCGAAGTGGATCCGGGGCACCCCGGCGCCAACGAGCCCGCTCAGCACGGCTGTCGAGTGCGGCAGCACGTAGCGGCGGTAGTCGGCCTCGGACAGCGTGCCGGCCCACGAGTCGAACAGCTGCACGGCGGAGACCCCGGCCTCGATCTGCACCCGCAGGAAGGCGAGGGTCACCTCGGCCAGCCGGCCGCAGAGCGCGTGCCACAGCGCCTCGTCGCCGTACATCAGGGCCTTGGTCTTCGCGTGGGTGCGCGACGGCCCGCCCTCCACCAGGTAGCTGGCCAGGGTGAACGGCGCGCCGGCGAAACCGATGAGCGGGGTGTCGCCCAGCTCGACCACCAACTGCCGGACCGCCTCGTCCACGTACGAGACGTCGTCGCGGGTGATCGGGCGGATCCGCTGGACGTCGGCGGCGGTGCGGATCGGCTCGGCGACCACCGGGCCGGTGCCCGGCACGATGTCCAGGTCGACGCCGGCCGCGGCGACCGGCACCACGATGTCGCTGAACAGGATGGCCGCGTCCACTCCGTGCCGGCGCACCGGCTGGAGCGTGATCTCGGTGACCAGCTCCGGGCGGCGGCAGGACTCCAGCATCGGCACTGTCGCCCGGATCTCCCGGTATTCCGGCAGCGAGCGGCCGGCCTGGCGCATGAACCAGACCGGGGTGTGCGGGCCGGGCCGTCGTCGGCAGGCCCTGACGAAGGGCGAGTCGGCTGGTCCGCCGGGGCGGGGTTCTCCGTCTCGGGCGACAGAGCCCGTGGTGTCCGTGGTCATCGCCGCAATCGTGCCACGCCCACCACCCCCACCCCACCTGGGGTGAAGGACGAGCGACTTCTGCCAAAGCCCCGGTGGGGCACGGGTGTCGGCGCGCCGTCGAAGCGGGGGACCGACTGCGGCATAGGCTGCCGACATGGCCCCCCCGATCGCGCTCCCGGAGACGTTCGCCCGCGCGGTCGCCGGGCTGCGATCGGCGACCCCCCGGCCGGAGATCACGCTGGAGGAGGTCGGCGCCCCCCAGCGGTTGGCCCCGTACGCGTTCGCGCTCTCCGCGGCGGTGCTGCGCGACGGCGACGAGGTGGCGACCGGCCGGTTGATCCTGCTGCACGACCCGGTCGGCCACGAGGCGTGGCAGGGCACCCTGCGGTTGGTCACCTACGTGACCGCCGAGTTGGAGGTCGACCTGGCCGCCGACCCGCTGCTGCCCGGGGTCGGCTGGACGTGGCTGACCGACGCGTTGGACGCCCATGACGCCGACCACCGGGCGATCGGCGGGACGGTGACGCAGACCATGTCGACCCGGTTCGGCGACCTGGCCGGCCCACCGACCGTGGGCGACATCGAGATCCGCGCCTCCTGGACGCCTGTCGACGACGACCTGACCCCGCACCTGCTCGGCTGGTGCGCACTGCTCGCCTCCACGGCCGGCCTTCCCCCACCCGGCGTGACCGCCCTCTCCGACCGCCGTCCCGCCGGCGCGGCCTGATGTTCGGCGCCCGCAAGGACACTTCGCGGACACCTGACCGACACGCGCCGGACCGGCTGCACACGCCGGATCATCGCGCGCACTAGGGTTGGCAGGTGACCGACGAACCACCCCTGCGCCGTCGGCCCACCGAAGAACTCCCGGGCAACGCACCCCAGCACCCGCCGTCGGCCCAGCCGCAGCCGGCGGGCGACGGGGTGGACCCGACCGACGGTGGGCCCGTTCCGCTGATCGCACCGCGTGACGGCACCCCCGAGCCGGTGGCCGCTCCGGCCCAGCTCGCCGAGGTCGTGGCCCGCTTCGCGGCGGGCAGCGGCCCCGTCGCCCTGGACGCCGAGCGCGCCTCCGGCTACCGCTACAGCCAGCGCGCGTACCTGGTGCAACTGCGCCGGGCCGGCGCCGGCACAGCGCTGATCGACCCGCTGCCGCTGCCTGACCTCAGTGCGCTGGACGCGGCGATCGGGGATGCCGAGTGGGTGCTGCACGCGGCCAGCCAGGATCTGCCCTGCCTGGCCGAGGTGGGGCTGCGCCCGCGCCGGTTGTTCGACACCGAGTTGGCGGCCCGGCTGGCGGGGTTCGAGCGGGTCGGGCTTGCCGCGCTGACCGAGCAGTTGCTCGGGTTCACCCTGGAGAAGCACCACTCGGCCGCCGACTGGTCGAGTCGACCGCTGCCCGAGTCGTGGCTGACGTACGCCGCCCTCGACGTGGAGATGCTCACCGACCTGCGCGACGCACTCGACGCCGAGCTGACCCGGCAGGGCAAGTCGGCCTGGGCCGCGGAGGAGTTCGCCGCGCTGGTCCGCACCGGTGCGCGCCCGCCGCGGGTCCGGGCCGAGCCCTGGCGGCGTACCTCCGGCATCCACCGGCTGCGGGGGGCGCGGGCCCAGGCCCGGGTCCGCTCGATGTGGTACGCGCGGGACCAGATCGCGGCCCGGCGGGACGCCGCGCCCGGTCGGGTGCTGCCCGACTCGGCGATCATCGCCGCTGCCGAGTTGGACCCGAAGGACGAGAAGACCCTGCTGACCCTGCCCGGTTTCGGCGGTCGGTCGGTCCGGCGGTTGGCCCGCACCTGGCTCGCCGCGCTCGACGACGCCCGGCAGTTGCCGGACGACTCGCTGCCGGTCTCCCCGACCGTGGAGGGCCCACCACCGCCACACCGGTGGGCCGAACGGGATCCGGTGGCGGCTGGCCGGCTGGCCCGGTGTCGGGAGGTGGTGGTCCGCATCGCCGGTGAGCACAACCTGCCGCCGGAAAACCTGATCACCCCGGACTCGATCCGCCGGCTGGCCTGGACCCCGCCGGAGGAGCTCACCGAGGATGCGGTCGCGGAGGTCCTGCGCGGCCTCAACGCCCGCGAATGGCAAATAGGCCTCCTCACCCCCGCCCTAACCGAAGCCCTGACCCCCACCCCCTAACCCACCCACCCCCACGCCTGACTTTCTCCGGGGCGGGGGGTGTGGGGTGGGCCACAGGGGGACGTGGGGACCGGGATGGTTACTGGCGAGTAGCATTTGGGGGAACGTGCCCGTGTCGGCGACCCTTGTCCGGTCCGGAGTGCCGCTCCGCGAAGGTCGGATCGTGGTCGAATAGGAGGCTCAAGTGCCCCGTGAAGTTCGGGATGTCGTCTTTGTCGACGGTGTCCGTACCCCGTTCGGCAAGGCGGGTGGCATGTACGCCAACACCCGCGCCGACGACCTGGTGATCCGCTGCATCCGGGAACTGATGCGGCGTAACCCGCAGCTGCCTCCGGAGCGGGTCGAGGAGGTCGCCATCGCGGCCACCACCCAGATCGGCGACCAGGGCCTCACCATCGGCCGCACCGCCGCCCTGCTGGCCGGTCTGCCCAAGACCGTTCCCGGCTTCGCCATCGACCGGATGTGCGCCGGCGCGATGACCGCGGTGACCACCGTGGCCAGCGGCATCGCCATGGGCGCGTACGACGTCGCCATCGCCGGCGGCGTCGAGCACATGGGGCACCACCCGATGGGTGAGGGCGTCGACCCCAACCCGCGCATCATCGCGGAGAAGCTTGTCGACCCGTCCGCGCTGGTCATGGGCGCCACCGCGGAGAACCTGCACGACCGGGTCCCGCACATCACCAAGGCGCGCACCGACGCGTTCGCGCTCGCCTCGCAGCAGAAGACCGCGAAGGCGTACGCCAACGGCAAGCTCCAGGACGACCTGGTGCCGATGTCCATCCGGGACGAGGAGGGCGGCTGGGGCCTGGCGACTGTGGACGAGGCCCCACGGGACACCTCGCTGGAGAAGCTCGCCACCCTGAAGACCCCGTTCCGCCCGCACGGCAAGGTCACCGCGGGCAACGCGGCCGGCCTGAACGACGGCGCCACCGCGAGCCTGCTCGCCGACGAGGCCACCGCCCGCGAGCTGGGTCTGCCGGTCGCCATGCGGCTGGTGTCGTTCGGCTTCGTCGGTGTGGAGCCGGAGGTGATGGGCGTCGGCCCGATCCCGTCGACGGAGAAGGCGCTGCGTCTCGCCGGGCTCAGCATCGACGACATCGGCCTGTTCGAACTGAACGAGGCGTTCGCCGTGCAGGTGCTCGCCTTCCTCGACCACTTCGGCATCGCCGACGACGACCCGCGGGTCAACCAGTGGGGCGGCGCGATCGCCATCGGTCACCCCCTCGCGTCCTCCGGCGTACGGCTGATGACGCAGCTGGCCCGGCAGTTCGCCGAGCACCCCGAGGTCCGCTACGGCGTGACCGCGATGTGCATCGGCATCGGCATGGGCGGCTCGGTCATCTGGGAGAACCCGCACTGGGAGGGTGGCAACAAGTGAGCGCACTGGCCGCACCGAACGAGGTCGTCACCCGCGCGCTGCTGCGGCAGGTGAACGTGCCGGGGCTGGACCGGCCCGCCGCCCTGATCACGTTGGACAACGGGCTCGACCACACCAAGCCGAACACCTTCGGGCCGGGCGGGCTGGCCAGCCTGGACGAGGCGATCACCGCCGCGCTCGCCGCCGATCCGGCGTTCATCGCGGTCACCGGCAAGCCGTACATCTTCTGCGTGGGCGCGGACATCCTGGGTCTGCCGCAGCTCGCCGACCGCGCGCAGGCGTTGGAGATCGGCCGCCTCGGCCATCGGGTCTTCGCCCGGCTGAAGGACAGCAGCGTCCCCACCTTCGCGTTCGTCAACGGCGCGGCGATGGGCGGCGGCCTGGAGTTGGCGCTGCACTGCCACTACCGGACGCTCTCCGGTGGCGCGGCGGCGCTCGCGCTGCCCGAGGTCTCCCTCGGCCTGGTGCCCGGCTGGGGTGGCACCCAACTGCTGCCGAACCTGATCGGCATCCCCGCCGCGACCCAGGTGATCATCCAGAACCCGCTGATGCAGAACAAGATGCTCAAGCCGAAGCAGGCCGCCGAGCTGGGCATCGCGGACATCCTGCTGGAGCCGGCCGACTTCCTGGAGCGCTCCCTGGAGTGGGCGGCCGACGTGGTGCGCGGTCAGGTGACAGTCACCCGGCCCGAGGTCGACAAGGACATGTGGGCGGGCGTGCTCTACTTCGCCCGGGAGACGCTGAACCAGCGGCTGCACGGCGCGGTCCCGGCCGCGTACAAGGCGCTGGACCTGCTGGAGACGGCCAAGGACGGCGACTTCGCCGCCGGCACCGCCGCCGAGGACGAGGCCCTCGCGGACCTGGTCTTCTCCGAGGAGCTGCGCAGCGGCCTGTACGCCTTCGACCTGGTGCAGCGGCGGGCCAAGCGGCCGGCCGGCGCACCGGACAAGGGCCTGGCCCGCACCGTCACCAAGGTCGGCATCGTCGGCGCCGGCCTGATGGCCAGCCAGTTGGCGCTGCTGTTCGCCCGTCGTCTCCAGGTGCCGGTCGTCATGAGCGACCTGGACCAGTCCCGGGTGGACAAGGGCGTCGGCTACGTGCACACCCAGATCGAGAAGGCCGTCACCAAGGGCCGGATGGACAAGGGCACCGCAGCCAAGCTGTACGGGCTGGTCAGCGGCACTGTCGACAAGAGCGCCTTCGCCGACGCCGACTTCGTCATCGAGGCGGTCTTCGAGGACCTGGGCGTCAAGAAGCAGGTCTGGGCCGAGCTGGAGAAGATCGTCTCCCCGGAGGCGGTGCTCGCCACCAACACCAGTTCGCTGTCGATCACCGAGATGGCCGCCGAGCTGGAGCACCCGGAGCGGGTCGTCGGTTTCCACTTCTTCAACCCGGTGGCGGTGCTGCCGCTGCTGGAGATCGTCCGCGGCGAGCGTACCGACGACGCCACCCTGGCCACCGCGTTCGCGGTCGGCAAGCAGCTCAAGAAGTCGAGCGTGCTGGTCAAGGACGCGCCGGCGTTCGTGGTGAACCGGCTGCTCACCCGCTTCCTGGGCACCGTCTTCGCCGCCGTCGACGCCGGCACACCGCTGGACGTGGCAAACAGCGCACTGGACCCGCTGGGCCTGCCGATGCGCCCACTCGCCCTGCTCCAGCTGGTCGGGCCGGCCGTCGCGTACCACGTGGGCGGCACCCTGCACGCGGCGTACCCGGAGCGGTACGGCGTCAGCGAGAACCTCAAGCGGATCGCCGACTCGGGTCAGCCGATCGTGGTCGACGACCAGGTCAACGACGAGGTGGCCAAGCTGCTCGTCGTGGGTGACCAGCCGCTGACCGCCGAGCAGGTACGCCAGAACGCGCTCGACGCGCTCGCGCAGGAGATCCGGCTGATGCTGGACGAGGGCGTGGTCGCCGAGGCGCAGGACATCGACCTGTGCATGATCCTGGGCGCCGGTTGGCCGTTCCACCTGGGTGGCGTGACGCCGTACCTGGATCGGACCGGCACCTCCGAGCGGGTCACCGGTCAGCGGTTCCTGCCCCGCGGGGCGGCGAGCCTGCCCGCCTGAGCAGAGCGCAGCACCACCGTCGCGGTGGTCGGACCATCCGAAGAGGACGGACCGACCACCGCAGACTCATTCCGAGCCGCCTGCGACACCGAATCGATTTAGATCTCCCGCTGCAAATGGTAGGCGTAGCCAACGTCGACGCACCGGTCGACGCGGTCAGAGAACGCCGCCGCGCTCACGCATGCGACGTGCCCATAAGGCGTGTAAGGGAAACTGGCGACGAATACCCAGGCCGCCTGAGCCGGTGAGGCGACAGCTACCAGTGCGGCGGACATCAACGAGGCGCAAATTGCGGCGCGGATAGCCCTCTTTTTCATCACAAGCTCCTTTTCCTCGTGGACTGGTTGGCAGCAATCCAATATTCAGAAAGGACAACAACGGCCCCAGATTTCTAAAGCCATGAATGGCTATCACGAGATCACGCCAACGGTCAAGCAAGCAGTGAACAGCGGCTGAACCCATGCCGCATTCGAGCTGGTCAGAGAACGCCGACAGGCAGGGACAGCAGGAATGCGCGGGTTACGCTACTATCACGGCCGGAAGGGCTTCGGTCTGGAGACCTGCCGACCAACTCTTCCAGGCCATCGATCCTGCTTCCTAGCCGGTGTTCAAAGTTGGGACTACCACAACCTCGAGGGCAGACATGGAAGGGTTGCTAGAGAGAGCCATGGGCCATGTCATGGAATCGACAACGGCCGCGTCGCCTCGGGGGTCGAACACCCGCCGCAAGCCCCGACTCTCCGGCATCAAGAATCGCGCGCCAACTCCACCTCCAGCACGGGTTCGAACGCATGTTCAAACGCAGGGGACTTAAGATGAGTGGCAGCAGGTTTGCTCGGACCATTCACTTACTCAGCGAGCCGCCTGACTCGGCCGCACAGCGATCGGTCCTAGGCAAGCGGGAGAACGCAAGTTAGTTTGGTTTGCGGGTTGGCCGAATAGGACTTCGCGGGTTGGCCGAATAGGAAATGGCCCACGCCCCAGCCTTGCCGCGACCGACGGGTTGACCTGTGTGAGGGGTGCCTCGGTAGCCAGCGCCGACACCCGCTGCCGCCGACCATATCAAGCGAGACGAAGGTCCACCGTTGACTTTCCATCAGAACCGAGACCGCCGGCTCGATCTGGATGCGAAGGGTGGGAACGTGCAACCGCGCGCAGGACGCTCACATGCCATTTGCAGCGCACCACGTAGCCCATCGCAAGGCGCTAATCGCTCCAAAGCAGCGGTCGTAACGAGCGTCACCGGCGCGGAGATCGTGAACCGGTGCAGCTTCCTCGCCAACCACTACGGTTAAAGGTAGGCCCGCACCGGCTCGGTCGCCCTCTTGTCCATCTGCCCACGTCCTTCGCTGGCTCGCTGTGGCCGCTCATCTAACACCACGCCGCCTGCCCCGCCGCCCTCGTGTCGATCATGACCGCATACCTCGCCGGGCCACCGAACAAGCCAGGACCGCGTTCGTAACGCGACGGTCGGGTCTCCGCCCCGGCGACGTGACGCCGGGGCCCCGGCACCCGAAGGTGGCCGGGGCCCCGGACCGTACGCTTGCGGTCAGGCCTGGTCTCCCGCCGCGACCCGCGCCGCCGCTGCCGCCGTCCGCTCGGCAACGTTGCCGAGTATGCAGAACTCGTTGCCCTCCGGGTCGGCGAGCACCACCCAACCGCCGCCGGTCGGGCCGACGTGATCGGCGACGAGCGTCGCGCCGATGCCGATCAGCCGCTCGACCTCCTCGGCCCGGGTGCGGTCGGCGGGTTGCAGGTCCAGGTGCAGTCGGTTCTTCACCGTCTTGCCCTCGGGCACGGCGAGGAACAGCACCTCCGGGCCGCCCGGCGGCAGGAGCATCGCCTCCGGGTCGCCGGGGAAGTCGTCCGGCTGCCGGGGGCAGTCGAAGACCTGCGCCCAGAAGCCGGCCAGGGCGTACGTGTCGGAACAGTCGATGCTGATGTTGTGGATCGTCGAACTCACAGCTGGTCCTCCACAGTGGTGGTGGCGACACGTTCCCCGGCGCTGCGCAGCACGCAGAACTCGTTCCCCTCCGGGTCGGCGAGCACCGCCCAGCCCGTGCCATCGGCGTTCCGACGGTCGGTGACCAGGGTGGCACCGAGGCCGAGCACCCGTTCGACCTCCTCATCTCTGCTCCGGTCGACAGGTTCCAGGCAGATGTGCAGCCGGTTCTTCGTCACCTTCTCCTCCGGCACCTCTTGGAAGAACAGGTTCGGGGTGGCGTCGTCCGACGGCAGCAGGGCCGCCTCCGGGTCACCCGGGGCGTCGTCGGAGTGTCGGGCGTACCCGAGCACGGCGGCCCAGAAGCCAGCCAGGGCGTACGTGTCGTGGCAGTCGAAACTGATGTTGCGGATCCGTGGATACACGGGTGTTCCCTCCGAATGGGATGGGACGCTCCGCTGCCCGGGGTCAGCCGGCGGAAACCCGGGGTGCGGAGCCCTGACGTGTGGACATCGACGCACCCCCTTTCCGCTCGCGAGCTGACCTGGGTGATCTTCCCAGTGGTCGGGCGCCGCGCGCAACCCCGTTCAGCCGACGGTGGGCACCGAGCCGTTGACCGCCGGGGCGTCGGCCGAGGGCAGCGTGACAGTGACCTCCAGGCCACCGCCGGGCTGCGCGATCACCCGTACCGTGCCGCCGTGTGCCGTGCAGACCGCGCGGACGATGGACAGGCCCAGCCCGGACCCGCGGGCGCCGGTGCGTTCCCGGCCGCCACGCCGGAACGGCTCGAACAGCCCCGGCACGTCGGCCTGGTCCACCTCGAACCCCGTGTTGCCGACCACCAGCCAGGACCGGTGGCCGTCGGTGCCGGTACGCACCCAGAGCCGACCGTGCAGGTGGTTGTAGCGAACCGCGTTCTCGATCAGGTTGCCGGCCAACCGGTCCAGCAGCCCCGGGTCACCCACCACCGGCGCGGACTCCAGCGACGTCTGCACCCGCAGGCCGATCCGTTCCACCTCGCGGCGCATCGCCGACAACGCGTTCGCGGTGCCCGCCGAGAGGTCACACTCGGTACGTCGGCCCAACTGCCGCCCGGCCTGCGCCTCGCTGCGGGCCAACACCAGCAGCGCGTCTACCAGGCCGTTGGCCCGCTCGGACGCGTCCCGGACCACCGTCGCCATCCGGCGGTACTCGGCGGCATCCGCGTCGTCGTCGCTGAGCGTCACCTCGATCTCGGTACGCATCACGGCCAGCGGAGTTCGCAGCTCGTGCGAGGCGTTCGCCACGAAACGCTTCTGTGCCTCGAACGCGGACGCGATCCGGTCCAGCATGGCGTCGAACGTCTTGGCCAGCTCGGCCACCTCGTCGTCGGCGCCCGAGTAGCCGATCCGCTGGTCCAGGGTGGCCTCGCCGAGGCGCTGCGCGGTCGCGGTGACCTGGTGCAGCGGGCGCAGCGCCCGACCCGCCACCGCGTACGCGCCGGCCACCCCGACCACACTGATCGCCAGGAGCGCGACCAGGCCCTTGGCCAGCAGCTCCCCGGAGGCGGCGTCGACAAGTCGCCGCTGCCACTCGGCCGCGTCCATCCGCCCGCCGTCGGAGAGCAGCACCGTCGTACCAGGCAGCAGCTCGTCGGTGGGGCGCAGCGCGTCGCGGACCAGCAGCCAGGCCAGCAGCACCAGGATCGCTCCCGCGCCGACCAGCAACACGCCGTTGAGCAGCGTCAGTCGCAACCGCAGGGTGGGCCGCACCCGGCGGCTCACCGTGCGCCCTCGGTTCGCGACTGCGGGGCTCGCAAACCCGGCTCACTCCTCGCGCTCACAGCCCCACCTCGGCCGTGCGGTAGCCCGCGCCCACCACGGTCTCGATCAGCGGCGGGTCACCGAGCTTCCTGCGCAGCGTCATCACGGTGACGCGGACGATCGTGGTGAACGGGTCGGTGTTCGCGTCCCAGACCCGTTCCAGCAGCTCCTCACTGGAAACCACCGCGCCGCGCGCCTTGAGCAGCTCGCAGAGCACCCCGAACTCCTTGTTGGTCAGGTCGACCGGCACCCCGGCGCGGGTGGCCACCCGGCGAGCCGGGTCGAGTACCAGGTCGGCAAGTTCGAGCACCGGCGGCGCGGCCGGGGTGGCCCGCCGTCCCAGCGCCTGCACCCGGGCGACCAACTCGTCGAAGGCGAACGGTTTGGACAGGTAGTCGTCCGCGCCGATCTGCAACCCCTCCACCCGGTCGGCCACGGTGCCACTCGCGGTGAGCATCAGCACCCGGGTCAGTGCGCCGGAGGCTGCCAGGTCCGCGCAGATCTGATCACCGTGCACGCCGGGCAGGTCGCGGTCGAGCACCACCACGTCGTACCGGGTGACGAACGCCGCCTCGTGGCCGGCGTCGCCGTCGTACGCCACGTCGACCGCCATCCCCCGCTTGCGCAACCCGCGCGCGATCGCGTCGGCGAGGTTGCGCTCGTCCTCCACCACCAGTACCCGCATCCCGGCCTCCTCGCTGCTGACCACCGACAACCTAGTGCCAGCCGGCAACCATCCTCCCTCGCCGCCCGCCCGGGCCGGCCGGTGGTCAGTCACGCAACCGCCAGATCCGGTACGAGCCGCCGGTGCCGGCGCACAGCACGTTGCCCGAGATCGCCTGGCACTCCCCGGTGGCCTCCGGCAGCACGTCCACGATGCGCGTCTGGCCGGCGCGGACGTCCAACTCCCCGACCAGCACCCCGCCGTCCGGATTCTGGCGGACGCCGAGCAGCCGGCCACGGGTGTCGACCTCGGACAGCTCCCACCGGCCCAGGTCGGCCAGCTCCCGGCCGGTCAGCGGATCGATGGCGAAGAACTGCCCCGCCGGATCGTTGCTGGTCACGCTGGACAGCAGCCGGCCGCCGGACGGCCAGGCCCACGACCAGCGGTCGCTGCGCCAGCGCACCTCGCCGGTCGCGGGGTCGACCGCCCACAGCCCGGCGGAGCGGGTACGCAGACACAGGACGCTACCGCAGCCCTGGACGATGTCGACCTCGCCCGCCGTGGTGCTCCAGCGCCGGTCCAGCCGGTCCAGCCCGTAGGCGGTGATCGCCTTCGGGTCCCCACCGACGGTCAGCACCAGGTCGTCCACCACCTGCACGAAGGTGAGTGGCCCACCGCCGGGTGGGCGCAGGTCGGCGCGCACCAGCACCGCGCCGGTCCGCGTGTCGCGCACCTCGACCGGCCCGTCCACGTCGGTGAACACCAGCCGCTCGGCCTTCTCGTCGGCGAGCTGCGCGTCGACGCCGACGGTGGGGGCGGTCACCTGCCAGCGCACCGTGCCACAGCAGGGATCGACCGACCGCAGGCGGACCGGCTCCTCCTCGCCGTTGGACCGCAGCAGCAGGTTGCCGTCGGCCAGCTCGACGGGGCTGTCCGGCTGCTGCCAGCGGTACGCACCGGTGGCGCGGTCCAGCGCCACGGTGAGGCTGGCCTGCGGGTCCGCGCCGATCTCGTAGCCGGTGACCAGCAGCATTCCGCTCTTCGGCAGGATCCCCCAGTAGCGGGCCTGCCCGGGCAGCGCCACGTCCCAGACCCGCTCACCGTCGGACAGCCGGAAGGCGGCGAGCCGCCACTGCGGCGCCTGAGCGGTGACCGGGTTGATCACCAGGACCAGGTCGCCGTCGACGAGCACGTCGGCACCGGCCTGGGCGGGCACCGTCACCACGGCCCGCCCCGGCGGTGGCGCGGCGGCGGCGGCGACTGTGGCCAGCACGAGCAGCAGGACCAGCACGCAGCGCAGCGGCCGGCCGTGGGCACGGGGTGGGCGGGGCAGCGACGCGGCGTCCGGCTCCGGGCCGTGCCGCAGCTCGCCGAGGTCGATCACCGAGCCGGTCACCGCGGCATCCGGAACAGCCGGTACGAGCCGTCCACCGACTGGCAGAGCAGGAGGCCGACGACCGCCTGGCAGTTTGCGCCGACGTCCGCGAGCACGTCCAGCACACGCGTCTCCCCGGCGCGGACGTCCAACTCCGCGACGACCATCCCGCCGTCCGGGTGCGGACGCATACCGACGAGCGGGCCGTCGAGGTCGAACTGGGCCAGCTCCCACCGGCCCAGGTCGGCCAGCTTCCGGCCGGTCAGCGGATCGAGCACGACGAACTGCTGGGCCGTGGCGCGCGCGTTGATCGTCGGGACGGCCACCACCCGTCCGTCGTACGGGAAGACCCACGCCCAGCCGTCGCTGCGCCAGCGCACCTGGCCGGTCGCGGGATCGACCCCCCACAGCCCGGCCGCGTGTCGCTGTGGACACAGGACGGGACCGCAGTCATCGACGAAGTCGATCCGCTCGGTCATGGCGTTGCTCCAGCGCTGGTCCAGCCGGTCCAGCCCGTAGGCGGTGATCCTGGGCGGCACCGGGCGGGTGGCCAGCAGGAGGTCGTTCACCACCTGTACGGTCTCGAACGACCCGCCGTCGGGTGGGCGCAGGTCGGCCCGGGCCAGCTCCGTGCCGGTGATCGCGTCGTGCACTTCGGTGAACCCGTTCCTGCGGTGCAGGAGCACCCGGTCCACTCCGCGGGGGTTGTGCCGGAGGTTGACGTAATCGGCGGCGTCGGGCAGCTGCCAGCGCACGGTGCCGCAGCAGGCATCGACCGCACGCAGGCTGACCGGCTCGTCGTCGGCGCCGGACTGCAGCAACACGTTGCCGTCGGCCAGCGGGTTGGGGCGGCCCGGCTGCTGCCAGCGGTACGCCCCGGTCTTCCGGTCGAACGCCAGGGTCAGGATGCTCCCCTCGGGCGGCGGCGCCTCATAGACCGTGACCAGCAGGGTCCCGCCCGCCACCATGATCCCCCAGTTGCGGCCCTGCACCGGCACCGCGGTCTGCCAGAGCAATCCGCCGTCGGGCAACCGGAAGGCGCTCATCCGCCGCCGCGTCGGCTGCTCCGGGTCCGGGTCGAGCACCACGAACAGGTCGGCGGTGAGCAGCGTCTCGGCGGCGAGCTGTGCGGGCAACGTGACCGCGGCCGGGCGGCGCGGCGGCACGGCGGCGGAGACGAGCGTGGCCAGCACGAGCAGCAGGACCAGCGCGCAGCGCAACGGCCGACCGGTCGCGCGGGGCGGACGGGGCAGCGGCTCCGGATCCGGGCCGTGCCGCAGCTCACCGAGGTCGATCACCGGGCCGGTCACGATCGCAACCGCCACAGCGCGGTCGAGCCGTCGAGACGCTGGCAGAGCAGGATCGGTAGCGACGCCTGGCAACCGCCCGCGATGTCCGGCAGCACGTCGAGGATCCGCGCCCGGCCGGCCGCCAGGTCCAGTTCGGCGACGACCAGCCGGCCGTCGTCCCCGTGCCGCAGCCCGACCAGCGGATCGTCCCGCCAGAGCACCGGCAGCAGGTCCCAGTCGCCCAACTCGGCGCGCGTCCGCCCGGTCGCCGCGTCACGCACCGCGTACCGCCGGCCGGAGCCGGCCATCAGCAGCCGTTCGCCGCGCACGTCGGCAAGCAACTCCCGGCCCGGGTCCGACCAGCGCACCGCGCCGGTGGCCGGATCGAGGACCTGAAGGCTCCCGTCCTGCCCCGACACGCAGAGCAGGTCGGCACAACCGACCACGAAGGACACCGGGGACACCTGGGCGGTCCACCGGCGCTCCAGCCCGGCCAGCCCGTAGGCCACCACCGTCGGGACATCACCGGGTGTGAGGAGCAGCAGCAGGTCGTCGACGACCTGGACCCGCTGGAACACCGATGGGTCGCCGGGCAGCGTGTCGACGCTGCGCAGCGGGCGACCGCTGTCGGCGTCGTGCACCTGGACCTCGCCGTTGGGTTGCACCAGGACGAACCTGTCGATCCGACCGTCGCTGACGTGGAAGCCGGGGCCGGTCGGCGACAGCAGGGGCACCGACCAGAGCACCCGGCCGGTGGCGGGCTCGATCCGGCTCATCCGGTCCGCCCCGTTCTGACGGATGTCCGTCAGCAGCAGCCCCCCGTCGGCGATCGGCACGGGGGCACCCCCGTGCCGCCACCGCTGCTGGCCCGTCTCGGCGTCGAAGGCGGTGGTCTCGATCACCCCGTCTTCGGCATCGACGCTCGTGGCCAGCACCAGCCCCCGCTCGACCCGGACGCCGAGATAATCGTCGCCGCGCGGCACCGGCGCCCGCCACCGCGCACCGGCGCCGTTCGGTGCCGGCCGGGCGTACACGGTCAGGTGCCGGTCCGCATCGGGTGTCGGCGGGTCGATGACGATGACGCCGTCCGCGGTGAGGAAGGCGGTGTCCGCCCGCGACGCCGGCACCACGGTCATCGTCCGTCGCGGCTGCGGTGTGGCGCCGGCCAGCAGTACCAGGGTGAGCAGCAGCACGGCGGCGCCGCGCACCGGGCGGCCGGCGGCGCGTGGCCGGCGGACCGGCGGACCGGCTGTCGACTCGTCCCCGATCTCACCCAGCTCGATGATCGACAACGACCGTCCCTCCGTGATCGCGCCGTGCTGGTCGTCGAGTGACGTCCGGCAAACCGACCGTGAGTGCACCGGGCCGGCAAAAGCGACGGACCCGCGCCTGTACGATGGCGCGTCGTGGCTGTGCCGGTGGTAGACCCTTCGCTGAATCCCGTAACCGATGCCGACCCGGCCGAGGTCGAGCCGACACGGCGGCCCCGACGCCGCCCGGCCCGCGCCGACCTGTTGGCTCTCGGAGCCTATGTGCTGCTGGGCATCTTCGTCTGCCTCAACTACTGGGGTGACGTCACCGGCCGGGTTTCCTCTCACCTGCCCACCGACCACAGCTGGTTCGAGTGGTTGTTCGCGCACGGCGCGTACTCGGTGCGGCACCTGGAGAACCCGCTCTTCACGGCCCGGCAGAACGCCCCGGACGGGGTGAACATGATGGCCAACACCTCACTGCTCGGGGTGACCCTGCCGCTGGCCCCGCTGACCATGCTGCTCGGCCCCCAGGTGATGTACGCGCTCTACCTGGGCGCCGCGCTGGCGGCCACCGCCGGCACCGGGTACTGGATGCTCTCCCGGCACCTGGTGCGCTCCCGGGCGGCGGCGTTCGTCGGCGGCGCGTTCCTCGGCTTCGCGCCGGGAATCATCCACCACGCCAACGGTCAGCCCAACTTCGTGTCCAACTTCCTGTTGCCACTGATCGTGGTGCGGGTGCTGCGCCTCGCCGAGCCGGGCCGGTGGCGGCGCAACGGGCTGGTGCTCGGCGCGCTGGTGACGTACCAGATCTTCATCAACGAGGAGATGCTGCTGCTCACCGCGCTGGCCTGCCTGGTCGTCGTGCTGGCGTACGCCGTGCAGCGACCGCGCGCCGCCTGGGCCGCCGCCGGCACGTTCGCGGCCGGTCTGGGGGTCGCCGGCGGGCTGGCCCTGGTGCTCGCGGCGTACCCGATCTGGTTCCAGTTCAACGGCCCGCAGTCCTACCGGGGGTTGCAGGGCGGCGTCTTCCACAACTGGGGCGAGGACCTGATGGCCTTCGTCACCTTCGCCCGGGACACCTGGGCCGGTGACCCGGCGGTGGAGCAGACGATCGGGCTGACCGAGCAGAACACCTGGTTCGGCTGGCCGCTGGTGCTGCTCTCGCTGGTGTCCCTGGTCCTGCTCGTGCGCCGGTCGCTCGTCACGCGGATCGTCGCGGTGCTGATCGTGGTGTTCACCGTGGCCGCGATCGGGCCGATGGTGCGCTTCGACGGTGTGGAGACCACCGTGCGTGGCCCGTGGTCGTACGTGCCGGACGACCTGCCGCTCGTCGAGATGATGATGCCGACCCGCCTGACGCTCGTGGTCGCCGCCGCGGTGGGCGTACTGCTGGCGTTGACCTGGGACGCCGCGCACCGCCAGGGGCGCGCGGTGGCCGACCCCGCGCGGGTGCCGGCCCAGCGCGGCGGCGAGCCGACCCCGGCGACGTCCGACGACCCGGGCGCACCCGCGCCGGTCGCGGCGCGCCGTCGGTGGCTGCGCCCGCTGGGGTACGCGGCGGTCACCCTCGCCGTGCTGCCGCTGCTGCCCCGACCGCTGCCCGCCCAGCAGATCGACCCGCCGCCGCACTTCATCACCGCGGGCGGCTGGCGACCGTACGTGCCGGCGGGCCGGACCCTGGTGCCGGTGCCGATCCCGAGCAACGTGCACGGCCTGCCGACGCTGCGCTGGAGTGCGCTGACCGGGCAGGAGTTCCCCGTCCCGGGCGGCTACTTCATCGGGCCGAACGAGCTGGGCGAGGGTGTCTTCGGCGCGCCGAACCGGCCCACCAGCACCCTCGTCTACTCCACCATGGACAAGAACGCGGTCCCGGTGCTCACCGACGAGAACCGTCGCCAGGCCGTCGAGGACCTGCGGTTCTGGCGGGCGTCGGTGGTGGTGCTCGGGGCGCACCCCCGCGAGGCGGTGCTGCGTGAGCTGGTCACCGGCCTGATCGGGCCGCCCCAGCGGGTCGACGACGTCTGGGTCTGGGACGTCCGCGCCCTGGTGGGCTGACTAACCGACGCGGTCCCGGACGTCCCACACCCACCCGCCGTCGACCGGTCGACCCGGGCCGAGCAGATCGTCGACGGTCCGGCGGACCGCGTCACCATGGTCCAGTCGGCCGAGCACGACAAGCGCGGCGCGCCAGTGCCGCAGATCCTCGACGGCCTGGTCACGATCGGCGTCGCCGAGCACCGGCACGGTGCCGGACTCGGCCACCCGACGTAACAGCACCGACGTGGGCCGGTCCGGCGCGCCCCAGCGGGCCGCCGGGTCGTCCGGGCCGCTGGGGCCGATGAAGTAACCACCCGGCGCGGGAAACGCCAGACCGGTACGCGCCGACCAGAGCATCACCGCGCTGCGCCCGGCACCGGTGACCGGGGGCACCCCGACCACGGTCCGGCCGGGCGGCACCAGCGCACGCCAGCCGCCGTCGGCGACGAACGCCGGCACCGGCGCGACCGGCACCACCCGGATCGGCGTCGGGACCAGGGGCAGCAACGCGGCGGCGACCGCGCCGGCCCACAGCAACCGCACCGGCAGGCCCGGCGCCGCCGCCGGCCCGCGCACGGTGCGGACCCGGTCCAGGGAGAGCGCCACCAACACACCCAGCACCGGTACGCAGACCAGCGCGAACCGGGCCGGCACGGCGAGGTCCAGCAGTGGCAGCCCGGCGACCAGCCGGTACGGCCCCGGGATGCCCGTTGCGGTGCCGTCCACCCGCACCTCGGTGCCGAGCGAGAGCAGGGCGAAGACCAGGCCACAACCGCCCAGTGCCCGGACCAGTGCTCGGCGCCACTGCCAGATCACGATCACCACGGCGAGTACCACCAGCCCCGGGCCGAAGAACGAGTTCTCCTCGGTCGGGTTCGGCGACAGCAACCCCGGCAGCCAGTCGTCGCCGAGGACTGTCTGCCGGGCCGACGCCGTGAACGACGCGGCGTCCAACTGGAAGCCGTGCGTGTCGAACGCCATCCCCGAGTAGTGCTGCGGGCCGTGGAACTGGAACCACAGCGGGTACGCCAACAGCACCGCCGCCACCCCGGCCGCCACCGCGAGCCGGCCGACGAGGGCCGGTGCGAGCCGGCGGGCGGCCCCGGAGTCGGCGAGCGCGTAGCCCAGCGCGAACACCCCGGCCGCGAGCGCGAGGAAGACCAGCACCTCCTCACCGACGAAGACCTGCCAGACGAGCAGCAACCCGAGGCTCACACCGGGCCGCCACACGCCGTGGCGCGCCGTATCGGACAGCGGCCGGAACACCAGGGCGAGGATCGCGGGCACCAGGAACTGTGCGGCGATGTGCAGGTGTGCCCCCGCCTGGGCGACCATGCCCGGGGCGAAGCCGCAGACCAGCCCGCCGACCGCGGCCGCGCAGCGGCTGGTGACCAGCCGGCGGCGCAGCAGCGCGTACCAGGCGGCAGCGGTGCCGGCCAGACAGCAGACGACCGCCACACAGAACGCCACCTGCGACCCGAAGAGCAGGGTGACCGGGGTCAGCGGAACACCCAGGCCGAGCACCGACGTGTTCGCCATCAGGTTGACCCCGTCGGGCGCGTTCAACCCGGCGCTGTAGAGCGGGTTCTCCCCCGCGACCACGGCATGCGCCGCGTGGGCCAACATCCACTCGAAGAGGATCTGGTCCCCCGCCTGGTGGAACAACCGCCACGGATGACCCCACTGGGCGCTGGTCAGCACCACAGCCAGGCCCAGGTAGCCGGCCACCACCAGCACGTCACGCAGCCGTGCCGACCGGGACGCGCTGGCCGCCGCCGGGGGCGACGTGGTCTCCGACGTCGTCCCGGTGGTCATCAGACCGAACGGTCGGTGAGTGTCCGGACGTCCCAGACCCAGACGTCCAACTCCTGGCGGCCCGGGCCGACCAACTCCTCGACAGTCCGTCGCAGCGGCTCGGCGTTCTGTTGCCGCACGGGCAGCACCAGGATCGCCGCCCGCCAGTGCCGCAACTCGTCGGTGAATCGACGGCGCTGCCGGTCGTCGAGCTTCGGCGTACGACCGGTGGTCGCCACCTCCTCCAGCATCTGGCCCACCCCGCTGGGGCGGCCCCCGAACCGGCCCGCGTCACCGGTGTTGCCGTTTCGAGGTGCGAGGAAGTAGCCGCCGGGGATCTTGAAGTCGAGGTTGGTGGCCGCCGCCCAGCGCATGCCGTGCGTGTTGCCCATGCTGGGCACCGGGATCGGCACCAGCGTCTGGTCCGGCCCGACGTACGCCCGCCAACGGTCCGCGGTGATGAAGTCCGGCACCGGCGGCCGAGACACCATCCGCAGCGGCATCGGGGCGATCGGCAGCAGCGCGAACGCCAGGCCGGCGGCGGTGAGCGTCCGTACGGTACGCCTGTCGACCGGACGCAACGCCCAGGCCCGCTCGACGGCGAGCGCGAGCAGCAGACCGATCACCACGCTGGTGATCAGACCGAACCGGGTCGGCACCACCGCGTCCAGCAGCGGCAGGTGCACCAACCACTGCCACGGCCCGGTGACCACGTCCCGGTCCCACCAGGAGACCCGCTCGCCGAGCGAGAGCACGGCGAAGAGCAGGCCCGTCGCCGCGAGCGCCCGGACGATCAACTCCCGGCGCAACCAGACCACGATGCCGATGGCGATCATGGACAGGCTCCAGCCGAAGAAGGCGTTCTCCTCCGAGTAGTTCGGCGCGAGATTGATGTTGGCTCGCTGGTTGCCGCCGAGGGTGGGCGAGCCCGGGGCGAAGAAGGCGGCGATGTCGTTGCCGTAGTCCTTCACCGCGTCGCTGAGGCCGTGGTAGGCCATCGGCCCGGCGAACTGCACGTACAGGGGGTACGCCAGCAGCGCCCCGGCCAGCAGCGCACAGGTCACCACACCGGCGCCCAGGGGCCGCCACGCCGCCCGCCAGCGGGCCGGCTCCTGCACGAGCACCG
Source organism: Micromonospora sp. NPDC048898 (assembly GCF_043198035.1). Lineage (NCBI taxonomy): Bacteria > Bacillati > Actinomycetota > Actinomycetes > Micromonosporales > Micromonosporaceae > Micromonospora > Micromonospora sp. NPDC048898. Next base: position 239,001 of record NZ_JBICUF010000001.1, read on the forward strand.
CCAGCAGGAAGACGCCGCACGCCAGCGCCGTGAAGAGCAGAATCTCCTCGTTGATGAACGCCTGCACGGCGACCAGCAGGGCGAGCAGCGCGCCGTCCCGGACCGGCTTGCGGGAGCGGGTCAGCACCAGCACCCGCCAGACGATGAACGGCAGCAGGAACTGGCTGATGATGTTCGGGTGCCAACTGGCGTGCGAGAGCATCGCGGGCGAGAACCCGCAGAACCAGCCGCCGACCGCCGCCGCGAGCGGGACCCGCACCACGTGGCGGGACAGCATCAGGTACCAGGCCATGGCGGTGCCGGCGAGGCCGAGCGTCACCAGCACCACGAAGGAGACCGCCGGCCCGAACAGCAGCGTCACCGGGACCATCGGAATGCCCAACGCCAGCACCGCCGTGTTGGCCATCAGGTTGACGCCGTCGGGATAGTTGAACTGCTCGGTGTAGAACGGGTACTCGCCGTGCAGCACCACGCGTACCGAGTGGGCGAGGAAGAACTGCACCTGGGCCGGATCACCGGTGTAGAGCGAGGCCACCCGACCGGACGGGTCCAGCCAGATCCGGCTGGTCACCCACACCGCGGCCAGCAGGAACAGGCCGCCCACCGCCAGGTGCTGCCGCCGCCGGGTCCACCGACGCCACCAGGCCCGTGCCGGTACGGCCGCCGCGTCCTCCGCAGACCCGGCCGGAGCCTCCACGGCAGCCTCAGCCGAGGCCTCCACGGCAGCCGGCGCAGCAGCCTCAGCCGAGGCCGGCGCGGCGGAAGCCGGCGCAGCAGCCTCGGCCGGGGCGGGCGTGGCGGCCTCGGCGGGGGTGGCGAGCGTGGGGCCGGTGGCGCGCTGGGCCTCCGTCGAGGCGGTGGAGGTGCTGGTCAGCGCGGCGGGGCCAATGAAGAGACCGGCCGGAGTGCGATAGCTCACCATCTCGTCGGAGCCGGCTGCCGACTCCGGGTGCGGCGCGGGCAGGGCGCGGGACTCGGCAGGCGTCACAGTCGGCGGAGTCTACCGGAGCTACGAAAACCCACCATAGCCCCGGTGAGGTCCACTGTGGCTGCTCCGGCGACGGCCACCGGAGGTCCCGCATCGGACATCTCGTACTATGGCGCTTTCCGACAGCGACGGCGAGGCGATCGGGGGCGGGCCAGGTGACTCCAGGCCGTCGGTACGGCAGGGCGGTTCCCATCCTGCTGAGCGCACTGCTGGCCACCACGGCGTGCGGTCCGATAGCCGATCGGAAGCCAGCGGACCTGCGGGTCGGGTACGACAGCCTGGACGGCACGCTGGCCGTGTGGCCGCCGCGGGGCGACCTCGCCCGGGACAGCACTGCGACGGCAGCGGTCACCGACGCGGTCCGTGACTGGCGATCACCGGCCGATGACCGTGCGCACCTGCCCTCGTCCGGCATCCTCTTCTCCGGTCGGGTCGACGGCGCCCCGGTGGCGATCGTGGCCGCCGACGTGCCCGGTGAGAGCGCCTCCTGGCTGCTGCAACTCACCCGCGACGGCGACCGGTACGCGGTGACCCGCGCCACCGAATACACCGACCCGGGCTATCTCGTCTACTCCGACGTCCTGCCGATACAGACCGCCGGTGGTCGGCGCTACCTGGTCTCCGCCCGGGTGCAGACCCTGGTCGGGCCACAGGACCGGACGCTGCCCGTCGCGGACGGCCTCAGCGCGCCGGTCGACGTGCCATCCTGCATGGCCGTCGGAGTGACCGCGACCCTCCGAGCCACCGAGTCGTTGCCCCGTGGGCGGGCCGCCGACCGGCTGCTGGACCTGGGCACCGGCACCGTCGATCCGCGCTATCCCCTGATCCGCGACGAGTCCGGCACGGGACGGCGGGCACTGACCGGCCTGGACACCTGCGTGCTGGCCGGTGACCGGGGCCCGTTCGGCAGCATCCCCCGCCGGATCGGCGACCGGGATGCGCCGCGCTCGGTGCCGACGTCCTGGCCGATGGCGAAGCTCATGGTGCGCTCGCTCGGTGAGGTCGCCCTCGGCGGCGGTGCGGCAGCGGAGTTGCAGCAGCTCAGCTGGGACACCGACGCCGGCGCGATGACCGCGGTGATCTACCGACCGGCCGACGGCGGCACGCCCGTCGTCTCGCCCGCCGACCGGGCCACCCCGTTGCAGGCGTACCAACTGCCCATGCCCGGTCAACCGCTGGTGGTGCTCAGTTGGCGGCCCACCCGGGACAGCTCCCTGTCCGTCCCACCGGGCACTCCGCTGCTGGTCGAGCGCCCCGGTCTGGCGGTCATCCCCAGCCCGTCCCGCTCCCAGACCTACAGCCTCGCCAACTCCGACAAAACCCACTACCGCTCAGTAAAACCCCGCTAACCCAACCCCCTCACCCTCACCGCCGCCCCGCCACCCTGCCCCCGCCCGGGTCGATCATGCAGTTGTGGTGCCCTACAAAAGGGGTGAATCATCGCTCATCGGCCACCACAAGTCCATGATCGACGAGTGCGGGGCGCAGGGGGCGGGGACAGGGAGCGGCGGGCGGTCCCGGAGGGGCCGCCCGCCGACGGTGTCGCGGGGTGGTTAGTTTTGTGCGGCCGCGTCGCTGGGGGTGAGGCGGTCCGGGGTGGCGTCCAGGCCGGAGATCCAGCCGGTCACGTTGCGGGCCACGTCCTGCGCGGTCAGGCCCAGGTCGGCGAGGATCTGCGCGCGGGTGCCGTGCGGGTGCCAGTCGGCCGGTACGCCGAGGTCCTTGAGCGGCACCCGGACGTCGGCGTCCCGCATCGCCTGGCCGAGCGCGTCGCCCACCCCGCCGACCCGGACGCCGTCCTCGACGCTGACCACGAGCCGGTGGCGGGCGGCGAGGTCGACCAACTCGGCCGGGACCGGGCGCACCCAGCGGGGGTCGACGACGGTGACCCCGTAGCCCTGCTCGGCGACCCGGGCGGCGACCTCCATGCCCAGCTGCCCGAAGGAGCCCACGGCGACGAGCAGCACGTCGGTGCGTGCCGACTCGGCCAGCACGTCGACCGGGCCCACCCGGCGTAGCGCCGGCAGGTCCGCGGCGACCGCGCCGGTCGGGAAGCGCACCACCGTGGGGCCGTCGTCGACGGCGACCGCCTCGCGCAACTCCTCGCGCAGCGTGGCCGCGTCCCGGGGAGCGGCGATGCGCAGCCCCGGCACCACACCGAAGACGGACATGTCCCAGATGCCGTAGTGGCTGGGGCCGTCCGGGCCGGTGATGCCGGCCCGGTCCAGCACGAAGGTCACCGGCAGCTTGTGCATCGCCACGTCCAGCAGGACCTGGTCGAAGGCGCGGTTGAGGAAGGTGGCGTAGACCGCGACCACCGGGTGCAGGCCGCCGAGCGCCAGCCCGGCCGCCGAGGTGGCGGCGTGCTGCTCGGCGATGCCCACGTCGTACACCCGCTCGGGGTATTTGCGGGCCAGCTTGGCGATGCCGGTCGGCTCGGCCATCGCGGCGGTGATGCCCACGACGTCCGGGCGTTCGTCGGCGACGGCCAGCAGCTCGTCGGCGAAGACGTGCGTCCACTTCACCGAGGGGGCGGCCAGCAGCGCGCCGGTCTCGACGTCGAAGGCGCTGCCGGGGCCGTGCAGGCAGTCCGCCTCGTCCTCCTCGGCGGGACGGTAGCCGTAGCCCTTGCGGGTGACCGCGTGCACGATGACCGGGCCGCCGAAGTTCTTCGCCGCGCGCAGCGCCGCCTCGACCGCCGCCACGTCGTGCCCGTCCACCGGGCCCACGTACTTGATGCCGAGGTCCTCGAACATGGCCTGCGGGGCGACCGCGTCCTTGATGCCCTTCTTGACCGCGTGCAGCACCTCGTACATCGGCTTGCCGACCAGCGGCGTGGAGCCGAGGGCGTCCTTGACGGTGTCGAGGACCTTCTCGTAGCCGGGGTTGAGCCGCAGCGAGGAGAGGTGGTCGGCGAGGCCGCCGATGGTCGGCGAGTAGGACCGGCCGTTGTCGTTGACCACGATCACGAGGGAGTTGCCGGCGGTGGCGATGTTGTTCAGCGCCTCCCAGCACATGCCGCCGGTCAGCGCGCCGTCGCCGACCACGGCCACGACGCTGCGCGCCTCGCCGCGAAGGGCGTACGCCTTGGCCAGGCCGTCGGCGTAGGACAGGGCGGTCGAGGCGTGCGAATTCTCGATGAGGTCGTGCTCGCTCTCCGCCTGGCTGGGATAGCCGGAGAGCCCACCGCGCTGGCGGAGCTTGTCGAAGCCGGCCTGACGCCCGGTGAGGATCTTGTGCACGTACGACTGGTGACCGGTGTCGAACAGGAGCCGGTCGCGCGGGGAGTCGAAGACGCGGTGCATGGCCAGCGTCAGCTCGACCACACCGAGGTTGGGCCCGACGTGCCCACCGGTGCGGGAGACCTTGGCGATCAGGAAGTCCCGGATCTCGGCGGCGAGGACGTCCAGTTCCTCACCGGACATCCGCTTGACGTCCTGCGGACCGCGGACCGTGCCCAGCAGCCGGCCGTGGTTGGCCGTGTCCTCTTCAACGCTCATGACCGGAGAGTCTATCGGCCGCCCGACACTCCGCAGCCCGGGCCGAGCGCCCCGAGCCGCGCGGGCCGACTGAGCGCCTGGTCAGAGCCGGGCCGGTGGGCTGCCGGGGTACGCGGATCTCCGGTCAACGCCCGACCGGGGGCAGCAGCAGCCCGACCTGCTCGACGTGCTGCGTCATCGGGAACAGGTCGAAGCCCCGCAGCGCCGCCAGCCGCCAGCCCAGTTCGGTGAAGGTGCGCACGTCCCGGGCGAAGGCCGCCGGGTCACACGCCACGTACGCGACCGCTCGCGGGCCGGCGGCGACGATGTCCCGCACGACCTGGGCGCCCGCGCCGGAGCGCGGCGGGTCGAGCACCACCACGTCGACCGGGCCGGTGATCCGTCGGCGGGTCAGCGCGGTCTCCACCCGGGCGGCGACCACCTCGACCTGGGGCAGGTCGGCCAGGTTGGCCCGGGCCGCGTCGACCCCGTCCCGGCTCGACTCGACGAGGGTGATCCGGGCGTCGCCGACCCGGCCGGCGAGAGCCGCGGCGAACAGCCCGGCACCGCCGTAGAGGTCCCAGGCGGTCTCGCCCGGCTGCGGGTCCAGCAGCTCCAGCACCGCCGTGCGGAGAGTGTCCGCCGCGGCGGGGTGCACCTGCCAGAACGCGGACGCGGGTAGCGTCCAGTCCCGTCCGGCGGCCACCTCGCGGACCTCCGTCGGGCCACTGACCGGGGTGGGCGCCCCGTCGCGGACCTCGGTGACTGTCACGTCCCCGCCGGTGCTGGCGACGGTCTCCACCGCCTCGGCGGCCGGCCAGCGCTCGGTGAGCACCGGCAACTGCTGGATGGCGGGGTGGGCGATCCGGCAGCTGTCGATCGGCACCACCTCGTGCGACCGGTGCTTGAGCAGGCCGGCACGGTCGGCGGCGTCCACGGCGTAGCGGACCCGCGAGCGCCAGCCCAGCAGCCCGCCGGGCAGTGCCTCGACCTGGACGCCGAGCCCGTCCAGCTCGACGTCGGTCAACCCGCCCAGGCGGACGAGCTGTTCGCGGATCACGGCGGTCTTCCAGGCCAGTTGCGCGGCCGGGGCGACGTGCTGGAGGTCGCAGCCGCCGCAGGCGCCCGGCTTCGCGTACGGGCAGGGTGGCTCGACCCGGTCCGGGGAGGCGTCCAGCACGGTGACCGCGTCGGCCCGGACGAACCCCCGGTGCACCTCGGTGACCTCGGCGACGACCCGTTCGCCGGGCAGCGCGTGCCGGACGAAGACGACCTGCCCGTCCACCCGTGCCACGCAGTGCCCGCCGGGGGCGACCGCGTCGACGGTCAGCTCGACCTGTTCCGCCTCGGCCAGACCACGCTCGAGCAACGACGACGAGGGCGCGGGGGTCGCGGGCTGGCGCCCGCCGAGGTCAGTCACGGTCGGTCCCGACCGGGCCACCGTCGCTCGGACGGCTCTCGGGGGCCGGGGTGGAGACGACCGGCGGGTCGGCTGGCGGCAGGGTGCCCCGCGGCCCGCGTGCCGGGGTCCGCGACAGCGTCGCGTCCAGCCGGTCCAGGTTCTTGCTCGCCGTCGACGCGAGCTGCCACGGCACGCTGACCACCATCACCCCCGGTTCGAAGAGCAGCCGGCCCTTGAGGCGCAGGGCGCTCTGGTTGTGCAGCAGGTTCTCCCACCAGCGGCCCACCACGTACTCCGGAATGAAGACGGTGACCACGTCCCGGGGTGACTTGCGGCGGGTGTTGGCGACGAAGTCCAGGATCGGCCGGGTGATCTCCCGGTACGGCGAGTCGATCACCGTGAGCGGGATGGCCATCTCCCGCCGCTCCCAGTCGGCCTGCAGGTCCCGGGTGTCCTGGTCGTCCACGTTGACGGTCACGGCGGTCAGCGTGTCCGGTCGGGTGGCGCGGGCGTAGGCGATGGCCCGCAGCGTCGGCTGGTGCAGTTTGCTGACCAGCACGATCGCGTGGTTGCGGGCGGGCAGCACGGCCCGGCCCTCGTCCGGCGGGGTCAGCTCGGCCGCCACCCGGTCGTAGTGTCGGCGGATGGCGAGCATCAGCAGGTAGATCACCGCCATGGCGGCAATCGCGATCCAGGCGCCGAGCAGGAACTTGGTGATCAGCACGATGACCAGCACCGTGCCGGTCAGACCCATGCCGAACGTGTTGATGGCCCGGGAGCGGTACATCCGGCGCCGGGCCTCCGCGTCCCGCTCGGTGCGCAGGCGCCGGTTCCAGTGCCGGATCATGCCGGCCTGGGAGACCGTGAACGAGACGAAGACCCCGACGATGTAGAGCTGGATCAGCTTCGTCACCTCGGCCTGGAAGCCGACGATCAGCACGATCGCGAAGAGGGCCAGGAAGGTGATGCCGTTGGAGAAGGCCAGCCGGTCGCCCCGGGTGTGGAACTGGCGGGGCAGGTACCGGTCCTGGGCGAGGATCGAGCCGAGCACCGGGAAACCGTTGAAGGCGGTGTTCGCGGCCAGGAACAGGATCAGGGCGGTCACCCCGGCCAGCACGTAGAGCAGGATCGAGCCGGAGCCGAAGACCGTCTCGCCGAGCTGGGTGGTGACGGTCTTCTGCACGTAGCCGTCCGGGCCGGAGACGATCTGCAGGGCCGGGTCCTCGACGAACTGCAGGTGGGTCAGCCGGGCCAGCCAGATGATCCCGACCAGCATGCTCACCGAGATGGTGCCGAGCAGCAGCAGGGTGGTGGCGGCGTTGCGGCTCTTCGGGGCCTTGAACGCCGGCACACCGTTGGAGATCGCCTCCACGCCGGTGAGCGCGGCGGCGCCCGAGCTGAACGTCCGCAGCAGCAGGAAGACTAGTGCGAAACCGGTCACGCTGTGCTCGGCCTGGATGACCAGGTCGGCGCTGGGCGCACGGAGGTCGTCGCCCAGCACGAAGACCCGGAACAGCCCGGTGAGCAGCATCCCGAGCATCACGATCACGAAGCCGTAGGTGGGGATGGCGAATGCCGTGCCCGACTCGCGCAGCCCGCGCAGGTTGACAGCGGTCAGCGAGACCACCGCGATCACCGCGATCATGACCTTGTGGGTGGCCACGAACGGCACCACCGAGCCGAGGTTGGCCACCCCGGAGGAGACCGACACCGCCACCGTGAGCACATAGTCGACGAGCAGCGCGCTGGCCACCCCGACGCCGAACTTCGGACCCAGGTTGACCGTGGCCACCTCGTAGTCGCCACCACCGGACGGGTACGCGTACACGTTCTGCCGGTAGCTCGCCACCACGGTGAGCATCACCACGACCACGGCCAGCGCGATCCACGGGGAGAACAGGAACGCCGAGGCGCCGGCGATGGAGAGGGTCAGCAGGATCTCGTCGGGCGCGTACGCGACGCTGGACAGGGCGTCGGAGGCGAACACGGGCAGCGCGATGCGCTTCGGCAGGAGGGTGTGCTGAAGTCGGTCGGACCGGAACGGTCGACCGAGGAGAAGCCGCTTCAGCAGCGAGGTGGGACTGGCCACGAACGCCAAGAGTACGACCACCACCATGGGAGCCCGGGGGTGGGCGAGCGTGGCTGCCCGGCACGACGGGGTACGGTCGGTCCCCGCTCCCCACCGGGACGTGGCAGGCTCGCAGTCGTAAGGCCACCGGCAGCCGGAGTGGTACGCACCTTGGGAGGGACAGCGTGCACGTCGTGATCATGGGGTGTGGCCGGGTCGGGTCGACCCTCGCCCACAGCCTGGAGTCCCGGGGGCACTCGGTGGCGGTGATCGACCAGGACGCCGACGCCTTCCGTCGCCTCGGCCCCGACTTCGCCGGGATCACGGTCACCGGGGCCGGCTTCGACGGCGAGGTGCTGCGCCAGGCCGGCATCGAGCGCGCGGACGCCTTCGCGGCGGTCTCCAGCGGCGACAACTCCAACATCATCTCGGCCCGGTTGGCCCGCGAGACGTTCGGCGTGTCCCGGGTCGCCGCCCGCATCTACGACCAGCGCCGCGCGCAGGTCTACGAGCGCCTCGGCATCCCCACCGTGGCGACCGTGCGCTGGACGGCCGACCGGATGCTGCGGCATCTGGTGCCGGAGGGCAACGTGGAGATCTTCCGCGACCCCACGAGCACCGTGTCGATCGTCGAGGTGCCGGTGCACAAGGACTGGATCGGTCGACCGGTACGAGCGCTGGAGGACGCGTCCGGCGCGCGGGTGGCGTATCTGATCCGCTTCGGCATCGGCACGCTGGCCACCGGCTCTACCGTCGTGCAGGAGGGTGACCAGGTGTTCATGCTGGTCAGCGATGACATCGTGGCGACTGTCACGTCGGTGGCGGCGGCGCCGCCGGAAGGGGGGCACTGAGCCATGCGGGTCGCCATCGCGGGCGCGGGCAACGTGGGCCGCTCGATCGCCCAGGAGCTGATCGACAACGGCCACCAGGTGATGCTCATCGAACGTCAGCCCAAGATGCTGCGCCCGGACCGGGTGCCGGCCGCCGAGTGGGTGCTGGCCGACGCGTGCGAGCTGAGCAGCCTGGAGGAGGCCAACGTCGCCGGCTGCGACGTGGTGGTCGCGGCGACCGGCGACGACAAGACCAACCTGGTGCTGTCGCTGCTGGCCAAGACCGAGTTCGCGGTGCCTCGCGTGGTCGCCCGGGTCAACCGGGCCGAGAACGAGTGGCTGTTCACCGAGCAGTGGGGGGTGGACGTCGCGGTCAGCAAGCCGCGGGTGATGGCCGCGCTGGTCGAGGAGGCGGTCACCGTCGGCGACCTGGTCCGGCTGATGACCTTCCGGCAGGGTGAGGCGAACCTCGTCGAGATCACCCTGCCACCGACCGCGCCCTACGTCGGGCAGCCGATCCACGCCGTGCCGCTGCCCCGCGACTCCGCGCTGGTGGCGATCCTGCGCGGCAAGCGGGTCCTGGTGCCCAGCCCGGACGACCCGATCGAGGCCGGCGACGAGCTGGTCTTCGTCTGCACCGCCGAGGTGGAGGACCAGGTCCGTGCGGTGATCCTCGGGCCGGACAGCGTCGAGCGGACCCGCGGCTCCCGCTGAGCGGCCGCGAGCCCGGCGACCCGGGTCGCCGGGCTCAGGCGCCGGGCAGCGGGGTCGGTTGCGGCTCCCGGGTGACCCGGCGCACCGTCCAGACCGTGATCAGCAGCAGCAGCGCGTACGGCGGGTAGCCCAGCGCCAGCCGGGCCACGCCCAGCGCGGTGTCCTGGTGGGCCAGGTAGAGCCCGGCCTGCACGCCCACCTTGGCCAACCACACCACACCCCAGAGCACGGTCAGCTGGGTGAAGGTCCGCACCAGCTTCGGGTCGGCCCGCCACTCCGAGCGGCCCTTGGCGACCAGCACCGACCAGATCCAGCCCACCAGCGGTTGCCGGATGGCCGCCGAGATCAGCAGGGCGATGCCGTACCCGATGCCGTAGAGGATGCCGGGGAGGTAGAAGTCGCGCTCGTCGCCGGTGCGCCAGGCGATGGCGGCGCCGATCCCGACACCGAACAGGCCGTTGACGGCGTGCCGGATCGGCCGGCGCTGGGCCAGCCGCAGCCCGGCGATCAGCAGCGCGATCGCGACCGAGGCGATCACCGCCGGTCGCAGCTCGCCGATGACGTTGGCGAGCACGAAGACGACGACCGGGATGCTGGACTCGACGAGCCCCCGCCAGCCGCCGAGTTGGTCGGCCATCTGCTCGGCGATCGTCGGCAGCGGCTCCTCCTCGGGAGGGCCGGTCTCCGGCTGTGCCGCGCGGTGCTGTCCCGTCGTCATCGCCGGCCTTCCGTCCGCAGCGCCGTCACTTCGGCGAGTCCAGCTCGTAGTAGGGGTTGTAGATGACCTTGCGGTCGTCGCGGACCGCCACCCGGCCCCGGGCGGTCAGGTGCCGGCCTGGCTCGATCCCGGCGATGTGCCGTCGACCCAGCCAGACCAGGGTGACCACGTCGGTGCCGTCGTAGAGGTCGGCCTCCAGGGTGGGCAGGTTGGTGCGCGGCGTGTAGACCACCGTGCGCAGCCGACCAGCGACCGAGACCAGCTGACCCCGCGAGCACTGCTGGGCCGGGACCCCGCCGCACTGGGCGCTCTCCCGACGCAGCTCCTGCGCGTCGATCTCGGCCTCGCTGGCGGTGAACCGTTGCAGGATGCGCCGCAGCGACACCCGGCCCTCGTCGGTCGTCATGACCTCCGCGTCACCCTCTCCACGCTCGCCGTCCCCGGCCGGCCCCGGCGGCGCCGGAACCGTGCCGCCAGCGTACGCCGACGGGGCTGGTTCCGGCGTGCCGGTGTGCGCGGGTCAGACCTGGCGCGGCGCGGCGGTGGCGTTCCCCGCCTCGGTGTCGGTCTGGTCGGAGATCTCCTGGGGCAACCGCAGCGGCAGCGGCTCGCGGACCGGCTTCGCCTCCTGGCCACGGTCGACCACCAGGCCGTCCAGGCACTCGACGAGCGGCCCGGCCATGGCCGGGTCGGTGGCAACCGGGCCCTGGAACACGCCCCGGACCATCCAGCGCGGCCCGTCGATGCCGACGAACCGCAGGTTCGTCGCGCCGTCCGGGGTGTTCACCTGGGCGTGCAGCTCCGGGCCGTACTCGCCGTCGACCTCCTGCGCGCTCGCACCGTCGCGGAGCAGCGACTGACGGATCTCCTCGCGCACCTCGTCCCAGATCCCCTCGGACCGGGGCGCGGCGAAGACACCCAGCTGGAGCGCGTTGTCGCCGTGCACCAACACGACCTGCTGGATCACGCCCTGCGGGTCGGCCTGCACCCGCACCTCGACCTCGGTGATCGCCGGGATGTGCAGACTGCCCAGATCGAGGCGCTGCACGTTGTCGTGGCGCTCCGAGATGTCGTACGGGCCGCGCACCAACGTCGGCGCCGCATCACCCTGGTCCGGGACCTCGACGGCCCGCTCGTCACGGGTGTGCCGTTCGGCATCGGCCCGCTTTCGGGAGAAGATCACTGCGCCTGCCCTCCGCTGTTCACACTCACCCTGCCACCTCTTCCGTCTGCCCGCGGCCCGGCTCGTCTGGCCGCTGCCCGACCCGGTCCTGGCCCGCCGGCGACGGCACCAGCCCGGCGTGACCACCGGTGGACCCGTGCCCGCCGGTCCCACGCCGGGACGCGGGCAGCTCGGCCACCGGCTCGAACCGCGCCCGCGCGACCCGTTGGACCACTAGCTGCGCGATCCGGTCGCCGCGGGAGATCTTCGCCGGCACATCCCGATCATGGTTGATCAGGTTGACCAGGATCTCACCCCGGTAGCCGGCGTCGACCGTACCGGGCGCGTTGAGCACCGTCACGCCGAGCCTGGCCGCCAGGCCGGACCGGGGGTGGACCAGACCCACGTACCCCTCCGGCAGCGCGATGGCCACGCCGGTGGGCACCAGGGCACGACCGCCGGGCGGCAACTCCACGTCCGCGGCCGCCACCAGGTCGGCCCCGGCGTCGCCGGGATGGGCGTAGGTGGGCAGCGGCAGCTCGGAGTCGAGCAGCCGCACGGGCACGGGTACGACGTCGGTCACGGGTCCCCTCTTCTCCTCCGGTTCGCGGGGTGACCCTGCCATCCTGCCGGTTCGCCGAGCCGCCGTGCGCCGTACCCTCGCAGGAGTGAGCATGTCGCCCTCCCCGTCCGCCGATCAGCCGCCGGTCGCCGCCCGCCCGGCGTACGCCGAGCGGCTGGATCTGCCCTGGTGGCTGTGGTTGGCCGGGCTGGTGGCCGCCGCGTTGCTGGCCGTCGAGATCTGGATGGGTGCCGACGGCGTCCGGGCCTGGTTGCCGTTCGCCGTGCTGCTGCCGCTCACCGCCGCCGGGATGTGGTGGCTGGGCCGGATCCGGGTCGCGGTCGTCGACTCCGAGCTGCGGGTGGACGACGCCCGTCTGCCGGTGCGTTTCGTGGCCGACGTGATCCCGCTGGACGTCGCCGGTCGCCGTGAGGTGCTGGGCGTCGGCGCGGACCCGCTCGCCTTCGTCGTGCAGCGCCCGTGGATCGGCGGCGCCGTGCAGGTGGTGCTCGACGATCCGGCCGACCCGACGCCGTTCTGGGTGGTGAGCACGCGGCACCCGGTCGAGCTGGCCGAGGCGGTGCTGACCGCGCGGGACGCCCTGACGCTCTCCCGTCCCCCGGCGGGCGAGCAGGGCTGAGCCGACGCTCCGGCCCCCTCAGGTGCCCGTTGGCGGGCCGGGCAGGGCCGACGGTGACGCGGGTCGGGCGATGCCCCGCCGACGCAGGTCCACCTGGAGCTGCTCGGCCATCTGCTGGGTGGCCCGCCGGTTGAGGAAGCTGGCCACCGCCGCACCGGTCAGGAACGGCCCGAGCGTGGTGAGGTTGCGACCGAAGCGCCGCAGCAGCATGTCCCGCAGCTCCTTGCGGGCGGCGGTGCCGAGCACCGCGCCCACTCCCACACCGGGCACCATGGGGTTGACGCCGCGCTGGGTGGCCCAGGAGTGCACCAGGGCGACCGCCCGCTGACTGCCGGCGTCCGGCAGCGCCACACCGTGGATCTCGTGTAGCTCGCCGACCAGCTTCAGCTCCACCGCGACCACGGCCACCGTCTCGGCGGCGAGCAACACCGGAGCGGAGAGCAGGGTCGGTGCGACAGTCCACTCGACGGCGGCGACTCCCCCACCGGCCGCGCCGATCGCGGCGGTGGTCCGCGACGCGTTGCGGATGAGCCGGTCGGCCAGGGCGGCGTCGTCCAGGCCGGGGAAGTGCTGGCGCAGGGTGTCCAGGTCTCGCACCGGTATGTGCGGAGCGATGTCCGCGACCGCGTCGACCATCCACCGCATGGCGGCACGGGGCTTGAACAGGTCGGAGACGCCCCGGGCACGGGCCTGCCCGACCATCCGGGCCAGCAGCTGACGGCGTCGCGCCGGCTCGATGTCGTCCGCGGTCAACGCGGCGACGGTGGCGCCGAGGTCATCGGAGCCGCCGTCGGTGGCGCCGAGGTTGCCGGAGCCGCCGTCGGTGGCGCTGGCGTGGTCAGTGCCGCCGTCGGTGGTGCCGCCTCGATCGCTCATCGGACCTCCCGGTGCTGTGGCTACCCGCTACGAGTCAAGCAGGTACCCACCACGGCCGCATGCCTACACCGGCAGCGGCGGCCCCGTTCAGGAGGCCGCCGCTGGTGTCGTGGTTGTCAGACGCACTCGCGGCAGATCAGCTCGCCGTTACGCTCGACCGCCAGCTGGCTACGGTGGTGGACCAGGAAGCAGCGGGCGCACCGGAACTCGTCCTGCTGCATCGGAAGCACCTTGACCGTGAGCTCCTCGTCGGCCAGATCGGCACCGGGCAGCTCGAAGCTCTCGGCCACCTCGGCCTCGTCGACGTCCACCGCGCCCGACTGTGAGTCGACGCGCCGTGCCTTGAGCTCTTCCAGGCTGTCCTCGCCGAGGTCGACCTCGTCGCGACGCGGGGCGTCGTAGTCGGTGGCCATCGGTTTCACTCTCCCATATCGATGTTGTCGCTTCCGGTTGTAACGCCGGACGACGCTGTTTCGGTTCCGCTGGCCGGCCGCCACTTGTGTCGGGCACCCGACCCGGGGACCGAACGGGTCGAGCTCGCTGGGGCAACTCCCCTGCGAGCGCGGAACCTTACCCCCCTTGGGCGAGGCATGTATACCGCCCTTGCGGCTGAGATGTACGCCCCTGCACCCGAAGTTGTTCCCAATGTGATTCAGGCGACACGAAGATAGGGGTAGTAGTACCCGGTTCGCGGTCGGCGCGCCGGCATGTCGGGCTGTTTCCACGCGACGGCCGGACAACCGTTAACCTCAGCGGCGTATTCGACGGCCGACGGCCAGTCCGATCGTCGCCGGCTGCCGCCACCCACCTGAAGTCCCGGGAGTGCCCAGATGAGTTTTGCGCGAGTGCGAGCACTCGTCATCGTCGGCCTGCTGGGGGTGCTGGCCCTGGGTTTCGTGATCACCGCGATCGTGCGGGACAGCCAGGGCAACGCAGGCACGGCCCAGGGCTGCCCGGACGGCTGGCCGCTGGCCGACCTGAACCTGCGCGAGCGCAAGGACGTCAAGATCAACGTGCTCAACGCCACGGACCAGCCCGGCCTCGCCCGCACCGTCGCCGACGAGTTGAGCAACCGGCAGTTCCAGGTCCAGAAGACCGCGACCGAGAAGAAGCAGATCAACGCCATCGCGGTCCTGCGATACGGCCCGAAGGGCGTCGGCTCCGCGCACCTGCTGCAGGCGTACTTCCTCAACAACGCCACCCAGGGCTACGACGCGGCGCGCACCGACGACGTCGTGGACGTGGTGCTGGGCAACAACTTCCAGCAGCTCGCCACCACGACCGAGGTCAACCAGTCGCTCGGCGACTCCGGCCCACCGAAGGCACCCAAGGGCTCCTGCCCGTCCCCGCCCGCCAAGTGACGGCGTAACCGGGCGGTCGAGCGATCAGGGCCCGCCGGCGGCGTCCAACTCGGCGAGCCGGTCGTGCAGCGGCGTGAAGAGCGCGGGCGGCGCCGCGACCACCAGGTCCGGCCCCGGCGGCCGACCGGCCAGGCCGGCGACCCGCACGCCCGCCTCGGCGGCCACCAGCCCACCCGCCGCCAGGTCCCAGGCCGCGAGACCCTTCTCGAAGTACGCGTCGAGCCGGCCCTCCGCGACCAGGCAGAGATCCAGCGCGGCGGCACCCAGCCGGCGGATGTCCCGTACGTGTGCGATCAGCCCCGCCACGACCTGGGCCTGGTGCGCACGACGACGGGCGTCGTAGCCGAACCCGGTGCCGACCAGCGCCTGCCCCAGGTCCGTCTCGCCGGAGCAGCGCAGCTGGACACCGTCGCGCCAGGCACCACCCCCGGCCGTGGCCGTCCACTCCTCGCCGGTGTTCACGTTGCGCACCACGCCGGCGACCACCACCCCGTCCACCTCGGCGGCCAGCGACACCGCGCTGTACGGCAGCCCGTACAGGTAGTTGACGGTGCCGTCGATCGGGTCGACGATCCACCGCACCCCGCCCGGCGCGACCGGCCCGGTGTCCCCCGTGCCGTACTCCTCGCCGAGCACCGCGTCGTTCGGTCGCGACCTTCTCAGCGCGTTGAGCACCTGCCGTTCCACAGCCCGGTCCGCCGCGGTGACCACGTCGGTGACCGTGCTCTTGGTCGCGGCCACGGAGACACCCTCGACGCGCATCCGGTACGCGGTGGCCGCCGCGTCCCGCGCCACGTCGAGCGCGATCGCCAAAAGTTCCCGAGGTGACGGCGTCGAACCGGGCATCCCAACGTCCCCTTCCCGCACGACCGGGGTGTTCCGGGCCGCGCGCGGGTATCATCCTTACAAAGTCCAGATCAGCGCCGAATCAGCGGTCCCACCGTCATTACGCAGTGCGGCGCAGGATGATCGCCGCAGACGGCGTTACAATTCACCCCTGCCCACGTGCCACGGGCCGCCGACCACCGGCCGGCCCGGGACGCGAGGGTCCCTCAACCACATCGCCCGGCCGGTTGCCCCACGCTGTGCCGGACGACCCGGCCGTGCCCGCTCTTCGCCTCCGGAAGGTCATTCGTGACAGAACCCCGCCAGACCGGCGCCGACGTTCGCTCGCTCACCGACACCCTGATCGCCCACGCGCAGAGCGCCGGTGGTCAGCTGACGTCGGCCCAGCTCGCGCGCACCGTCGAGTCCGCCGAGGTGACTCCGGCCCAGGCCAAGAAGATTCTGCGGGCGCTCTCCGAGGCGGGAGTGACCGTAGTGGTGGACGGCTCGGCGAGCACCCGCCGCCGCGTCGCCGCGGCCCGGTCGACAACGCCGGCGTCCCGGGCCACCACCGCCAAGACCACCAAGAAGGCCGCCGCGCCGGCCCCGAAGCAGGCACCGGCCGCCGACGACGCGCCGTCGACGCCGCGCAAGGTGGCCGCCCGCAAGGCCACCGGCGCTCCCGCCGAGGGCGCCGTGGCGGCTCCGGCGAAGGCGACCAAGTCGACCCGAGCCACCAAGGCGACGGTCGCCGCGGCTGCCGGCGCCAAGCCGACCAAGGCCGCCGGCAAGGCCAAGGGCGAGGGCGCCGACGGCGAGATCGACCCGGAGGAGTTGGCCGCCGCGATCGAGGACGTGGTGGTCGAGGAGCCGGCCGAGCTGGCCCAGGCTGCCGAGACCGACGCCGCCGCCTCGGCGACCGACAACGACTTCGAGTGGGACGACGAGGAGTCCGAGGCCCTCAAGCAGGCCCGGCGGGACGCCGAGCTGACCGCCTCGGCCGACTCGGTCCGCGCGTACCTGAAGCAGATCGGCAAGGTTCCGCTGCTCAACGCCGAGCAGGAGGTGGAGCTGGCCAAGCGGATCGAGGCCGGGCTCTACGCCGCCGAGCGGCTGCGCGCCGCCGACGAGGGCGAGGAGAAGCTCGTCCGGGACATGGTCCGTGACCTGGGCTGGATCTCCCGCGACGGCGAGCGGGCCAAGAACCACCTCCTGGAGGCCAACCTCCGTCTGGTGGTGTCGCTGGCCAAGAGGTATACGGGACGTGGCATGGCCTTCCTCGACCTGATCCAGGAGGGCAACCTCGGCCTGATCCGCGCGGTGGAGAAGTTCGACTACACCAAGGGCTACAAGTTCTCCACGTACGCGACCTGGTGGATCCGGCAGGCGATCACCCGCGCGATGGCCGACCAGGCCCGCACCATCCGCATCCCGGTGCACATGGTCGAGGTCATCAACAAGCTCGGCCGCATACAGCGCGAGCTGCTCCAGGATCTGGGCCGTGAGCCCACCCCGGAGGAGCTGGCCAAGGAGATGGATATCACACCCGAGAAGGTGCTGGAGATCCAGCAGTACGCTCGGGAGCCCATCTCTCTGGACCAGACCATCGGTGACGAGGGCGACAGCCAGCTCGGTGACTTCATCGAGGATTCCGAGGCGGTGGTCGCGGTCGACGCGGTCTCCTTCTCGCTCCTACAGGACCAGCTCCAGCAGGTGCTGCAGACGCTCTCCGAGCGTGAGGCGGGTGTGGTACGCCTGCGCTTCGGCCTGACCGACGGTCAGCCACGGACGCTGGACGAGATCGGCCAGGTCTACGGGGTGACCCGGGAGCGGATCCGGCAGATCGAGTCCAAGACGATGTCCAAGCTGCGTCACCCGTCCCGGTCGCAGGTCCTCCGGGATTACCTGGACTGAGCGGGTTCGTCAACCGAACGTGTCGTTTTGACCACCTGGTGTGCAACACAGGATGGTGATCGTCCGGATGCACGAATGTGATCGTTGACGTGGCACCCTTGGTGCACGGCACACTGTCCCTGCCAGGTGTGACCTCGGTCCCCCGCGGGCACACAGGGAAGGCAGTGCCTAGTAAGGGTGTTGCACCATAGGTGAGCAACGACCGAAGAGATTGTTCATCGGTGACGACCAGAGGAGGAAGGCGATGACCCCGACCCTCACGCCGCCGCCCGTGACGGCGGCTCCCCCAGCCGCCGATGAACGGTGCGACCGCTGCAATGCTGCCGGGAAGCTCCGGATCACTCTCACGGGTGGGAGTGAGCTGGTGTTCTGCGGGCACCACGCGAACAAGTACGCGGAGGATCTCGTGAAGATCACCGAGCGGTTCGCAACGGAGCCCGATTTCAGCTGGCGTGGCGCCGATCTGATGGCGAACTAAATCCGCTAACCGACATAGCCGGCCGGAGGCACCCCGAGGGGGCCTCCGGTCGGCTTTTTCCGTCCAAGCGCCCCGCGCCCCGCGCCCCGCGCCCCGCGCCCCGCGCCCCGCGCCCCGCGCCCCGCGCCCCGCGCCCCGCGCCCCGCGCCCCGCGCCCCGCGCCAAGATCGTCGCAAATTTGGAGATGTTGCTGCCTCCGACACGGCGCGAGACAGCAACATCCCCGATCCTGCGCGGATCCTGACGACGACCACCGGGCCCCGAGACACCGGGAGCGAGGTCCAAACGCCACCGGCCGACAAGGTCACGCTCGAACCAGGATGTAGGGGCGTCACCGACGCACCGACACCACTACATCCTGGACAACGCCGTTGCGTTAGGGCTGTAGCCGGCGGGTCAACCCGGGACAGGAAGTGCCCGATCGGGGAGCGGGTTGGGCCCGGCTTGGCGATCATGGAGTTGTGGTGCCGACTTTGGGGGTTTTACGGGCGTTCTGTTACCCACCACAACTCCATGATCGGCGAGGCAGTGCTGGTCGACGAACAGCCGTTCCACCTAACGCAACAGCGTTGACATCCTGGATCGAGCGCGATCTTGCGATCAGGACGCCCGCGGAGGGGCATGTGCGGCCGTTTCGGGCAGGCAAGCCTCGACAGGACACGAGGCCCCCTTGATCCACTCGGTTTCACGAAAGTCGCGCTTTCCACCTGGCTCGAACACCGCGTTTTCAAGAAAGCCGAGTGGATCATGCCGCCCAGCCGCAGCCTGGCGCGGCGGAGCGGAGCGGGGCGCAGTGGGACGGGACGGGGCCCGGCGGGGCGGGGCGCGGCGGACGGCGCGCGGGGCTGGGCGGCGCAGCGGACGGCGCGCGGGGCTGGGCTGGGGGCGGCGCGCGGGGGGCTGGGCGGGACGAGGCGGGACGCAGTGGGGCGGGGCTAGAGGGTCTGGACGGTGGCGATGCGTTCCTCTAGCTGCTCGATGGTGGCCTGGGCGCTCGGCGGGCCGCCGCAGAGTCGGCGCAACTCGGCATGGATCTTGCCGTGGGGCTGGCCGGTGCGGTGGTGTCGGGCGGCCACGAGGGCGTTCAGTTGGCGCCGGAGCGCCACTCGACGCTGGGCGGCACTCAGAGGTGCGGGTGGCGCCGCGGTGGGCGCAGCGGCCGGCTGAGCGGCCGCGTCGGCCGTACGGCGGCGTTGGGCGGCGAGTTGGGCGGCCTGCCGTTTGGTGAGCAACAGGGACACCTGGTCGGCGGTGAGGAGGCCGGGCAGGCCGAGGTATTCCTCTTCCTCGGGGGTGCCGGCCTGGGCCGCGGTGCCGAACGACGCCCCGTCGAAGATCACCTGGTCCAGTTCGGCGGTGGCGGAGAGCGCGGCGAACCGCTTCTCCAGCTCGCCGCTGGCCTGGTCGTCGCGCTGCGCGCGTTCCAGCAGGTCGTCGTCGAACCCGTCGGCTTCCTTGGGTTTGCCGAGCACGTGGTCCCGCTCGGTCTCCATCTCGCTGGCCAACCCGAGCAGGTGCGGCACGCTGGGCAGGAAGACCGAGGCGGTCTCCCCGGGTCGGCGGGCCCGCACGAAGCGGCCGATCGCCTGGGCGAAGTAGAGCGGCGTGCTGGCACTTGTGGCGTAGACCCCGACCGCGAGTCGCGGAATGTCCACCCCTTCGGACACCATCCGCACCGCGACCAGCCACCGCTGGTCGGACGCCGCGAACGTCGCGATCCGGGCGGAGGCGCCCTGGTCGTCGGAGAGCACCACGGCGGCCTTCTCGCCGGTGACCTGTTCGATGAGCCTGGCGTACGAGCGGGCGGTCTGCTGGTCGGTGGCGATGATCAGGCCGCCGGCGTCGGCCATGCCCGCGTTGCGCAGCACGGTGAGTCGGGCGTCGGCGGCCCGCAGCACCTGCGGCATCCAGTCGCCGGCCGGGTCCAGGGCGGTACGCCAGGCCTGGGCCACCAGGTCCTGCGTCATCGGCTCGCCGAGGCGGGCGGCCAACTCCTCCCCCGCGTTGGTCCGCCACCGGGTCTCCCCGGAGTACGCCAGGAAGAGCACCGGCCGGACCACGCCGTCGCGCAGCGCGTCGGCGTAGCCGTACACCGAGTCGGCGCGGGAGCGCAGCAGCCCGTCGCCGCCCCGCTCGTAGCTGACGAACGGGATCGGGTTGTCGTCGGAGCGGAACGGCGTCCCGGTGAGCATCAGTCGGCGTACGGCGGGCTCGAAGGCGGCCTTCACCCCGTCGCCCCAGGTCCGGGAGTCACCGGCGTGGTGGATCTCGTCGAGGATGACCAGGGTGCGCCGGGTCATGGTGCGCCGCCGGTGCACGTGTGGAGCCATCCCGACCTGCGCGTAGGTGATGACCGCGCCGTGGAAGTCGGCCGCGGAGTGCAGGTCGGCGTTGCGGAACGCGGCGTCGAGTTGGATGCCCACCCGGGCCGCCGCGTCGGACCACTGGCTCTTCAGGTGCTCGGTCGGGGCGACCACGGTGACCGCCTCGATGGTGCCGTCGGCGAGCAGCTCCGCCGCGATCCGCAGGGCGAAGGTGGTCTTGCCGGCGCCCGGGGTGGCGACCGCGGTGAAGTCGTCGGTACGTCGACGCAGATATTCCACCAGGGCCTTACGCTGCCACGCGCGTAGTGCCGGGAACGTCTCGAGCACCGGCGTCCGGGCTGCCACGCGAAGCTCCTCTCCGACCGCACGATGGCGGACCCCGGGCGAGGGCCACGAGTCCCGCCGCCCATGAAAACGCCTCCGCGCAGTAGCTGCCGCGAAGGCCGACTCAGCATAACCAGCGCGGGCCGCCGGGCCCAGGCGACGCCACGCCCGTCACATCCGCCACCCGGATCGCGAGGCTCACCAGTCCCGGTCGGTGCGTGGATCGGCCCCTTCGGTGCGTGGTGGGCGCAGCGTCGCCACCGGCGCGGACCAGCGGCGGCGCAATGCGATCAGGCGCAGCCCGAAGACCAGGACGGCGGCGGCGGTGAGCGGCGCGGGGCCGGTCTGCCCGGTGACGTACAGCAGCGCCACGGTGACCGCGCCGGCGAGCGCGGCCACCGCGTAGATCTCCCGGCGCAGCACGACCGGGATCTCGGCGGTGAGCAGGTCGCGGGCGAGTCCGCCGCCGATCGCGGTGAGCATGCCGATGAGGCAGGCACCGACGGCCGGCACCCGGGCGTCGAGCGCCTTGAGCGTGCCGGTCACCGTGAACAGCGCCAGGCCCGCCGCGTCCAGCACCAGGACTGTGGTGCGCAGCCGGGCCAGTTGTGGGTGCAGCCAGAAGACGGCGAGCGCGGTGATCGCGGCGGTGGCCGCGTACCGCCAGTCGGCGAAGGCCAACGGCGGGACCTCGTCGATGACCAGGTCCCGGAAGATCCCACCGCCGAGAGCCGCCACGAACCCGACGAACGCGACACCGAACAGGTCCAGCCGTTTGGCCACCGCCGCCGAGGCCCCGGACGCGGCGAACACCGCGACGCCGGTCAGGTCGGCGAGCAGCAGGGCGGTGGAGGTGGTCACCGCCGCAGGCTACGTCGCCGGCCGGAGCACCGGCCGAGGTTCACTCGCGGTACGAGTCGTAGATCTCCTTGCACTTGGGGCAGACCGGCGAACCCGGCTTGGCCGCCTTGGTGACCGGGAACGTCTCGCCGCAGAGCGCGACGACGTAGGTGCCCATGACGGCACTCTCGGCGATCTTCTCCTTGCGGACGTAGTGGAACATCTCGGGACCGGTGTCGGCGTCCTTCAGCTCTGGACGCTCGAGAACCTCTGTGCTCACGTCTGCACCTCCAACGGTCAAGTTTGGCAGGTCATCACGGCCGGGTCCACCTGAGGCCGGCCGGAGCCCGACCCCGTACGGTGCCCGGGTGACTGACTTTCACCTCAGCTACGGCACCGAGGTCGCCGAAGCCCTGCGCGACGGCCGACCCGTCGTCGCACTGGAGAGCACCATCGTCTCGCATGGCCTTCCCCGCCCGGAGAACCTGCGGGTGGCCAGGGAGATCGAGCGGGCGGTCCGGGACGCCGGGGCCGTTCCCGCGACGATCGGCATG
The DNA here is from genome assembly GCF_043198035.1 of Micromonospora sp. NPDC048898. Taxonomy (NCBI): domain Bacteria; kingdom Bacillati; phylum Actinomycetota; class Actinomycetes; order Micromonosporales; family Micromonosporaceae; genus Micromonospora; species Micromonospora sp. NPDC048898. Next base: position 261,060 of record NZ_JBICUF010000001.1, read on the forward strand.
ATCGGCGGCAAGCTGGTGGTCGGCCTCGACGACACCCAGCTGACCCGGCTCGCCACCGTCGACGGAGTGACCAAGCTCTCCGTCCGCGACCTCGCGGTGGCGGCGGCGACCGGCGTGGACGGTGCCACCACCGTGGCCGCCACCAGCGCGGTGGCCGCCGCGGCCGGGATCGGTGTGTTCGCCACCGGCGGGTTGGGTGGGGTGCACCGGGAGGCCGCGCACACGTTCGACGAGTCGGCCGACCTGGTCACCCTGGCCCAGACCCCGATCGCGGTGGTCTGCGCCGGCGTCAAGTCGATCCTCGACGTGGGCGCGACGCTGGAGCGCCTGGAGACCCTCGGGGTCGCCGTGCTCGGTTACCGCACCCGCCGGTTCCCCGGCTTCTACCTGACCGACGCCGGCTTCGACCTGGACTGGTCGGTGGACTCGCCGGAGCAGGTCGCCGCCGTGCTCGCCGCCCGGGACGCGCACGCGCTGCACACCGGCGGGCTGCTCGTCGCCAATCCGCTGCCGGTCGACGAGCAGCTCGACCCGGACCTGCACGACCGGACGCTCGCCGACGGTCTGGCCCTGCTGGAGCGCGACGGGATCACCGGGAAGGCCGTCACCCCGTACCTGCTGGCGCACTTCCACTCGGCCACCGAGGGCGCGAGCCTCGCCGTCAACGTCCGGATCATCCTGCGCAACGCCGACCTGGCCGCGCGGATCGCGGTCGCCGCGGCGGCCCGCGACACCGCCACCACGGTATGAGCCGACCGGCGCGGGTGGTCGTCGTCGGGGACGTGATCACCGACGTGGTCGCCGTGCTGTCCGGGCCGCTCGCGGTGGGCTCGGACACGGCGGCCGAGGTGAGTATCGGCGGCGGCGGTCAGGCGGCCAACACCGCGGCCTGGGTCGCCGCGCAGCGGGTGGACGTCACACTCGTCGGCGCCGTCGGTGCCGACGACGCGGGGCGGGACCGGGTCGCCGAGTTGGAGCGAGCGGGAGTCGACTGCGCGGTCGAGCGGGTCGAGGACGCGCCGACCGGCACGGTCATCGTGGTGGCCACCGACGGCGAGCGCACCATGGTCAGCCAGCGGGGCGCGAACCTGCGGCTGAGCGCCGCGCACGTCGAGCGGACCCTCACGGCGGTGCCCGACGCCGGGCATCTGCACCTGTCCGCGTACACCCTGTTGGACGCCGAGTCGCGCGGTGCCGGGCTGCGGGCGTTGGCCGCCGCCCGCGAGCGCGGGCTCACCACGAGCGTCGACGCGGCCTCCGCGGCGCCGCTGCGGCGCGTCGGTGCGGCGGCGTTCCTGAGTTGGGTACGCGATGTCGACCTGCTGCTGGTCAACGCGGACGAGGCCACGGTGCTGGCCGGCGGGCTGGACCCGGCGGCGCAGGGGCGGGCGTTGTCGGCGACGGCGCGGCGGGTCGTGGTCAAGCGCGGCGCGGCCGGCGCGGTCTGGGTCGACCGTGGCGCGGCGGTCTGGGTGGCTCCGGCCCGGCGGGTGGCGGTGGCGGACGTCACGGGGGCGGGCGACGCCTTCGCGGCCGGCCTGCTGACCGCCTGGCTCGCCGGTGCCACCCCGACCGTGGCGCTGAACCGCGCCACCGACCTGGGGGCGCTGGCCGTATCCACCATCGGCGCGCGGCCTCGGCCGTAGTCGACGGCGCGCGGCCTCGGCCGTGCGGCAGCGGCGCGCGGTCACGGCCGTGACGGGTTCGAGCCCTGACCTGCTCTCGGGTCAGGGCTCGACGTCGATGACCTTGTGTGTGCGCTCCTCGGCGGTGAGGCTCATCGGCGGGGTGTCGTCCTGTTGGCGGGGGTGGAACCGGTTGGCCAGCCGGTGCTCTTCCTTCGGCGGCCGGTCGTTGGCCAGCAGCACGGCCAGCCAGGGGATGAGCACCATGCCGAGGCCGCAGAGCGGCAGCCAGAGCCAGAGCAGTGGGGCGTTCGCACCGACCAGGATCGCGCCGACGATGATGCACAACACCCGGATGCCCATCATCAGGACATAACGGCGCTGGCGGCTGTTGAGCTGATCATCCTGGCTGCGCGAGGCGTCGGTGATCAGAATCGGCTGGTACGCCTGACGCTTCACCATGGACCTCCTCGAGGGGATACGCCTCATCCTGTCACCGCGGGGCCTTGATCAGCGAAATTCGACTCGTCACGATGCGTGTTACGTCCGTGGTACGCTCCGGACGTGGGCAGCAGGTTCAGCTTCACCGACGAGGCGTTGGCCAACCTGAGGGTCTACGACGTCACACCCGGGGAAGTCTGGGAGGCGCTGCACAGCGCCCGCCGGGTCATCCGCCACCTGGGCGACGACGTCATGGTGGTCTACGCCGCCGCCCGTCGGGGTCGCCGACTGGCGGTGCTGCTCGCCGAGGCCGATGGCACCGACAACGACTGGGACATCCTCTCCGCCCGCGAGTTGAGCGACGTCGAGTCCAAGCGCTACGACGAGGCCGTGCGAAGAGATCGCCGATGAGGAGGCCGTGACGATGCACCGTAACGACGCGACCAAACAGTTCCACAGCGGCGACGACCGGATCGCCGAGTTGATCGACGAGAGCCCGGCGGTGGATCTGCCCACCCCCGACACCGACGTGCCGATGGTGAGCCGATCAGTCCGGCTGCCGTTGGAGACCTACGAGCGGGTGCGGGCCGCGGCCGACGCCCGGGGCATCGGTGTCACCACGCTGATGCGCCAGTGGATCGAGGCTGGCCTGGCCGACCTGGACGACTCTGCGACCGTCTCGCTCGCCGACGTCCGGCGCGCGTTGGCCTCGCTGGCACACCCGACCGCCGCCTGAGCGTCAGCCCCCCGCAGCCTTCGCCTTGGCCGCCGCCTTCGTCTGCTGCTTGAACTCCCGCACCCGGCTCAGCGAATCGGCGTCCGTGACGTCGGCCACCGACCGGTACGCGCCCGGGTCGCCGTAGTCTCCAGCTGCCTTGCGCCAGTCCTGCGGGGTCACCCCGAAGCGCTTACCGAGCAGGGCCACGAAGATCTGCGCCTTCTGCTTGCCGAAGCCGGGCAGCTCGGCGACCCGACGCAGCAGCTCCGGCCCGTCGGCCACGGCTGACCACAGCAGCGCCGCGTCACCGTCGTAACGCTCCACCAGCACCTGGCAGACCTCCTGCACCCGGGCCGCCATCGCCTTCGGAAACCGGTGCAGCGCGGGCGGCTGGGCGAAGAGCGCGACCAGGGCCTCCGGGTCGTACCCGGCCAACTCCGCCGCGTCCAGGTCGTGGCCGAGCCGCTGCTGGAGCACGTACGGCGAGGAGAACGCCTTCTCCATCGGAATCTGTTGGTCCAGGACCATGCCGAGGAGCAGGGCCAGTGGGCTGCGCTCCAGCAGCCGGTTGGCCTCCGGGTCGATCGGCAGCACGAGCGTCATGTGGACATCCTGCCTGGTGCACCGAGGTGGGTGGACACCGACGCTCCGTTCGGTGCGGACAGGTGGCGCCGGTCTGCCACGCTCGACGTCATGCTGCGGACCGCCCCGCCCGGATCCCCGTACCACCGGCTCGGCCGCACCGACCGGCACCGCTCGTGGAAACCCGTCGTCGGCACCCTCGCGCTGCTCGCCTCGGCGGCGGTGGTCATCGGCCTCCTCTTCAGCATCGCCGCCGTCGTGGGCGAGCTCACCAACCGTCCGTACGACGCCGACGGGTTCCCCACCTTCGGCCCGATTCCGGACGCCGCGCTGCTGATCGCCTCGCTGGCGCTGCTGCTCCCACTGGTGCTCGGCACCGCCTGGCTCGTGCAGCGCCGGCCCGCCGGCACGGTCTCCTCCGTGCTCGGCCGGCTGCGGTGGGGGTGGCTCGGCCGTTGCCTGCTGATCGCCACACCGCTGATCATCGTCATGCTGTTCGGCGCGGACCTCCTGCTCGGGCTGACCGACGAGAGCCCGGTCCTCGACCCGGCAGCCACCTGGGTGGGTTGGCCGGAGTTCGCCGCCGGCCTGCTGATGGTTCTGTTGTTGGTGCCGTTCCAGGCCGCCGCGGAGGAGTACGCCTTCCGGGGCTGGCTGTTGCAGGCCGTCGGCGCGTACCTGCGCACACCCTGGCCCGCGATCACCCTCCAGGCGGTGCTGTTCGCCGCCGCGCACGGCTGGGGCACGGTCTGGGGCTTCCTGGACCTGGCCTTCATGGGAGCGCTCATGGGCTGGCTGGCGATCCGCACCGGCGGGCTGGAGGCCGCGATCGCGCTGCACGTGGTGAACAACCTGACCGGCTTCACCCTGGCGGCGGCCTTCGGCGAGCTCGCCGCCGACGAGACGATGGCCGACTCCCCCTGGCAGCTCGTCCTGGTCGACGTGCTGGTCCTGTCTGCGTACGCCCTGGTCGTCGACCGGTCGGCCGCGCGTCGAGGGCTGGCGACAGTCGTACCGCCGGCCCCGGTCGTGCCGGTGCCCGGCGTGCCCGCCCTCCCGACCGGCGTGCCCGCCCTCGCGACCGGCGCGCCCTCGCCGCCGGGCGGCACGGAGGTGAGGCTGCCGGGCTCCGGGGTCGAATCTCGCGGGTGGTGACGGCTCGTCGCACGACGGCAGGCAGGATGTCGGGGTGGACGAACACGACATGCTGCTCTCCCCCGCTGGTGTCGACGCGCTGCGGGCCGCGCTGACCCGGACGGGGTTCACCAGCCGTGGCATCGCCGAGCGGCTGGGCGCCCAGGCGACCGCCGCGGTCGCCCGCAACGACTACCGGGCCGCGCTGCGCGCCACCGAGGACGGCGACCCGCTGGGCACCCTGATCCGGGTGTTCATCTGCGACCAGACCGAGTCGGAGGCGGCGGTGGCCGCCGCCCTGGCACCGCTGAGCCTGCCGGAGGCACTGGCCGGCGGGCTGGTCGAGCGGTACGGCAGTGGCCTGCGCGCCGGCGTCGACCTGGAGCCGTACGGCGACGGCTGGTGGGTGCTCGCCGACGTGTCGGCCAGCGCCCGGCCGGGTCGACCGTTGCACGCCGAGCACGTGCTCGGCATCGGCGGGGCCACCCAGACCCTGATCGGCGCGACCATGCGCCGGCCCGTCGACACCGCTCTGGACCTGGGCACCGGCTCCGGCGTCCAGGCCCTGCACCTGGCCACCCACGCCCGGTCGGTGACCGCCACCGACCTGTCCGAGCGGGCGCTGCGCTTCGCCGCGACCACCGCCGCCCTCAACGGCCAGGACTGGGAGCTGCTGCGCGGTGACCTGGTCGCCCCGGTGGCCGGTCGACGGTTCGACCTGGTGGTGAGCAACCCGCCGTTCGTGGTCGGCCCGGGCACCACCACGCACGTCTACCGCGACTCCGGCCGGGTCGGCGACGCCATCGGCGCGGAGTTGGCCGCCGCCGCCCCCGGGCTGCTCACCGAGGGCGGCACCATGCAGTACCTGGCGAACTGGGTGCACGTCGCCGGTGAGGAGTGGGACGAGCGGGTGGCCGGCTGGTTCGCCGGGACCGGCCTGGACGCCTGGGTGATCCAGCGCGAGGTGGCCGACCCGATGGCGTACGTCGACCTGTGGCTCACCGACGTCGGCGAGACCGCCGACCCGCAGCGGATGGCCGCCTGGCTGGACTGGTTCGACGCGCACAAGGTGGAGGGGATCGGCTTCGGCATCGTCTCGCTGCGCCGCGGCGGCCACGCCGACCCGGTGGTCCGCGTGGAGGACCTGCGGCAGCGGGTGCAACCGCCGCTGGGCGACCAGATCGCCGCCTGGTTCGACCGCCAGGACTTCCTGCGGGTACGCGACACCGAGGGGCTGCTCGCCGAGCGCTACCGGGCCGCCGACGGCCTCCAGCTGCGCCAGGAGGCCACCATGGGCGACGAGGGCTGGGCGGTGGACCGACAGGTTCTCGCGATGCCGCACGGCCTGCGCTGGACCGAGGAGATCGACCCACTGGTGTTGGCGCTGGTGGGTGGTGCCGATGGCCGGTTGCCGCTGCGCGACCAGCTCGCCCTGCTCGCCGCGGCCCACGACGTCGAGCCGGACGAGATGGCCGAGGCCGCCGGCCCGATCGTGGCGCACCTGGTGGAGCGCGGCTTCATCGAGGCGGTGACCGAGTGACGCGGGCCGGCTCCGGAGCGGCTGCCGACTCTACGGCGGGTTGCTGATGCGTGCGGTGGTGCAGACCGTCGGGCGGGCCAGCGTGACCGTCGACGGCGAGGTGGTCGGCGCGATCGAGAACGGCCTGCTGGTGCTGCTCGGGGTGACCCACACCGACACGGCCGAGACCGCTCAGACGATGGCCCGCAAGGTGCACGAGCTGCGCATCCTGGACGACGACAGGTCCGCCGCCGACATCGGCGCGCCGATCCTGGTGGTCAGCCAGTTCACCCTCTACGGCGACGCGCGCAAGGGCCGACGCCCGAGCTGGACCGCCGCCGCCCCCGCCGAGGTCGCCGAACCACTTGTCACCGCGGTGGTCGACGCCCTGCGCCAACGAGGCGCCAAGGTCGAAACGGGCCGCTTCCGCACCCACATGCTGGTCGAGAGCACCAACATAGGCCCCCGAACCCTCCTCCTAGACCTCTGACCCCACCCCACCCACCCCGGGCCCACCCCCGCCCGCCCTGGTTGATCATGAGGTTGTTGCTCGCCGCCCGGCGTGTCGTGGGCAATAACCTCATGATCAACGGGCTGGGAGGGGGGTGGGGTGGGTGGGTGTTAGGAGAAGAGGCCTCGGCGGGTTAGGGACTGGCGGAGCCAGTTGTCCAGTTCGGCGGTCCAGTCGGTGCGGTCGGCGGTGGCGTGGGCGACGGTGAAGCGACCGAAGGCGTCCCGGCCCTCGCTGAAGACGCCACCGCGCTTGTCGACCTCCAGTACGACCTGCATCTGCTGGGCGTCGGCGATGAAGGTGACCTCCAACTGGTTGATCGAACGGGCGTACTGCGGGGCCGGCGCGAACTCGATCTCCTGATAGAACGGCAACGTCTGCCGTACGCCGTAGATGTGGCCACGCTCCACATCGGCGCGTGCGAAGCGGAAACCCAGTCGCAGCAACGCGTCCAGCAGTCGCTCCTGCGCGGGCAGCGGGTGCACCGACACCGCGTCCAGGTCGCCCTTGTCGACAGCGCGGGCGACCTCCAGCTCGGTACGCAGACCCATCGTCATGCCGTGCAGGTGCTGCCCGTACAGGTCGGTGATCGGTGTCTCCCACGGCACGTCGAAGCGGAACGGAATGTCGTGGCGCTGCCCCGGCTCCAGCCGGAACGGGCCGGTGATCCGCTGACGGCGGAACTCCTGGGTGGTCTCGTGGTCGCTGTCGCCGCTCTCGACCTCGACCCGGGTGACCAGGCCGAGGGTCACGTGGTCGATGTCGACCTGGTGGTCACCGCCGAGCACCTGGATGCGGCCCTCCAACTGCCCGCCCGGGCGGCAGTTCGGGTTGGCCAGCACCGTCTCGACCGACGGGCCGCCGACCCCCATCGCCTTCATGAGCCGCTTGAAGACCACACCGTCCTCCATCTTTCGTCGTCGTCGACCCGAGGTGGCCGACCGTCCGCAAGGTAGCCGTGCCGGGCAACCCCACCGCGGGACGACACTCCGTAGCAACGATCCGGCCCAATTCCTGTCGGGTGCCCGATCGCCTCACTCCCGTTTTACGCCCTGCCCGCCAAGCTGTGTCTCACACCGGCACCACTGGGCCGGAGACACGGCACAGACGTGGAAACGGGGAGACAGAGATGGTCCTGCAGATGACGGAACACCGGGCGCGCCTGGCCACCACGACCGACACCGACCCGACCTCCGAGGTCCTCGCCGACCTGGACGCCACCGACGAGCGTGGCATCTCGACCGACCTGGTCCGGGCGTATCTCAACGGGATCGGCCGGACGAAGTTGCTGACCGCCGCGCAGGAGGTCGATCTGGCCCGGCGGATCGAGGCCGGCCTGTTCGCGGACGAGAAGCTGGCCACCTGCACCCCGGTCTCCGAGGAGCTGCGGGCCGACCTGCAGTTGGTCGTCGCGGAGGGCCGGGCGGCCAAGGACCATCTGCTGGAGGCGAACCTGCGGTTGGTGGTCAGCATCGCCAAGCGCTACACCGGGCGCGGCATGGCGTTCCTCGACCTGATCCAGGAGGGCAACCTCGGCCTGATCCGCGCGGTGGAGAAGTTCGACTACGCCAAGGGTTACAAGTTCTCCACGTACGCGACCTGGTGGATCCGGCAGGCGATCACCCGGGCGATGGCCGACCAGGCGCGCACCATCCGCATTCCGGTGCACATGGTCGAGCAGGTCAACCGGATGGTGCGGGCCCGTCGGGAGTTGGCGGTGACGCTGGGCCGCGAGCCGACGGTGGCCGAGGTCGCCCGCGCCCTGGAGATCCCCGAGATCCAGGTCATCGAGCTGATCTCGTACGACCGGGAGCCGGTCAGCCTGGACCAGGCCGTCGGCGACGACGGCGAGAGCGCGCTCGGCGACTTCGTGGCCTCGGTGGATCCGCGCACCGAGCCGGGCGACGCCGCCGCCCAGGGCGAGCTGCGCAACGAGGTCAGCATCGTGCTGGCCACCCTGTCCCAGCGGGAGCAGGCGGTCATCCGGCTCCGGTTCGGTCTGGACGACGGCCGGCAGCGCACGCTGGACGAGGTCGGCCGCGAGTTCGGCCTGTCCCGGGAGCGGATCCGGCAGATCGAGAAGGTGACGCTGCTGAAGCTGCGCGCCCCGGAACGCGCGCAGCGCCTGGAGGCGTACGCCTGCTGACGCCCACGCTCGTGGAAGGCCCTGGCGGTTCGCCGGGGCCTTCCATGCTGTCCGGGTGCTTGACCGGTGCCACCCTTCACGATAAAACCATGTGGTTATAAAACCAGGAGGTTATAAGTGGTGGGCACCGAGCTGCTGGACGCGACCTTCGCGGCGCTGGCCGACCCGACCCGGCGGGCCATCCTCGCCCGACTCGCGGCCGGGGAGGCGACCGTGACGGAGCTGGCAGAACCATTCGCGATGAGCCAGCCGGCCATCTCCAAGCACCTCCGAGTGCTGGAACGCGCCGGCCTGGTCAGCCGGCGGCGGGACGCCCAGCGCCGACCCTGCCGGCTGGAGGCCCGCCCGCTGCGGGAGGCGACGGCCTGGCTCGCCAACTACCGCGACTACTGGGCGGAAAGCTATCAGCGCCTCGACGCGCTGCTCGACGAACTCCGGGCCGTCGACCAGACCGACGCCGACCGCCGACGCTCCCAACCGGACGGGCCGCGCGGGTGAGCGGCGTCGACGACCCGCTCGTCGTCCACACCCCGGGTGCTCGGGAGATCGTGTTGAGCCGGCTGTTCGAGGCACCGGCGCGGCTGGTGTTCGCCGCCTTCACCCAACCCGAGCTGCTCGTCCGGTGGTACGGCGCGCGCGGCTGGAGCCTGGTGGAGTGCGACGTCGACCTGCGGGTCGGCGGCCGGTGGCGGTTCGTGTCGCAGGGCCCGCAGGGCGCCCGGATGGTCCAGGCTGGGATGTACCGGTACATCGAGCCACCGCGCCGGCTGGTCTGCACCGAGCTCTTCGAGGACCAGTCCTACCCGGGCGAGACGCTGGTCAGCCACGAGTTCACCGAACTGGCCGGCCGGACGACTGTCACCACCACGCTGCGCTACGCCACCGCCCAGGGGCGGGACACCGTGCTGCGCTACCCGATGACCCGGGGGGTCGGGCAGAGCTTCACCCGGCTCGCCGACCTGCTGCGTTCGCCAACGACGACACGAGGAGAGCAACAGTGAACTGGACGCTGGAAGTGGTGATCGTGCCGGTCACCGACCTGGACCGGGCCAAGAAGTTCTACGCCGAGCAACTCGGCTTCACCGTGGACCACGACACCGTGATCAGTGACGACGCGCGGATCGTGCAGCTGACCCCGCCCGGCTCCGGTTGCTCGATCGTGATCGGCAAGGGCGTCGTCCCGGAGATGCCGCCGGGCTCGCTCCGGGGCCTGCAACTGGTGGTGCCCGACCTGAAGCGGGCCCACGCCGAGCTGGTCGAGCGGGGTGTGGAGGTCAGCGAGATCCAGGTGGTGGGACAGAACCCGCGGCCGGTGCCGGACCCACTGGACAACGTCGGTTTCGTCTTCTTCGCCGACCCGGACGGCAACACCTGGGGCGTCCAGCAGATCTCCAGCCGGCCCTGACCAGGCACCGTCAGAGGCGGCGGGGGCCAGTGTCCGGGCGGGCGGCCGCGCCGCCCGTCCGGACCTGCGCATGCAGGACCGCGATGCCGTCCGGGCGGGCGAGCACCGGATTGAGGGTCAGCGACCGCACACGGGGCTGTTCGTCGGCGAGCTGCCCCACCCGCAGCAGCAGATCGGCCAGGGCCACCCGGTCGACAGGTGCGGCACCCCGGTGCCCGCGCAGCAGCGGCGCGGCGCGGGGCTCGTCGACCAGCTCGGCGGCGTCGGTGTCGGTCAACGGCACCGCCCGCCAGGCCCGGTCGCCGAGCAGCTCGGTGGCGACCCCGCCGAGACCGAAGCCGACGACCGGCCCGAACGCCGGATCTTCCACCAGCTCCACCACACACGCCACCCCGGGCGGGACCATCGGCTGGACCAGCGCGTCCGCGCCGAAGGCCGCCACCAACTCGGTGTACGACCGACGGAGGGTCGGCTCGTCGGGCAGGTCGAGCCGGACCGCGCCGAGGTCGAGGCGGTGCCGCAGCCCCGGGGCGGCCGCCTTGAGCGCCACCGGATAGCCCAGCAGTGCCGCCGCGTCGACCGCCGCGTCCGCCGAGTCGACGGGCACCGACGCCACCACGTCGATCCCGTACGCGGCCAGCAGCGCCCCCGCGTCGGTGGCGTCGGTGCGGAACGCGGCCTGCGCGGCGACCCGGTCGACGCCCGGCACCTCGGGCGCTACCCCGGGCGGGCGGCGGAGCCACTGCGCGTACCGGTGCACCCGGGCGAGGGCCCGGACCGCCTCCTCCACCCCGGCGTACGCGGGCACCCCCGGCGGCAGCCGCCCGACCAGGAACGTCGCCACTGTCGGTTTGCCCAGCGCGAGGGCCGCCGGAAGCGCGGCGGTCACGTCGGCGTCCACCTCGGTCAGTTGGCCCGGCAGCGGCGGGGCGAAGACCACCACCAGGGCATCCACCCGCTCGTCGCCGGCCGTCTGTGCGAGAGCGGCCGCGAACTCGACGGCACCGGCACTCGGCCCGACGTCGCGGGGATAGCCCTCGGCCACGGTGAGGCCCTGCCCGACGCAGGCGGTGGCGGCCAGACCGGTCAGAGCCGACGAGTTGCCGACCACACCGACCCGGCCACCGGCCGGCAACGGCTGGTTGGCCAGCAGCACACCCACGTCGAGCAACTCCGGCACGGTGTCCACCCGGATCACCCCGGACTGGGCGAAGAGCGCCGCCACCGCCACCTCGTCCGGTCCGGCGGTGTCACCCACCCCGATCGGGCGGGCCGGCGAGGCGAGCGCGACGACAGGTTTCACGCGGCCGATCCGCCGGGCCAGCCGGGCGAACTTGCGCGGGTTACCGAAGGTCTCCAGGTACAACATGATCACGTCGGTGCCGGGGTCGTCCTGCCAGTACTGCAGCAGGTCGTTGCCGGAGACGTCGGCCCGGTTGCCGGCGGAGACGAAACTGGACAGCCCGAGGCCACGCCGGTCCGCCTCGGCGAGCAGCGCCACCCCGAACGCACCTGACTGACTGAAGATGCCGACCCGGCCGGCCGGCGGCAACGCCGGGGCGAGGGTGGCGTTGAGGCGTACCGTCGGGTCGGTGTTGGCCACGCCCAGACAGTTCGGGCCGACGACGCGCATGCCGGCGGCGTGCGCCGCGCGGACCAGCGCCCGCTGCGTGGCCGCGCCCTCGGCGCCGGCCTCGGCGAAGCCGGCCGAGATGACCACCAGACCGTGCACCCCGGCGGCCGCGGCGTCGGCGACCACCGCGGTCGCCGCCTCCGGGGGGACCGCCACCACCGCCAGGTCCAGTGGCGTCCCGGCGTCGACCGCCGACGGGTACGCGGGCAGGCCCGCCACCGTCGCCGCGCTCGGATGCACCGGCACCACCGCACCGGTGAAACCGCCGTCGCGGAGGTGGCCGAGCACCGCCGCGCCGACGCCCTGGCCGGTGGCGCTGGCACCGTAGACGACGATGCCGCGTGGAGCGAGCAGCCGGGCGATCGAACGGGCCTCGGTGCGGTGCTCCCGGCCGCGCTGCACCTCCAGCGTGGCCTCGGTGGGCGCGATCGGGAAGCTCAGGTGCACCACACCGTCGGCGTACTCGCGTTGGACCTGGTAACCGAAGTCGGCGAAGACCCGCAGCATCGTCCCGTTGGCCGGGAGCACCTCGGCGACGAAACTCATGATGTCGTTGCGGCGGGCGGTGTCGGCCAGGTGCTCCATCAGCACCGAACCAATGCCCCGGCCCTGGTAGGCGTCCTCCACCACGAAGGCCACCTCGGCGTCCGGCGCCTGCGGGCCGAGCCGCTCGTAGCGGCCGACCGCGACGATCCGGTCGGCGGCGAGCACCACGAACGCCTCCCGGTCGTGGTGGTCGACGGTGACGAACCGGATCAGGTCCCGTTCCGGGATGCGCGGGTACGGGGAGAAATACCGCAGGTAGCGGGTGCGCTCGGAGAACCTGCTGTGCATCGCCACGATGCCCGGCGCGTCGGTCGGCTCGATCTGTCGCAACTGGACGGTGCTGCCGTCGCTGAGCAGCACGTCCACCGGCTGGTCCACTGTCGTCACCGGCGCGACCCTCCCCCGCCCGGCTCAGTCCCGCGGATCGTGCGGGTCGAGCCCGAGCAGCGGAAAGACCGCCTTGCGGGTCGCCGCGATCGCCCGGTCCACGGCGGTCGGCTCGCCGGTCGGCTGCCACGGCTCGTACGACGGGTCCGCGTCGTCGGTCATCCGCAGCGGCACCTCCCGGCCCAGACGGCGGGAGACGACCAGGTCCCGCCAGCCCGGCGGGGTGAGCGTGGCCGGGTCGACCGGGTCACCGGTGGCCACGGCCAGCAGGTGGGTCCAGGCCCGGGGCACCACCTCGACAAGCGCGTACCCGCCGCCGCCGGTGGCCACCCACCGGCCGTCGCACAGCTCGTCGGCGAGTGCCCGCATGGCCAGGTAGGTGGCCCGCTGCCCGTCCACCGTCAGGTTGAGGTCGGCGAGCGGATCCAGGCGGTGCCCGTCGGCGCCGCACTGGGTGACGAGCACCTGCGGCCGGAACGCGCGCAGCACCGACGGCACGATGGCGTGGAACGCCCGCTGCCAACCGGTGTCGTCGACACCCGGCGGCAGCGGCATGTTGACCACGCTGCCCTGCGCGCCCGGCCCACCCGTCTCGTCCGGAAAACCGGTGTACGGGAAGAGGGCGAGCGGAGTCTCGTGCAGGCTGACCGTGAGCACCCGGGGGTCGTCCCAGAAGACCTCCTGGACGCCGTCGCCGTGGTGCACGTCGACGTCCACGTACGCGATCCGTTCCGCGCCCAGGTCGAGCAGGCGGGCGATGGCCACCGCGGGGTCGTTGTAGACACAGAACCCGGCGGCGCGGGCGGGCATCGCGTGGTGCAGGCCACCGGCCACGTTCACCGCTCGCCGGGCGTCGCCACGCCAGACCGCCTCGGCGGCGGCCACCGTCGCGCCGGTGATGAGCGCGCTGGCCTCGTGCATCCCGTCGAAGATCGGGTTGTCGGACGTGCCCAGCCCGTACCCGGCGAAGAGCGGATCGCGGGGCGCGGCCCGCACCGCGGCCAGGTAGGCCGGGTGGTGCACCCGGGTGAGCAGGGCGTCGTCGGCGGGCTCCGGCTTGACCATCCGCACCCCGGGCCGATCCAGGACGCCCAGCGCACGGGCCAGCGCGACGGTCAGCTCCACCCGGACCGGGTCGAGCGGATGGTCACCCATGTCGTAGGCGAGCAGCGACTCGTCCCACACCACCACCGTGTCGTCGGACATGCGCCCATCGTCGCACGAGGACCGTCACCGACCCACCGCACGCGCTGGTCAGCGCCCAGATGTCGGCCCGGAGGCGATCGGACGCGTCGGGTCGGCCACCCAGTTGCTCCACGAACCGACGTAGAGCGCGGCGTCCGTGCGGCCGGCCAGGTGCAGCGCGAGCACCGCCTGCGCGGCGGTCACCCCGGAGCCGCAGTACGCCCCGACGGCCCGCGCGCCGGTCACCCCGGCGGCGGCGAACCGCTCACCCAGCACGTCGGCGGCCAGGAAGCGCCCGTCCGGGCCGACGTACTCGCCGGCGGGCAGGTTCGCCGCTCCCGGCACGTGTCCGGCGACCGGGTCGATCGGCTCGACCTCGCCCCGGTAGCGGGGTGCCGCCCGCACGTCGAGCAACACCGCGTCGTCCGCGGCGGCCAACTCGGCGGCCTGCCCCGCGTCGAGCACCGGAAGATCACCGGGACGTACCTCGACGTCGCCGGGGGTCGGGGCGGGCGCGTCGGTGCAGACGGGTCGGCCGGCGGCGACCCAGGCCGGGTAGCCACCGTGCAGCAGGCGCACCGGTCGGTGCCCCGCCCACCGCAGCGTCCACCAGGCCCGCGCCGCGGCCAGGCCGTCGCCGCCGTCGTACACCACCACGGGGTGACCGGCGCGGACGCCGGCGGCCCGCAGCGCGGCCTGTAGGGCCTCCGGGTCGGGAAGGGGGTGTCGACCGCCGGCACCCGGCGGCCCGCAGAGCGCGGTGTCCAGATCGACGAAGACCGCGCCGGGCAGGTGGCCGGCGAGATAGTCGTCGCGGCCGGGCGGGCCGACGAGCCGCCAGCGGACGTCGAGCAGGGTGGGCGGATCGGCGTGGTCGAGCTCGGCGGCGAGCCGGTCGACCTCGACCAACGGCTCCTGGGTACCGGACATGACGACCATCCAACACCATTCGTGCCAATGGTTCACGGCTCGGCGGCGGTCGCTGGCCCTTCCCCGAGGTAGCATCGTGCACCGGAGGGCCGCTGACGTTATGAAGTCTCACGACCTGGTCGACACGACCGAAATGTACCTGCGCACCATCCTCGAGTTGGAAGAGGAGGGGGTGCCACCGCTGCGTGCCCGGATCGCCGAACGGCTGCAGCAGAGCGGCCCGACCGTGAGCCAGACCGTCGCCCGGATGGAGCGCGACGGCCTGCTCACCGTCGAGGGCGACCGGCACCTGACACTCACCGCACCGGGCCGCGCCAGCGCCGTGTCGGTGATGCGCAAGCACCGCCTCGCCGAGCTGCTGCTGGTCAACGTCATCGGGATGCCCTACGAGGAGGCCCACGAGGAGGCCTGCCGCTGGGAGCACGTGATGAGCGACGCGGTGGAGAAGCGGGTGTACGACCTGCTCAACCGGCCGACCCGCTCCCCGTACGGCAACCCGATCCCGGGTCTACAGGAGTTGGGCTCGCCGGCCGAGGAGGCCACCGAGGCCGCCGAGGGCGAGCGCAACCTGGCCTTCCCCGGCCTCTCCGGGCCGGTCGTGGTCCGCCGGATCTGCGAGAGCGTGCAGAAGGACGCCAACGTGCTGCGTCAACTGCACGCCGCCGGTGTCGACCCGGGTGTCACGGTGACCGTGGCGCAGGAGCGCGACGGGGTGTCGATCGACCGGTCGGGCGACCGGGTGCGGCTGCCCCGCGAGGTCGCCTCCCGGGTCTTCGTCGCCGCCAGCTGACCAACCGGCCGCCCGGGCGCGTCACAGCGCCCGGGTGTCCACCTTCTTGGCCAGCGCGGCCAGGTCACCGGTCAGCTTCTCCGCCGCCGCGCGCTCGCTGCCACGCGCGCCGGTCCAGCTCAACGTGGCCAGTCGCCCATCGGCGGCCAGCCAACCCACTTCGGCGACCGGCCCGTGCCCGCTCGCCGCGGCGGTGGTCCGCCGGTACGCCTGCTGCCCCAGCCCGGTGATCTTCGCCGCCTTGTCCGGCACCACGTCCGCCGCGAAGGTGGCCTTGTCGATCGTGGTCTCGGACACACTCAGCGTCAGCTCCGGCAGCGCCGCACCCCCGGCCCGGAGCACACACGCGTGCGTGTCGCCCTGTTCGCTGGCCGCCGCCACGTCGAAGCGCGTCTTCACCACCTGCTCGGTCACCGCGAAGTCCAGCAGCCGGCAGGCACCGCCCGAGGAGGCCGCCGCCACCTCCACCGCGATCGGCACCGGCGGCGGCACCGCCACCGGCTCGGCCTCGGCGGCGCAGCCGCTCACCAGCAGCCCCGCCAGCCCTCCGACCACGATCCGCCCGCGCACGCTCCACCCTCTCGCCGACCGACGGCGGAAGGCGCCCGCCAGATGTCCGTCGGACACCGTACGGGGTGTCGGTGTCGGGCGGAAGCCCCCGCTGACGCCTATTCCGACTGTGGATCGTCCACGTACGGGCAGTGCCGGCAGCCGCGCCCGCAGCAGGTGCCGCGCTTGGCCAGGAACCCGGCGCTGAGCACGAACAACCCGCTCGCCGGGTCGAGGTAGCCGGCCTCGCCGGCGGCCAGCGCGGCGGCGTGCGCGGCGAGGACCAAGGCCCGGTCGGGGTGCGCGGGCGACAACCGGGACGGGTGCGGCTCGGTGAGCGGCCGACCCGCCAGGGGGCGTCGCTCCCCGGTCACCAGCAGCAGTCCTTCCGCGTCACGCGCAGCAGTCTAGAGGCGACCCGACGACCGTACCCATCGACGAGTACCGGATCTACGTCCACCCGGTGTTGCTCGGACGGGGTCGCCGACTCTTTCCCGACGCCGACGCCCCGACCGGGCTGCGGCTCACGGAGAGCCGCGTCTTCGGCAACGGTGTGGTCCTGCTCCGCCACGAGCGGGCACGCTGACGTCTGTCGCTTGAGTCTCCAGCGGGGGGAGACGCGAGGGTGGGGGCATGAGTGGTGCAGAGCGGTACACGATCGGCGAGCTGGCCCGGCGCACCGGCCTGAGCGTCAAGACCATCCGGTACTACGCCGACAGCGGGATCGTGCCACCGACGGACCGGAGCCCGACCGGCTATCGCCTCTTCGACGCCGCGGCGGTCGCCCGGCTGGAGCTGGTCCGGACGCTGCGTGACCTGGGCGTGGACCTGGCCGCCATCCGGCGGGTGGTGGACCGCGAAGTGCCCCTGCCCGAGGTGGCCGCGGCGCACGCCGAGGCGTTGGCGGTGCAGATCCGGGTGCTGCGGCTACGCCAGGCGGTGCTCACCGTCGCGGCGAGGCGCGGATCGGGCCCGGCCGAGGTCGACGAGCTGCACCGGTTGGCCCAGCTCGGCACACGCGAGCGGGAGCAGTTGGTGGCCGACTTCCTGGCCAGCGTCTTCGCCGGCCTCGGCGACCAGCCCGCGTACCCGGGTGTGCTCGTCTCGATGACACCGGAGCTTCCCGACGACCCCACCACGGAGCAGGTCGAGGCGTGGCTGGAGTTGGCCGAGGTGTGCCGGGACCCCGACTTTCGGGCACGGATGCGGCAGCTGGCGCGGCAACACGCCGCCGACCACGACGTCCCGGGGTTGCCCCGCCCGGACGCCGTCGCGGTGGTCCGGGACGCGGTGGCCCCCGCCCTCGCGGCCGGCCTCGACCCGACCAGCCCGGCCGCCGATCCGGTGGTCGCGGCAGTCACCAGCCGGTATGCGAGCCTGCACGGTCACACCGACGACGCCGACCTGCGTCAGCGATTGCTCGACCGGCTGGTGCCGGCCAACGATCCCCGCCGAGACCGCTACCTCGACCTGTTGGCGGTGCTCAACGGCTGGTCGACGGGCGATGCGACAGCGCCGGCGGTGGACTGGTTCATCCGGGCCCTGCACGCCCGGAGGCCCGAACCGGTGCACTGAGCCGGCTGGGCTGGCTGGGCGGCTTCGGCGGCTGGGCGGCTGGCCGGCCGGGGGGGGCTGGGCGGCTGGGCGGCTGGGCGGCTGGGCGGCTTCAGCCGAACCAGGTCATCGCCTGGCCGTGGCCCCTGGCCCAGGCCAGCGGCTTTCCGTCGAGCGCGAGGACGTTGTGCAGCGCGTCGTTCGGCGGCTCGGGCAACGTGTCGTACCGAAGCACCTCCGGTGCCTCGTTCGCGATCCAGTGCCCCGGCAGCTCACCGACCAGCCGGGCGAACGCGTCCCGGCGCGGCGACGGCACCTGGTAGAGCACCGAGTTGTGGAAGACCACGAGCGTCGCATCGGCCGGCGCGCGGGCGGCCAGCGCCGGCAGGTCGTCCACCAGATCACCGCGGACCAGCAGCGGAGGGTCGGCCGCGGCGACCGCCGCCGCGGCCCGCAACCGGGCCCGCCGGTGCGCGTGCTCCGGCCAGATCAGGGCGTCCAACCAGGACACGTCGCCGGGGTCGGCCACGTCGAGCGGGTTGAGGTCCAGGCCAGCCCGCCACACCACCCGGGGTACGCGGCTCGGCGGCACCAACCCGATGGCCGCGCACTCCAGGACCGGCTCACCCGAGCCCACCTGATGATCGCCGTAGCGGTACGCGTACCGGTCGGGGTAGAGGCAGAGCCCGGCCGATGCACCGACCTCCAACAGGGCGAGGGGCTGCGGCAACGCGGCGAGCAGCGGCAGCAGGACCGCGCACCGGCCCGCCTCGTTCGTCTGGGTGGCCCGGGTGCGCAGCTCCGCCTCGACGGCGGGCCAGTGCGTCGCCACGTAGTCGTGGAACGTAGCCTGGTCGTCGACCGGGCCGCCGAGCCAGCGCACGACGCCGAACAGCAGATTCGGCTGCCGCTTGGCCGGCGGCAGCCCGTCGAGCAGGGCGAGCAGGGCGTCGTCGTGGGCGACGGCGTGCGCCAGACGCTCGTACGTGGGCGACACCCCGCGCGCCTCGCGGCTGCCGAACTCGGCGTACGCCTCAGCGGTCGTCATGCCCCCATCGTCGCAGCCCGTTCCTCGGTAGTTCAGCCCCATTCCCCTCGGTCTGCGGGAGCCGGTCGTGCCCCTCGCCGTGGAGATCACCCGGCAGCGCAGCGCCAACCACTCCGCTGGGGCCGCCAGCCGGTCGCGCTTGCCGCAGAGGGTGACGCCGCCCACGCCACCTCCCCGAACATGGGGCGAGCACATGTTCCGCTCGAACTACGGGCCCCTGTTCGCCCAGCCTGAACCCGCTCGCCGTCGGGAAGCCCGCCGATGCGCGGCATCTCGCGCCGCCCGCTCGGCAGGTGGCCTGCCGAGCGGACGGGACCGGAGCATGTCGGTCAGCGATTTTGTCGGACGTGATCGGCCAGCTCGTTGACCGTCGCGAAGCGCTGCCCCTCCGCCTCGGCTCCTCGCGCCGAGAGACCGTCGTGCTTCTCCTGGGCGGTCGCGGCCACCACCCCCTGTGGTCCCTGGATGAACACTCCCGTGTTCGGATGCACGGTCACGTACATCGACAGGTCGACGCTCGGGTTGGATGGCGCTCCGGGCTTCGTCGGTGTCGCCAGCGAACCCTCCCACTGCAGCAGCCACACCGCCGGGCCCTTCGGCAGGGTTGAGCGCATGGCGTCGACCACCGGATCGACCGGTTCGGGCAGGAACTCGACCGGAAACTCGACGTCCACCTTCTTGCCGAGTTCGGGACGCAGGTTGCCACTCAGGACTTCGATCACCCGGAGTTCGACGGCAACCCACTGGAGGTCCTTGAGCACACGGCCCTTGCGGACTCCCTTGACCTCGGCGAGCACCGTCGCCGTCGCCTCGTCGTACGCCGCTGCCAGGGTCGGCGGCTGGCGCTTGAGGATCACGCCCTCTCCGGGCCGGAGCGAAGCAAAGAACCGTAGGTCGTCAGCGGCCGAGGCGGCGTACGTCGAAGTGGCATCGCTGGCGGGCCGGGCCGCGACGGGAACAGCGTTCTGCTGACAGGCGACCAATGCGACGGACGCCAAGGTCAGCCCGACGAGGACCAGTGGTTTTCTCACAATTCTCACCCCTGCGGACGTCAGTAACGGGCGTTGATGTGGTCTTTGTCGTGCTGACTGAGAACGGACCCGGTGGCCTCGGTGACATACGTCCACATGCAACTGTTCGTCGTCAGTACGTTGTGTCGCAGGCCTACCGAGTGTCCCATCTCGTGGCAGGACACCACCCGCCGCTGATAGTCCGTATCGAAATAGCCGTAGTCGTACCAGTAGTAATTACCGTTGTAGATGTTTTGCTGCCCTCGGCACCACCGGTTCGGGTGACTGCCGCCCGTGCCCGTGTTGGTCGCGGGGCATTTGGCAATGCCAACCCACCCGGTCGGGCCATAGTTGTAATCGTGCAGCTCGAGATCAGGCAGGGGATCGGACTGGTCCCGATAGACGTTCAAGTCCGTGCCGTTGTACTGAGTAACGGCCCAGTCGGCTGCGACGGTCATGTTGGGGATTCCGTGCGGCGCCTCGTCGGAGAGGTTGACGTAGCGCACCGCGTGATTGGAGTTGTTCGCGAGACTCACACAATCGGTTGCGTTGTCGCAGATCGACCCAAAGTTGTTGGCGAAGGCCGACTCCGGATGCACCACCATCGCACCGACGGTCGCGAGCAGCATCACCAAAGCGACAGAGGTGCGGCGGCGGCGGTCCCGCCGCCGACACTGGTCCACTTCTTCGGACATGGCCATAGCAACCTTTCGAGACGACAGCAAGATGGGCCGTGAGAGGCGCTGCGCCGAAGCGCCCGGTTTCGCAATTGAGTCGACAGCCAGGCAGGCTGAATGCCCCCCGTTCGCCCCGCGCATTCCTCCACCGCGCGCCTGCCAGAAGCGACGCTATGTGGCAACAATGCCGCCTGTCAATATCAATCAAAAAAGCGTCTGCGGAACCGGGTCCACCCGGTCGACCATGACGCGCTCGTTTCGCCCATACGTTCGGTGTTCACCTTTTCTTGGTTGACGCGAGGCCGCCGGTCACGGTAGAGCAAAGCTGCGCCTGGGCCAGCCTCGTGGGGGCATCGATCCGAGGCACTGGGGTCGACCCTCGATCGCCCGGCCGCGTGCGCCACCTCGAACTTCCGGCCTCGAAATCGGCATGGACCCAAAAGGGTCCGGTAGTCCGTCTAAGTAGTAGAGGCAGCCGAATCCGACTGGGGGCAGTGTGAAGCGAGATGAGGAATTCTCCGCGTACGCAAGCAAGCGGTGGCCTGCTCTCGTTCGCGCCGCTGTTCTGCTGGGCTGCAGCATCCCGGACGCGGAGGACCTGGCCCAGACGACTCTCCTGCGTTGCTACGTGTCCTGGCACAAGGTCACGAAGGCGGATGACCAGGAGGCCTACGTCTACCGCATCCTGGTGAACGCCTATCGCGACAGTCGTCGACGAAGATGGTGGGGCGAGATACCCGCGGCCGCCGTGCCCGAACAAGCGGAGGCAGACGCCACCACCAGGGTGGACGCCGCCGATGCGGTGAGCCGTGCGCTTGCCGGCCTGAGCCGCGCGAATCGTGACGTGGTCGTACTCCGCTACTACGCACATCTGAGCGACCAGCAGATCGCCGAGGCCCTCGATATCGCCCCTGGCACTGTCAAGAGCCGCTTGTCCCGGGCCCTGACGCAACTGTCCGCCGATGCCAACATGTCCGACCTGCACGGAGGGAGTCACGCATGAACGACGAGGAAGCCGGCCGACTGCTCGAACGGCTCGCAGACGGGGTACCCGTCAGGCCCGCGCCGGTGGACCATCTGCTTCGCGCGGCCAGGTCGGCGCAGCGCAGGACGCGTAACGTCAGGCTCTTCGGTGTTGCCGCAGCGATAACCCTCGCCCTTGGCGGCAGCGTCCTTGCCACAGAAGTCGTCGGTGAACGCACGACTAGCGGAAACGACTCGGCCAATGGGGGAAGCCTGACGGCTCCGTCACCCTCCCCGGCGACCGACCGGGACAACCCGACGAAGGACCGGTCCGGGCCGTTGCCGGACGGTGGCGCGGCCAGCTGCACGGAGAGATCCACCCCGGAAGCCATCGCCGGTCGAGCGTTCGCGTTCGACGGTGTCGTGGTCAACATCGGGCCAGCCCAATCCAACCGTTCCGGCATCGGCAAGCTGGACCTCGTGGGAGTCACCTTCGCCGTCGTCGAGTGGTTCTCGGGTGGCACAGCGGCCAACGTCGCTGTGGACATGGCCCCGCCCATGACGGGAACGCACGATCCCACGGCAGAGACCTTCAGTTCGTACGCGATTGGGTCGCGGTTACTTGTCAGCGGTGAACCTCGTCAGGGAGGATCTGCTCTCGACAACGCCATCGCCTGGGGTTGTGGCTTCACCCGTTACTACGACCAGCCGGCGGCGCAGTCTTGGCGGCAGGCCGCGACGGCGCAGCGCGCCCTGACACCGGCCTCGACGCCAACTCGCCGCACATCCGTGCGGTGACAGCACCCTGCGCCTCCGCCCATCGGCGGCACCGATCCCGACGAGCCGCAGCATGCCCCGGTGCTGATCTGCCCGACGCCGAAGGCGGCGCTGCCGGTCCAGGTGGGCAGCAGCCCTGGTGATGGGGCATGATCGAAGGACCGGCGACTGGCGGCACGGGGATGGTGCAACCATCGGGGAGCCTCTCGCGGGCGTCGACCGCCTGGGCGCCTGCGTCGAGGACCCGTCATGACCACGACCAGCGCATCCGCCGAGAATCAGCCTCCATCGGGCACGGCCCGGCTGCTGCCGGGGACACCCGTCGCCGAAGCCATCCTGGCCGAGACCGCTGCCGCAGCCGCCCGCCTGCGCGACCGCGGGATCACACCCAGCCTCGCCACCATCCTCGTCGGCGACGACGACGCCAGCGCCGGTTACATCGCCATCAAGCAACGTCAGGCGGCCGAGCTCGGGTTCGCCTCACCGCACGTGCATCTGCCCGCCACCGCCACCCAGGCGGAGCTGCACCAGGCCATTGGCCGGTTCAACACCGATCCGGCCGTGCACGGGTTGCTCGTGCAGTACCCCGTGCCAAGTCATCTGGACTACGACGCGGCACTGCAGACCATCGACCCGGACAAGGACGTCGACGGCATGCATCCGCTGAACATGGGACGTCTCGCCGTCGGTCTGCCCGGCCCACTGCCGTGCACCCCCGCCGGCATCGAGGCCCTCCTGGCGCACTACGAGATCCCCGTCGCCGGTCGTGAGGTCGTCATCCTCGGCCGGGGCGCCACCCTCGGCCGCCCCCTGGCGATGCTGCTCGCCCAGAAGCGCCCGACCGCCAACGCCGCCGTCACAGTCGTCCACACCGGCGTGCCGGACTGGGCCCGCTACACCCGTCGCGCCGACATCCTCGTCGCCGCCGCCGGCGTACCCGGGATCGTCCGGCCTGAGCACGTCAAGCCCGGCGCCGTCGTCATCGGCGCCGGCGTCCGCTACGACGGGCGGCGCCTCCTGCCGGATGTCGACGAGGCGTGCGCCGAGGTCGCCGGCGCCATCACGCCCCGGGTCGGCGGAGTCGGTCCGACCACCGTGGCGATGCTGTTCCGCAACGCCGTGCGCGCCGCCGAGCGAGCAAGCCAGTAGCCCTGCGGGCGCAAACCGCAGGGCGAGCGTGATGCCGCTGAGTCATCTTGATGACTCAGCGGCATCACGACTAACGGCAAGCCCCCCGTGAACGCGGCCCGGCCCCTCGCTGCGAGGGGCCGGGCCGTGTTCGTTGGTGCTATTCAGCGCCCATCGGTGGGCTCGCCGTCAGCTGCAGCCGCTGGTGGAGCCGCAGCCCTCGCAGACGTAGCAGCTGCCGGCGGGGCGCATCTTCGTACCGCAGGTGAAGCAGAGCGGTGCGTCGGCGGCCTTGCCGATCACGGCCTCCAGCAGCTCGGTGCTGGAACCCACGCTCGGAGCCGGCTTGGCGGCGGCCACGTCGGCCATCTCCTGGGCCGGCTGGGCCACGGCCTCGGTCTTGGCCGGGGCCTCCACCGGCGCCGAGGACGCCATCGCGGTGAGGTCCGCGCCGGTGACGGCCGCGGCTTCCGCGTCGGCCTCGGCCCGCAGCTGGGCGGCCCGCTCGGACGCGGTGAAGATGCCCAGCTCAGCGCGGCGCTCGTAGGGCAGGAAGTCCAGTGCCAGGCGGCGGAAGATGTAGTCCATCACCGATGCCGCCATCCGCACGTCCGGGTCGTCGGTCATGCCGGCCGGCTCGAAGCGCATGTTGGTGAACTTGCTGACGAACGTCTCCAGCGGCACGCCGTACTGCAGGCCGATGCTGATGGCCACCGAGAAGGCGTCCATCACGCCGGCCAGGGTCGAGCCCTGCTTGGACATCTTCAGGAAGACCTCGCCGAGGCCGTCGTCCGGGTAGGACGACGCGGTGAGGTAGCCCTCGGCGCCACCGACGGAGAAGCTGACCGTCTCGGACGGGCGCTTCTTCGGCAGGCGCTTGCGCACCGGCCGGTACTCGATGACCTTCTCCACCGCGACCGGCGCGGCCGGTGCGGTCTCGACGGCGGCCGGCTCGGTGGCCTTGTTGGACTTGGCCACCGAGAGCGGCTGGCCGACCTTGCAGTTGTCCCGGTAGATCGCCAGCGCCTTGAGGCCGAGCTTCCAGCCCTCGAAGTAGATCTTCTCGACGTCCTCGACGGTGGCCGCCTCCGGCATGTTGACCGTCTTGGAGATGGCGCCGGAGACGAACGGCTGGATGGCCGCCATCATCCGCACGTGACCCATCGGGGCGATCGTCCGCTCGCCCATGGCGCAGTCGAAGACCGGGTAGTGCTCCGGCTTGAGGCCGGGGGCGTCCACCACGTGGCCGTGGTCGGCGATGTGCTCGATGATCGCCTCGACCTGCTCCTCGGGGTAGCCGAGGCTGCGCAGGGCGCGCGGCACCGTCTGGTTGACGATCTGCATCGAGCCGCCGCCGACCAGCTTCTTGAACTTGACGAGCGCCAGGTCCGGCTCCACGCCGGTCGTGTCGCAGTCCATCATGAAGCCGATCGTGCCGGTCGGGGCGAGGACGCTGGCCTGCGCGTTGCGCCAACCGAACTTGTCGCCGATCTTGTTGCCCTGGGTCCACTGCTTGGTCGCCTCGCGGACGATCGCGGTGGCCACCGGGCTGGTCGGCTTGATCTCGTCGTTTGCCGCGGCGTGCTTGCGCATGACCCGCTTGTGCGGCTCGGCGTTGCGGGCGTAGCCGTCGTACGGGCCGACGACACCGGCCAGCTCGGCCGAGCGGCGGTACGCGGTGCCGGTCATCAGCGACGTGATCGACGCGGCGACCGAGCGGCCCTGGTCCGAGTCGTACGGCAGGCCGGTGGCCATCAGCAGGGCGCCGAGGTTGGCGTAGCCGATGCCGAGCTGCCGGTAGGCGCGGGAGGTCTCACCGATCTTGTCGGTCGGGAAGTCCGCGAAGCAGATCGAGATGTCCATCGCGGTGATGACGAACTCGACGGACTTGACGAACTTCTCCACCTCGAAGCCCCCGTCGGCGCGGAGGAACTTCATCAGGTTGAGCGAGGCCAGGTTGCACGAGGAGTTGTCCAGGTGCAGGTATTCCGAGCACGGGTTCGACGCGGTGATCCGCCCGGTCTCCGGGCAGGTGTGCCAGTCGTTGATCGTGTCGTCGTACTGCAGGCCGGGGTCGGCGCACTCCCAGGCGGCCTGGGAGATGGTGCGGAACAGCTTCTTGGCGTCGACGGTGTCGATCACCGAGCCGTCCAGCCGGCCGCGCAGGTCGAAGCCGCCGCCATTTTCCACAGCCGACATGAACTCGTCTGAGACCCGGACCGAGTTGTTGGCGTTCTGGTACTGCACGCTGACGATGTCGGAGCCGCCGAGGTCCATGTCGAACCCGGCGTCGCGCAGCGCGCGGATCTTGTGCTCCTCGCGCGCCTTGGTGACCACGAACTCCTCGATGTCCGGGTGGTCCACGTCGAGGATGACCATCTTGGCCGCGCGGCGGGTCGCGCCGCCGGACTTGATGGTGCCGGCCGAGGCGTCCGCGCCACGCATGAAGCTGACCGGGCCGGAGGCGGTGCCGCCGGAGGAGAGCAGCTCACGCGACGAGCGGATCCGCGACAGGTTGACCCCGGAACCGGAGCCGCCCTTGAAGATCAGCCCCTCCTCCTTGTACCAGTCGAGGATGGAGTCCATCGAGTCGTCCACGGCCAGGATGAAGCAGGCGCTGACCTGCTGCGGCGACGGCGTGCCGACGTTGAACCAGACCGGCGAGTTGAAGCTGAACACCTGGTGCAGCAGCATCCAGGTCAGCTCGTGGGCGAAGACCTCGGCGTCGGCGGGGCTCGCGAAGTAGCCGTACTCCTCGCCCGCGGTGCGGTAGGTGGTGACCACCCGGTCGATCAGCTGCTTGAGCGACCACTCCCGCTCCGGGGTCCCCACCGCGCCCCGGAAGTACTTCGTGGTGACGATGTTGGCCGCGTTGACGCTCCACGACTCCGGGAACTCGACCCCCCGCTGCTCGAAGTTGATCGAGCCGTCCCGCCAGTTCGTCATCACGACGTCCCGGCGTTCCCAGCTGACCTCGTCGTACGGGTGGACCCCCTCGGTCGTCCACACCCGCTCGATCTTCAGCCCCGCGCCTGCCTTGCTCCGTGCACGGCTAGTTGTCACGCCGTCGCCCCCCTCGTCTGCGCGGTCACCCACCGCGCGTCCCAATCTCTGGAAAATTCGTGCAGATTCAGTTGGTCGGGCCGGCGGCCTCGACCGCGTCGGCCCGGCCCTGCCCCCGGGCGCGCGCCGCACTCCGCAACGTCTCGATCTCGCGCTCGAAGTCGGCGAGCGAGTCGAAGGAGCGGTAGACGCTGGCGAACCGCAGGTAGGCGATCTCGTCCAGGTCACGCAGCGGGCCCAGGATCGCCAGGCCCACGTCGTGGCTGGGGATCTCGGCGGCCCCCTTGGCCCGGACCGTCTCCTCCACCCGCTGCGCGAGCAGCGCGAGAGAGTCGTCGTCCACCGGCCGGCCCTGGCACGCCTTGCGCACCCCGCCGATGATCTTCGTACGACTGAACGGCTCGGTCACCCCGCTGCGCTTGACGACCGCGAGGACCGCCTCCTCGACGGTGGTGAACCGCTTGCCGCACTCCGGGCAGGACCGCCGCCGTCGGATGAGCTGGCCGTCGTCGGCCTCCCGCGAGTCGACCACCCGGGAGTCAGCGTGCCGGCAGTACGGACACCGCATCGCGGACCTCCTAATCGTGATCAACCATGTCGTACCGGACGCACCCGGGCACGACCCACCACGGCGGTGCCATGCGTTCATGGCGCCCGCCGTGATCAACGTTACGAGAGTGCGGTCGGTAGTCGGACCCAACCTGTGGGCAACTTACGCCCGTGTCACTACTACATCTAGGGGTCGACCGTATGTCGCCGGGGAAGCCGGGTCAAGTTGGCGGGCGTGTCCGGCGCGTCACGGACCATCCGGTCATCCACACCCGCCAGCGCGCCCGAAGACCCAACGCCGAGACCCCGCCCGGGTTACCGACCCGGGCGGCCAGAACAGGTCGGAAAACGGTCGACCGTCGAACACCAGTGCTATCCGACGTACCATTTATCAGAACATCCGTACGACCGGAGCGGTTTTTCACCCCGACACGCCGGTGAGAGGTCGTACAGATGTTTGAAAATGACCGATCTCACCTATACGGTCATGAACAACGTGGCACCACCGCACGCACCACGAGCCGACGAGGCACCCAGCGCCGACCAGGGAGGACGGACGTGACCGAGGACCGGGCCAGCCGGCCGAAGAGCCCGCAGCAGATCACCGAGGCGGGCCCCCCGGCCACCCGACGCCGCAGCGCCGCGCGCAGCCGGACGGGTCAACCCGCCGTGCGCCCGGTCACCCCGGTCGTCAGCGCCTTCCCCGACCCGGCAACTGTCGACCTGACCGCCCGCCAGCGTCGCATCCTGGAGTTCATCCGCACCTGGGTGGATCGGCACGGCTACCCGCCGAGTGTGCGGGAGATCGGCGAGGCGGTCGGCCTGGTGTCGCCGTCCAGCGTCGCCTACCAGCTCAAGGAGCTGGAAAAGAAGGGCTTCCTGCGCCGCGACCCCAATCGGCCGCGCGCGGTGGACGTCCGCGCCCCCAGCGAGGCCATCGACGACGAGCTGTCCCGGGCACAACGACCGACCCCGGCGTACGTGCCGATGCTCGGTCGGATCGCCGCCGGTGGGCCGATCCTCGCCGAGCAGGCCGTGGAGGACATCTTCCCGCTCCCCCGCGAGTTGGTGGGTGAGGGTGAGGTCTTCATGCTCCAGGTCAAGGGCGACTCGATGCTCGACGCGGCGATCTGCGACGGCGACTGGGTGGTCGTCCGGCAGCAGCCGACCGCCGACTCGGGCGAGATCGTGGCCGCGATGCTCGACGGCGAGGCGACGGTCAAGACCTACCGGCGGCGCGACGGGCACGTCTGGCTGATGCCGCAGAACCCGGCCTTCGACCCGATCCCCGGTGACGACGCCACCATCATGGGGCGCGTCGTGGCGGTGCTGCGCCGCATCTGACCGATCGGCGGGTGAGTGCCCACGGGCGCTCACCCACGCCGGTCGTCAGGGGCGGCTGAGCACTCGTCAGTAACGGTGGGCACTCGTCAGTAACGGTCGCCCCGAGGGCCGCGACCGCCCCCGGGATGCTGCCCGTACGGGTCGACGGGCCCATCGTCGTCACGACGACGGCCAGGCCGCTGACCCCGGTAGTCGGGCTCCTGCCCACCACGCCGGGGCGGTTCGGCACGACCGGTGCCGGGTCCGCCGCCGTCACCGCCGTACACGCCGCTGCCCGGACGACCGCCCCCGCCCTGCGGACGGCCACCGGCACCCTGCGGGCGCCCACCGCCAGCACCCTGAGGACGACCGCCACCGCTTGCCGGCGGACGACCGCCGCCACCTACCGGAGGGCGACCGCCACCACTCGCCGGGGGGCGACCGCCGCCGTACGTACCTGTTCCGCCGCCGTCCGGCCGTGCCGCACCGTAGCCGCCGCCGGCCACCGCCGGTCGGCCACCGCCACCGCCATACACGGCACCACCCGCCGGAGCCGGGCCACCGCGATCCACACCACCGCGACCCGGGCCACCGCGACCCGGGCCACCGCCGTAGGCCGCACCACCCGCTGGCGCGCCGCCACCGTAGACGCCGCCGCCCTTACGATCACCGCCGGGTGGGGAACCGCCGACGGCACGGCCGGTGCGCGGGCCGAACGGCTCGCCATCCGGCTCCGCCTTCGCGTCGGTGGCCGGCCGGCGACGGGCCCGGACGATGCCGATGATGCCGGCAGCGACCAGCAGCAGGCCGATCACCCCGACCGCGCCGACCAGGTAGATGATGTCGTCGAAGTCCAGCCCGGCGGTCCAGGATTTCGAGGCCGCCTGCTTGACGTCCCCCGCCCCCGCGGCCAGTGGCACCGTGGTCGAGGTGGACGGGGTGTAGCTGAGGATGTCGAGCGGCTCGTCGTCGGTGAACCGGAACGCATCCGAGACGGTCAGGAAGGCCTTGCCGTCCGAGGTGTAACTGATGGCCTCGCCGAACGGGTCGGACAGCGCCGTCACCCGCGGCTTGCCGGTGGTGAGCGCACCGACGATGTCACCGCCTGTCACGTCGTACTCGAACGCGTCGGCGTAGGTGCGCAGGACCACCCGGGAGCCGTCCGGTGAGCGGGCCGCGCCGGTGATGGCGATCCGGCCGAACGTGTTGAGCGGGTTCTCCGTCTGCGTCTTCGGCAGCGTGATCTCGCCGGCCCTACGCATCGGCACCGGCTCGGTGTCGCCGTTGCGCAGCGCCGCCGTCGGCGCGTAGATCTCGGCCTTGCCGCTGGTGACCTTCGTGATGATCAGCGGTTTGCCGTCGTCGCCGATGAGCAACGCCTCGGCGTCGTGCGGCTTGCCCTCCGGGTAGGAGACCCGGTGCAGCGTCGGCTGTCTCGCACCGCTGACCGGCATCGACCAGAGCGCGACGCGTGTGCGGCGCTCCTTCGAATCGGCGTTGTCACCGGTGTCGGCGATCCACAGGGTGTTGGCGTCCTTGGAGAGCGCGAGATCCTCGGTGTCGACCGGGCCCTGCCCCGAATAGCGGACCGGCTCCTTCGAGATCTTGCACTTGGTGTCGAGGAAGAAGATCCGCTCGCGTGCCACGATCTCGGTGCTGTCGTTGATGACGACGTAGCCACTCTTGGTGGCGACCAGGCCGGACAGCTCCCGCAGCCGCTCGTCGGCGATCGTGCACCGCTTCTGACCGGGAGTGGCGGCCTGCTGCTCGGACGACCCGGGGGCGGGAGCCGCCGCGGCGACTCCGGCGAGCGCCACGGTTGCCCCGAGCAGGCCGAGGGCAACCGTGACCGAGGAAACAACGCGGCGCATTCGGCCAGTGTCGCATGCCACGCGTTTCCGGCGGATAACACCGTAGCCGCTCAGGAGCGGCTGCCGGCCGCCTGACCCTGTCGCTCGACGGCGAACGGTGCCAGCTCCGCGGCGAGCTCCGCCGGGACGCGGAGATGCAGCAGTGTGCCCTCCGGCAGGTGCGCCGTGCTGAGCACCTCGCCCGTGCGATGCGCCCGGGCGACCAGGTCACCGCGGTCGTACGGCAGCACGGCCCGAACCTCCACGGCCGGTCGCGGCAGCCGCTCCTCGATCGCCGCACGCAGCCCGTCGATGCCCCGCCCGGAGTGCGCCGAGACGAAGATCGCGTCCGGCCAGAGCCGCTTGAGCCGCAGCAGCGTGTCCTCGTCGGCCGCGTCGGTCTTGTTGACCACCAGCAACTCGGGAAGCCGCTCCGCGCTCACCTCGGCGAGCACCGTGTGGACCGCCCGGACCTGCTCCTCCGGATCCGGGTGGGTGCCGTCGACGACGTGCACCACCAGATCCGCCTCGGCGACCTCCTCGAGCGTCGACCGGAACGCCTCGACGATCTGGTGCGGCAGGTGCCGGACGAAACCGACGGTGTCGGAGAGGGTGTAGAGCCGGCCGTCCGAGGTGGTCGCCTTACGGGTGGTCGGGTCCAGTGTCGCGAACAGCGCGTTCTCCACCAGCACGCCGGCACCGGTCAACCGGTTGAGCAGGCTGGACTTGCCGGCGTTGGTGTAGCCGGCGATGGCCACGGCGGGAACGGAGTTGCGGGTGCGTCGGGCGCGCTTCGTCACGCGTACCGTGCGCATGCTCTTGATCTCGCGGCGCAGCCGGGAGATGCGGTGGCGGATCCGCCGCCGGTCGGTCTCCAGCTTGGTCTCACCGGGACCACGCACACCCACACCGCCGCCGGCGCCGCCACCACGGCCGGAACCACCGGTCTGCCGGGAGAGCGTCTCACCCCAACCCCGCAGCCGGGGCAGCAGGTATTCGAGTTGGGCCAGCTCGACCTGGGCCTTACCTTCCTTGCTCTTGGCGTGCTGGGCGAAGATGTCGAGGATCAGCGCGGTGCGGTCGACGACCTTGACCTTGGTGCGCTGCTCCAGGTTGCGCAGCTGCGACGGGGACAACTCACCGTCGCAGATGACCGTGTCGGCGCCGCTGGAGAGCACCACCGCGCCGAGGTCGTCGACCTTGCCACGGCCGATGTACGTGGCCGGGTCGGGTCGGCTGCGGCGCTGGATCAGCCCTTCGAGCACCTGCGAGCCGGCGGTCTCGGCCAGCGCGGCGAGCTCGGCCAGCGAATTTTCCGCGTCGGCCACCGTGCCCTCGGTCCAGACACCCACCAGGACGACCCGCTCCAGCCGCAGCT
Organism: Micromonospora sp. NPDC048898; assembly: GCF_043198035.1. Lineage (NCBI taxonomy): Bacteria > Bacillati > Actinomycetota > Actinomycetes > Micromonosporales > Micromonosporaceae > Micromonospora > Micromonospora sp. NPDC048898. Next base: position 292,481 of record NZ_JBICUF010000001.1, read on the forward strand.
GGCGGTATTCCACCTCGGTGACGTCGGTGAGCTCGGTTGACAGGCCCGGGACGCGTCGGAGGGACTGTCGCTCCGACAGATCCATCTCGCCGGTGGTGACGTCGTCGAGCTCGTCCTCGACGGGGACGAAGCTCTCCTGGTCTCGCAAGCGGTTCTCCTGTCCGTTTTGATGAGTGGAACGTAATCCTGACATGACACAACGCCGAACGCACCTGCTATATGCCCATGGTCAGGGTCGCCAAAAGTGGGGGCGAATGCTGGTCGGCCGCGACAACCCGGTAGAAATGCGGGCGGCGGCCGATCGGCCGCACAGCCGTGACGGAGGGATCCCGTGGCCATCACCCGACTGCCGAGCGCCGGATTTTCGATCACCATCCGGATCGCCGTGACCGCGGACGCGTCCTCGATCGGCCGGCTCACCACCTCCGTCGGCGAGGCCGGCGCGATCGTCACGGCGTTGGACGTGGTGGACTCCGACCCGACGAACGTGATCGTCGACCTGACCTGCGACACCGCCGACGCCGGGCACGCCGACCAGGTGGTCGACGCGCTGACCGCCCTGGACGGCGTGGACGTGCGGAAGGTGTCGGACCGGACGTTCCTGCTGCACCTGGGCGGCAAGATCGAGGTGACGTCGAAGGTCGCGCTGCGCAACCGCGACGAGCTGTCCCGGGCGTACACCCCGGGGGTGGCCCGGGTCTGCATGGCGATCGCGGAGAATCCGGCGGACGCCCGGCGACTGACCATCAAGCGCAACACCGTCGCGGTGGTCAGCGACGGCTCCGCGGTGCTCGGCCTGGGCAACCTGGGCCCGGCCGCGTCGCTGCCGGTGATGGAGGGCAAGGCGGCGCTCTTCAAGCGCTTCGGTGGGGTGGATGCCTGGCCGGTGGTGCTGGACACCCAGGACACCGACGAGATCGTGCAGATCGTGAAGGCGATCGCGCCGGCGTACGGCGGGATCAACCTGGAGGACATCGCCGCGCCGCGCTGCTTCGAGATCGAGGCCCGGCTGCGCGAGGCGCTGGACATCCCGGTGTTCCACGACGACCAGCACGGCACCGCGATCTGCGTGCTGGCCGCGCTGACCAACGCGCTGCGGGTGGTGGGCAAGCAACTCGAGGACGTCCGGGTGGTGGTCTCCGGGGCCGGCGCGGCGGGCACCGCGATCATGAAGCTGCTGCTGCGCCAGGGCGTCGGCGACATCATCGCGTACGACCGGCAGGGTGCCCTGCACCGTGGGCTGACCGGGCTCAACTCGGCGTGGCAGTGGCTGGCGGACAACACCAACAAGGAGAACTACTCGGGCGACCTGCCGGGTGCGATCCGGGGTGCCGACGTGTTCATCGGCGTGAGCGCGCCGAACCTGCTCACCGGTGACGACATCGCCCAGATGGCCAAGGACTCGATCGTCTTCGCGCTGGCCAATCCGGACCCGGAGGTCGACCCGCGGGAGGCGCGCAAGCACGCCGCCGTGGTCGCCACCGGTCGCTCGGACCAGCCGAACCAGATCAACAACGTGCTCGCCTTCCCCGGCGTGTTCCGCGGGATGCTGGACGCGCACGCCGAGGAGTTCACCGAGGAGATGGCGATCGCCGCCGCCCGGGCCATCGCCGACGTGGTCGGCGAAGAGAAGATCAACCCGACGGTGATCGTGCCGAGCGTCTTCGACTCCCGGGTCGCCCCGGCCGTCGCCGCCGCCGTCCGCGCCGCCGCGCACAACCCGAGCCCGCTCCCGGCGGCCGACCCCGGCCCGGCCGACCTCCCGGAGATCGCGGCGAACGCCAGCGCCACCCCGTGACGCACTCCCTTCGTCGATCGAGAGGGTCGGGTCAGGATCCGCGTGGATCGCGACCCGACCCTCTCGGTCACGGCGCGGGAGCGTGCGGCGGTGTGGAGGTCGCGAAGTCGGTGGCTCGGTCGGCGACGAGGTCCGGGTGGCTCAGCGGCAGGTCGTGACCCGCGCCGGGGACGACCTCCGACCGGGCGCCCGGGACCAGGCGCCTGATCCGGTCGGCCACCGACCGGGCGTCGTACAGCTGGCTGCGCTCGCCGAACAGCGCCAGGACCGGCACCGTGAGGTCGCGCAACTCGTCGTCGGTGAGCGCCGGCGGGACCGGGTGCCGGCGGCGGAAGCCGAAGGTGGCGCGGATCAGCCCCATCAGGTCGTCGTCACGCAGGGTCGCGTTGCGCAGCAGCCGGGCCGCGCCGCGGCGGACCGGGGCGGGGGCGAGGCCGACCAGGCCGCTCAGCACCACCCAGGCGAGGAACCGGCCGTTGACCTTGCCGAAGCCGGCCGGGTCGAGCAGGACCAGGCCAGCCACCCGGCCGGGTGAGTGCCGGGCGTACTGCACCCCCACCCAACCGCCGAACGACGCGCCGACCAGGTACGCCCGGTCCACGCCCATCCCGTCGAGGACCTCGGACAGCCAGCGCGCCCAGTCCCCAGGGCCGTCGAGGGGCAGTGACTGCACGGAGCAGCCCGGTTCGCCAACCGGGTCGACGGCGATCACCGGCCGGTCCCGCCCGAGTCGGCGCACGTGCGGGTGCCAACTCAGGGCGTTGCCGCCGGCACCGGGCAGCAGCACGAACGGCGTTGCGGCTCCGGCCCCCCATCGGTAGACCCGGGTGCGCCCGAAGCTGGTCGGCAGGTCGGCGGCGACCGCTTCGGCGGGCCACACCCGCCGTCGAGTCCGCTCGTACGCGTCCAGAAAACGGGCGCGGGCACGATCACTGGTGAACTCGCTGATCGGTGCGACTGTCACGATGTCTCCGTCCCCCGGTGTTTTGATGGTACAACCGTATCATCAGGTTCCGCTGACGGAACAGAACGGAGTGCCACGGTGCCCAAGCGCGTCGACCACGAACAGCGGCGCCGGCAGATCGGCGACGCGCTGCTGCGGATCGCCAGCAGCCGGGGACTGCAGTCCGCGAGCATGCGGGAGGTAGCCGCCGAGGCCGGGGTGTCGCTGCGGCTGGTGCAGTACTACTTCCACACCAAGGACGAGCTCCTGCTGACCGCGTTGGGCTATCTCGGCGAGCAGCTGGCCGCCCGCGTCGAGGCACGGATTCGGGCGCTCGGGCCGGTCACCCCACGCACCGTCGTCGTCGGCACCCTCTCCGCCGTCCTGCCGACGGACCCCGAGGGCCACCAACTCACCAGGGCCTACACCGGCTACTACGCGCTGGTGTTCAGCGAGCCAGACCTCGCCGAACGGCACGGCACCGCCTATCCCGACAAGCTCGAACGGCTGCTCGCCCGGCAACTCCGCCAAGCGCAGCAGGACGGTGACGTCAACCCGGAGCTGGATTGCGACGTGGTGGCCGCCGGCCTACTGGCGCTGACCAACGGGCTGGGCTCCAGCGTGCTCGGCGGCCAGCGCGACGGCGCGAGCGCGCTGGCGATCCTGACCTACCACCTCGACCGGCTGTTCACACCGCCAGCGCGGACGGGCTGATGTCGCCGGTGGCCACCAGGACGGCGGGGCCGGACAGCCAGCAGGAGTCGGCAGTGACCGTGACCGTCAGGCGGCCACCGGGCACGTCCACGGCGACCACCCCGGTGTCCCGGCCGGCGTCACGCAGGGCCACCGCGCCCACCGCGCAGGCACCCGTGCCGCAGGACAGGGTCTCGGCGCTGCCACGCTCGTACACCCGCATCAGCGAGTGCTCGTCGGTGCCGTCGACCGGATCGCCCGCCACGATGAACTCCACGTTCACCCCGCTGGGGAAGACCGTCGGGTCGAAGCCGGGCGCGACGGTCAGGTCCAGCGCGGACAGCTCCACGCCGGCCGGCAGGACACAGACCAGGTGCGGATTGCCAAGATCCACAGCGGTGCCGGGCAGGGTCAGTCCGCCCAGGGTGGCGGTCGACGTGTCGTACACCCGGGGTCGGCGCATCTCGACGGACACGGCGTCACCCTCGACCAGCGCGCGCACGATGCCGGCCCGGGTGGCCACCGGCAACGCGGCGCCGGCGGGCGTGGCCAGACCGGTGTCGAGCAGGTAGCGCACGAAGACCCGGGCGCCGTTGCCGCACATCTCGGCGAACGACCCGTCGGCGTTCCAGTAGTCCATGAACCACTCGGCCTCGCCGGCCAGCCCGGCGCCGTCCGGATGCTTGGCCGCGCGGACCACCCGCAGCACGCCGTCCGCGCCGATGCCGCGCCGCCTGTCGCAGAGTGCCGCGACCAGCTCCGGGGTCAGGTCGAGCTGACCGTCCGGGTCGGGAAGGAGGACGAAGTCGTTGCCGGTGCCGTGGCCCTTGGTGAACTCCACGCTCCCATCATCGCGCAGCGGCCGGCACCAGACGCAGGGCCTCCCCCAACACGTCCGGCGCCGTCGAGTCCAACCAGTGGATCCGCGGGTCGCGCCGGAACCAGGACCGCTGCCGGCGGACGAAACGCCGGGTGGCCCGGACCGTCTCGTCGTGCGCCTGCGCCTCGGTCAACTCACCGGCGAGCATGCGCAGCACCTGCTGGTAGCCCAGCGCCCGACTCGCCGTCCGCCCCTCCGGCAGCCCGCGCCCGACCAGTTCCCGCGTCTCCGGCACCAGGCCGTCGGTCCACATCCGGTCGACCCGCAGCGCGATCCGCTCGTCCAGCACGGCGGTGTCCAGGTCGACGCCGACCTGCACCGACGGGTAGTACGGCGTCGGTTGCGGCAGTGAGGCGGTGAACGGCGCCCCGGTGAGCTCGATCACCTCCAGGGCCCGGACGATCCGCCGACCGTTGCCGGGCAGGATGCCCTCGGCGGCCACCGGGTCGGCGGCGCGCAGCCGCGCGTACAGCGGCGCCGGGCCGACCTCGGCCAGTTCCCGTTCCAGTCGCTCGCGCAGCGCCGCGTCCGTGCCGGGGAACTCGAAGCGCTCCAGCACCGCCCGCACGTACAGTCCGGAACCACCGACCAGCAGCGGCACCCGCCCCCGGGACAGGATGTCGTCCACCGCCGCGCGGGCCAGCCGCTGGTACTCCGCGACGCTCGCCGGCTCGGTGACGTCCCAGATGTCCAACAGGTGGTGCGGCACCCCGTCCCGCTCGGCGGGGGTCAGCTTGGCGGTGCCGATGTCCATGCCCCGGTAGAGCTGCATCGAGTCGGCGTTGACCACCTCACCGTCGAGCGCGTGCGCCAACGCGATGCTCAGCGCCGACTTGCCCGCCGCGGTCGGGCCGACCACCGCGACGACCGTGCCCGCTCCGTCGCCCGTCACACCCGCGCCGCCAGTCACGCCTGCCTCGCCGGTCACACCCGCCTCGCCAGTCACACCGGCCTCGCCAGTCACACCCGCTCCCAGGAGGCCACGAAGTAGGCGACACCGTAGGGGGCCGCGTCGTACAGCAACTCGCCGCGCCACCCACCGCCGGCCGCGCGGGCCACGCCGGCCAGCACCTGCCAGGGGGCGCGACCGGCGGCCTTCAGCTCCGCCGACAGCACCGGGTCGAGGTCGAGCAGGGCGTCCAGGTCCGCGTCGGCCAGCGCCGTCGCAACCCCCTGGTCGTACGGGAGGGCGCGCGCGTCGTCGTACCCGGGAGCCTTCTCTCCCCGACAGGCCGACCCGTCCCCGAGCACCAGCAACGCCACCCGGTCACCCGCGCCGCCGACCTCGTCCGCGAGCGCGGCCAGCTCGGCCGGACCGGCGTCGGCAGCCACCTGCACGGCGGTCACCGACGCTCGGGCGCCGTCCGCTCGCGGGTCGCGCGCTCGGGCGTCGCGCTCTCGCGCGTCCTGCTCTCGGGCGTCCTGCTCTCGCGCGTCCTGCTCTCGCGGGTCGCGCGCTCGGGCGTCGTGCCGGGCCAGCAACCACGCGCCGATGGTCAGGCTCAACGGCAGCACCGCACCCCGGTCGGGCTGGCCGCGGACCAGCGGCACGTCCAGGTCGACACCCCACGGCTGGAGCGAGCCGGTGGCCGGGGTGCGGATCAGGCCGGTGACCGGGCCGGTGCCGAGCAACACCACGGTGTCCGGGTCGACGGCGAGCAGCCGGCGTACGGCGGTGTCACAGGCCGCCCGTAGGTCGTCCAACTCCGGGGCCGCGGAACCGGCCACCTCGGGCACGAGCAGGGGCGGATGGGGGCAGACGGCAGCAGCGACCAGTGGCACCCATTCACCGTAGCGGGAATCGTCGGTGCGTCTCCGCGCCGATCCGGTCATTCGGCCCCTAGGACACCGTATGGTCACGGTCGGCGATAGGCGCTCGACGCGGACCGGGTCGGACCTGTGACAATGCCGGAAGTAACTTGGCTGCGCCGTGGCGGCGACGGGGGATCGATCCCTCGACGCCGGGAGAACGAGGATGGGCACATGAGCGACTGGACTGCCTTCGGACGGGTGGATGCGGACGGCACCGTGTACGTCAAGACCACCGAGGGCGAGCGGGTTGTCGGATCCTGGCAGGCGGGAGCACCGGAGGAGGGCCTGGCACACTTCGCGCGCCGCTTCGCCGACCTGGTGACCGAGGTGGACCTGACCGAAGCGCGTCTCAAGTCGGGTGCGGCCGACGCCGGGCACTCGCTGAGCACGATCCGGCGGATCCGTACCACGCTGCCCGAGGCCAACGTGGTCGGCGACATCGACGCCCTGGCCGCTCGCCTGGACAAGCTGGCCACCTTCGCCGAGGAAAAAGCCGGCGAAGTACGCGCTGCCCGGGACGCCGCTCGCGGCGAGGCCCTGGCGCGCAAGACCGCGCTTGTCGAGGAGGCCGAGAAGCTCGCTGCCGAATCCACCGGATGGAAGACCGCCGGGGACCGCCTCAAGGAGATCCTCGACGAGTGGAAGACCATCCGTGGGGTCGACAAGAAGGCCGACGGTGAGCTGTGGAAGCGTTTCGCCGCCGCCCGGGACGGTTTCACCCGGCGTCGGGGCGCCCACTTCGCCTCCCTGGACTCACAGCGCAAGCAGGCGCAGACGGTCAAGGAGGAGCTGGTCGCCGAGGCGGAGAAGCTCCAGGAATCCACCGACTGGGCCGCGACCGCCAACCAGCTCAAGGATCTGATGACCCAGTGGAAGGCAGCGCCGCGCGCTTCCAAGGAGGCCGAGCAGAAGCTCTGGGAACGCTTCCGGGGTGCGCAGGACGCCTTCTTCAGCCGGCGTAGCGAGGTCTTCTCCGCCCGGGACAACGAGCAGCGCGGCAACCTGGAACGCAAGCAGGCCCTGCTCGCCGAGGCCGAGGCGTTGAACATCGACGCCGACCCGAAGGGCGCTCAGGCCAAGCTGCGAGAAATCCAGGCACAGTGGCACGAGGCCGGCCGGGTGCCCCGCGAGGCAGCCGCCGGGCTGGAGCGCCGGCTGCGCGTCATCGACGACAAGGTCCGCGAGGTGATGGACTCCGCGTGGCGCCGCACCACCAAGGAGGACAACCCGCTGCTCGCCCAGATGCGGTCCCAGGTGGCCAAGGCCGAGGAGCGGCTGGCTCGCGCCCAGAGCGCCGGGGACGCCCGCCGGATCAAGGACGCCGAGCAGGCCCTCGCCGCCAAGCGGCAGTTCCTCCAGCTCGCCGAGCAGGCCGGCTGAGCTGACAACGTCCGAAGCCCCCGATCCCGAGCGGGACCGGGGGCTTCCGCGTGCCCGCGCCCCTCGCGTCCTCGCGCCCGCGCCCGCGCCCGCGCCCGCGCCCGCGCCCACCCATGATCTACGCAACTTCCCGGATGTTGCTGTCTCGGAGGCGCGAGAGGCACCAACATCCCCGATGTTGCGCGGATCTTGACACGAACCTCGTGCTTGAGAGTCGAGACCGGGGTTGGGGGCGGCCGGCAGACGTCAAGGTCGTGCTCGATCCAGGTTGTCATGGCATCCGATCGCCCGCAGACCACTACGCCCATGTCGACATCGTTGCGTCAGGTGGAACGGCTGTTCGTCAACCAGCGCTAACTCGCCGATCATGCAGTTGTGGTGGGCAACAGAACGCCCCTAAAACCCCCAAAGTCGGCACCACAACTCCATGATCGCCAAGCCGGGCCCACCCGTGTCCGCGACTGTGCACGTCATGTCCCGGGTTGACCCGCCGGCTACCGCCCCAACGCGACGATGTGGACATGCTGGATCGATCACGATCTTGGGGTGAGATCGGTCGGCTCGACCCGAACTCGTCGCCGCCCTACTCCTGGCCTGTGCGCCACCGGCGCGGGTGTCCGGCTGCCCATTGGGTTGATCGACTCGGCTTCCTGAAACTCGGGGTGTCCAGGTCGGGTGGATGGGCCGGTTTCCTGAATGTCGAGTCGATCATGGGATCGTCGAGCGTCGAGCGTCGGAGAACTTTCGGCAACTACCGCCGAGCCCTCGGCCCGCCGTAGCGCCACCCGAACAGCCCGAGCGCCACCCGCACGATTCGAGGGCCACCCAGACGCCCCGGACAGCGCGCGAGCACGGACAGCGCGCGAGCACGGACAGCGCGCGAGCACGGACAGCGCGCGAGCACGGACAGCGCGCGAGCACGGAGACCGGCGCGGCGGAATGCGCGGGCGGGGCGGCGCCGGGGCGCAGGTTGACGCATCGAGGCTGGCTGATCAGAATGGGCTACGGAGCCAGGTAGGGCCACCGGTACGAGGGCGACGAAGGCGGGACACCGCTGTCGAGGGTCACCGGTGCGCTTCCGCGAGTGACCACGTCCGCGTGACATGGGCCGTCGCGCACTGTCCGCGTACCCGAAAAAGGGCCGTGACGTGCGGACGGCCGCCCGCCGACGTCGTCATCGGACGACGTCGGACCTCCGAAGTGGAGCGTGAATGTTCCGTCCCAAGGCTCTCGGCGGTGCGCTGACCGCGCTCGCCACTGTCGCGGCTGGCGTGTTCCTCGCCACCGCCGTCAGCACCACCCCGGCCGTCGCCGCTGGCACGGGCACCGGGTACCTGCACACCAACGGCAACCAGATCGTGGACAGCACCGGTGCCACGGTGCGGCTGACCGGCATCAACTGGTTCGGCATGGAGACCGACAACAAGACCTTCCACGGGTTGTGGTCGAACAACCCGTGGCGGGGGCAGCTCGACACGATGGCCCGGCTGGGCTACAACACGTTGCGGGTGCCGTACTCGAACGACGCGCTGAAGCCGGGCGCGGCCGCCACCGGGATCAACGACTTCGTCAACCCGGACCTGATCGGGCTGTCGCCGTTGCAGATCCTGGACAAGGTGATCGACTATGCCGGCAGCAAGGGCATGCGGATCATCCTGGACCGGCACCGGCCGACGTCGGCCGGGCAGTCGCCGCTGTGGTACACGTCGACGGTCTCCGAGGCGACGTGGATCAACGACTGGAAGATGCTCGCCCAGCGGTACGCGGGCAATCCGACGGTGATCGGCGCGGACCTGCACAACGAGCCGCACGCCGAGGGCACCAACCCGGCGGCCACCGGCGCGTGCTGGGGTTGCGGCGACACGACGCGGGACTGGCGGCTCGCCGCCGAGCGGGCCGGCAACGCCATCCTCGGTGTCCAGCCCAACTGGTTGATCTTCGTGGAGGGGGTGAGCTGCCCGAGCGGTGGTCTCTCCAACGTCTGGGACAACGATCCGAGCAACGACGAGGACTGCGGTTGGTGGGGCGGCAACCTGTCGAAGGCGGGTCAGTTCCCGGTCCGGCTGAGCGTGGCGAACCGGCTGGTCTACTCGCCGCACGAGTACGCCACCTCGGTCTACCGGCAGACCTGGTTCGACGCCCCGGACTACCCGGCGAACATGCCGGCCATCTGGGACAAGTACTTCGGTTACCTCTACAAGCAGAACATCGCCCCGATCATGATGGGTGAGTTCGGCAGCACCCTTGTCGACCCGAAGGACACGGTGTGGTTGGAGAAGCTGATGGCGTACACCGGCACCGGGGTCACCGGGATGTCCTTCACCTACTGGTCGTGGAACCCCAACTCGGGTGACACCGGCGGCATCGCGCTCGACGACTGGACGAACGTCAACACCGCCAAGCAGGCGATCCTCCAGCCGTACCTGATCGCGCCGTCCGGCGGCGGGCCGACCGGCGGACCGACGACCGGCGGACCGACCGGTGGGCCGACGACCCCGCCCCCGGGTGCCTGCACGGTCACCTACCGGCAGGTCAACGCCTGGCAGGGCGGTTTCCAGGGCGAGGTGACGGTGAAGAACACCGGTACGGCCGCGGTGAACCCGTGGTCGGTCACCTGGAGTTGGCCGTCCGGGGTGACGCTGGGCAGTGGCTGGAACGCCACGGTCACGCAGTCCGGCACGACCATCACCGCGGCCGCGCCGAGCCACGCCCCGTCCCTGCCGGCGGGCGGGTCGGTCACCGTGGGCTTCACGGCCAACGGCACGGCCAGCACCCCCGCGACGGTGAAACTCAACGGCGCCAGCTGCTGAGCCGCCAGGAGGTGCTGGTCGGCCTCCGACACACGCCCCGGGACGGTCGATGCGGTGCGCACCGCATCGGCCGTCCCGGCCATTTACATCCAGCTGCTTCTATGTTTTTATCGGGAAAACGCTTGCCTCTCCTGGCTGGCGCGAGCGCGGGAGCCGCTTTCCTTCACGTACGTGCACTGGCGGGCCCGAGGACCACAGGTCCCGGCCACCACTCGCCGCCCACGGGCATGGGCGTCGCGACGGTCCGTCCGCCTGATCGAAAGGAAGCAGCATGCGCACAGGACGGCGTCGAATGACGCTGATCGCCACCACCGCCGCAGCCACCGCCAGCCTCGTCACCGCCGGCCTGTTGACCTCCGTGTCCGCGCAGGCGGCCGCCGGCTGCCGGGTCGCCTACTCGGTCGCCAGCCAGTGGCCGGGCGGCTTCACCGGCAACGTCACTGTCACCAACCTCGGCGACCCGGTCGCCGGCTGGACGCTGCGCTGGTCGTACGGGGCCGGCCAGCAGGTCAGCCAGGCGTGGGGCGCCACCGTCTCGCAGAGCGGGGGTCAGGTCTCCGCCGCCAACGTCGACTACAACGCCAGCCTGGCGACGAACGGCAGCACCTCGTTCGGCTTCAACGCGAGCTGGAACTCCGCCAACCCGGACCCGGCAAGCTTCACCCTGAACGACGTCGCGTGCACCGGCGGCACCACCGCCCCGACGACCCCGGCCAACCCCACCAACCCGGGCACCCCGACGACGCCGCCGATCCCGAGCGACCCGCCGCCCAGCGTCCCGCCACCGACCGGTCTCGTCGGCTGGGCCACCCAGAACGGCGGCACCACCGGCGGCGGCGGCGCACCGACCACCACCGTCACCACCGCGTCGGCGCTGACCAGCGCACTGAACGCGACGGGCGCCGCGGTGATCCGGGTGTCCGGCACGATCTCCTGCTCGGGCATGCTGCGGGTCCGGTCCAACAAGACCATCCTCGGCAACTCCGGCGCGACGATCGCCGGCTGCGGGCTCAACATCAGCGGTGACCGCAACGTGATCATCCGGAACCTGACCTTCCGGGACTGGAACGACGACGCGATAAACGTGCAGGAGTCGGCCACCAACATCTGGATCGACCACAACACCTTCAGCAACGGCTACGACGGCGCGGTCGACGTCAAGCGCGGGTCGGACTTCGTCACCGTGTCGTGGAACCGGGTCTTCAACCACGACAAGGCCATGCTGCTCGGCCACAGTGACGACAACGGCGCGCAGGACACCGGCCACCTGCGGGTGAGCTACCACCACAACTGGTTCGACGGCAGCAGGCAGCGCAACCCGCGGGTGCGCTTCGGCAACCCGGTGCACGTGTTCAACAACTACTACCGGGCCAACGGCGGCTACGGCGTGGCCTCCACCGAGAACGCCGGCGTGCTCGTCGAGGGCAACTACTTCGAGAACGTCAGGGACACGTACCACCTCGGCGAGGCCGACTCCGGGCCGGGCCGCCTGGTCGCCCGGAACAACCACTTCGTCAACTCGCCCGCCGGGCAGACCGGCGGCAGCGTGGCCAGCATCCCGTACTCGTACCAGCTGGACACCGCCAGCAACGTCAAGTCCATCGTGACGGCGGGCGCCGGCGCCGGCCGGATCACCGTCTGACCGAGGAAGGGCCCCTCGACGAGGGGCCCTTCCGTGCGCTCAGTGGGTGGCGCAGCCGGCGGTGGGTGCGGGCGCGACCGGCGGTGCGCCGATCGTCGGCAGACCGAGCAACACCCCGGGGGTACGCGGGGAGCGCCCCGCCTCGGCCGCGTCGCCGGCCCGGGTCCGTCGGTGCGCCACCGGTGCCCCGTCGGCGTTCAGGTGGTGCGGTGCGGCGTACGTGATCGCGGTGTGCACGATGTCGCCCGGCCGGATCTGGCCGGCCAGCGACTGCCCGCCGGGAACCTCGGTCGCGAAGTGCACGAGCCGACCGTCGCGGGCCCGACCGGACATCCGGCCGGTCCGCTCGTCCTTGCGGCCCTCGCCGAGGGCGACCAGCACCTCGACGGTCTCCCCCACCAGCCGCTTGTTCTCCGCCCAGGTGATCTCCTCGACGCATTCGACCAGCCGCTCGTAGCGCTCCTGCACGACCTGCTTGGGCAGCTGGTCGTCCATGGTCGCGGCGGGGGTGCCGGGGCGCTTCGAGTATTGGAAGGTGAAGGCCGAGGAGAACCGGGCCTCGCGGACCACGTCCAACGTGCGCTGGAAGTCGGCCTCGGTCTCGCCGGGGAAGCCGACGATGATGTCGGTGGTGATCGCCGCGTCCGGCATCGCCGCACGGACCTTCTCGATGATCCCCAGGTAGCGCTCGGAGCGGTAGGACCGGCGCATCGCCTTCAGCACGTCGTCGGAGCCGGACTGCAGCGGCATGTGCAGTGAGTGGCACACGTTCGGCGTCTCGGCCATCGCGGCGATCACGTCGTCGGTGAAGTCCTTCGGGTGCGGGCTGGTGAACCGCACCCGCTCCAGCCCGTCGATGTCGCCGCAGGCCCGCAACAGCTTGCCGAAGGCGTACCGGTCGCCGAACTCCACACCGTAGGAGTTGACGTTCTGCCCGAGCAGGGTCACCTCCAGCACGCCCTCGTCGACCAGGGCGCGCACCTCGGAGAGGATGTCGCCGGGACGGCGGTCCTTCTCCTTGCCGCGCAGCGCCGGCACGATGCAGAACGTGCAGGTGTTGTTGCAGCCCACCGAGATCGACACCCAGCCGGCGTACGTGGACTCGCGGCGGGTGGGCAGGGTGGAGGGGAAGACGTCGAGGGACTCCAGGATCTCCACCTCGGCGGCGGCGTTGTGCCGGGCCCGCTCCAGCAGCACCGGCAGCGCACCGATGTTGTGGGTGCCGAAGACCACGTCCACCCAGGGTGCCTTGCGGACGATCTCGCCCCGGTCCTTCTGGGCCAGGCAGCCACCGACCGCGATCTGCATGCCGGGGTGCTTGTCCTTTACCGGACGCAGTCGACCGAGGTTGCCGTAGAGCCGGTTGTCGGCGTTCTCGCGGACGGCGCAGGTGTTGAAGACGACGATGTCCGGGGTGTCGTCGGCCGGCACCGCGCGTACGTAGCCGGCCTGTTCGAGCAGGCCGGAGATGCGCTCGGAATCGTGGACGTTCATCTGGCAGCCGTACGTCACGACGTTGTAGGTCCTAGCCACCCTCTTGGTGCCCCTTCCCCTCGGGCTACCAGGGTAGCGGCCCGTTTGGCGGCCCCCACCCACCGGCATTGACCCGGCGGCCCATGGCGGGCATCCACGGCGGGCAGTACGCTGCACAACAAGAATGTGTTCTGGGCGATTTCGGGGGCTTTGCACTCAGCGCCGACGATGCGCGGCACCGTTCACGGGGGAGCACATGACGACCCGCGGGAGGCCAACCGTGACGCGACAAGATGCGACACAGCGCACCGTCACCACTCCGGACGGGCGGCGTCTCGCGGTGGAGACCTCCGGCGCGCCCGACGGGCCCCCGGTCTTCCTGCTGCACGGCACCCCGGGCAGCCGCAGTGGCCCCCGACCCCGGGGCATCGTCGTCTACCGCCTCGGCGTGCACCTCGTCTGCTACGACCGGCCCGGCTACGGCGACTCCGACCGGCAGGAGGGCCGGCGGGTGGCCGACGCGGCGGCCGACGTCGCGGCGATCGCCGACGCCCTCGGCATCGAACGATTCGCGGTGGTGGGCCGCTCCGGCGGTGGGCCGCACGCCCTGGCCTGCGCGGCACTGTTGCCGGACCGGGTCACCCGGGCCGCCGTGCTGGTGGGGCTCGCCCCGGCCGGAGCGCCCGACCTGGACTGGTACGCGGGCATGGCCGCGACGAACGTGACGGACTACGGGCAGGCCGACGAGGACCTGACCGAGCTGACGCTCAACCTGAAGATCCGCGCCGAAGAGGCGCGACGGGACCCGATGACGTTGCTGGACTTCCTCCGCCCGCAGTTACCCGACGAGGACATCCGGGTCGTCGACGACGTCGCGATCCGTCGACTGCTCACCGACATGTACGCCGAGGCGCTGCGACACGGCCCCGAGGGCTGGATCGACGACGTGTTGGCGATCCGCCGGGGCTGGGGGTTCGACCTCGCCGGCATCCGCGCGGAGGTCCGGCTCTGGCACGGCGAGCAGGACCGCTTCTCCCCGGTGGAGCACTCCCACTGGCTCGCCTCGCGGATCCCGCGCGCCGAGGTCCAGGTGCAGCCCGGCGCCGCCCACTTCGGGGCGGTGGAGATCCTGCCGCAGACCCTGACCTGGCTGGTCACGCCGGCTCTCGCGACCAGCCCGCAGATCTGAGCGTCCGGCCCGGCACGCCAGGGCCGGCGGGCCGGACACCCCGTCAGATCGTGTGCGGGTCGATCACCCGGACGACGAACCGCCGCTCGCGCAAAGTCTGCACTGTCGGATGCTCCAGGCCGATCACCTCGGCCAGCCGGTCCGCCACCGCGCCGACGTCCTCGGCCGAAGCGCCGTCGCCCGCGCGCCTCGACACCAGGGCGAGGTCACCGAGGCAGCGCAGCGTGTCGGGGTGGTCCGCACCGATCACCGCCGCCAACCGGCCGGCGGCCTCCCGCAGCCGGTCCCGCGCCGACTCCAGCTCACCCTCCTCGGCGAGGCACACCGCCTGGTTGACCTCCGCCGCGAGGGTGTGCGGGTGGTCGGGGCCGAGCACCTTGCGCAACTCGCCGACCGCCCTAGCCGCCGACGCGAGGGCGTCCGGCCGGCGTCCGAGGGCGCGCTCCGCCGCCGAGATGTTGCTCACCGTCGCCAGGGTGTGCGGGTGCTCCGGGCCGAGCCGGAGCAGCTCCTCGTACGCCTGGCGCACCGCGGTCATCTCGGTGAACGCCCGGGCCGCGTCGCCGACGGCCAACAGGTTCGCCGCACGGCTGGACCGGCAGGCCACCGTGTCCGGATTGTCGGGCCCGAAGCGTTCGTCGAGCTCACGGAAGGCGGTCTCGAACATCGGCGCGGCCTCGCTGCCCCGACCGGAGCTGCGCAGCGACACCGCCAGGTTGACCTGGGCGGCGAGGCTCTGGCCGTCGTCCGGCCCGAGCACCTCGCAGTACGTCTCGTACACCGTGCGCAGCAGGGTGGCCGAGCGTTCGTACTCGCCGGCCTCCCGCAGGTCGCTGCCCAGCCGCACGGCGGAGACGAGCGTGTAGGGATGGGTGGGGCCGAGCACCAGCCGCCGCCGCTGGTGCACCTCGTCGTCCCACCGCCGGGCCGACCGGTAGTCGCCGACCAGCCGGTACGAGACGGCGAGGTTGTTGGCCGCGCTCAACGTCCGTGGGTGGTCCTCGCCGAACACCTGCAGCCAGGACGCGTAGGTGGACCGGTCCCGTTCCAGCGCCTCGGCGTAGCGGCCGAGGGCCCGCAGGTCACCGCCGAGGCTGCCGGCGGTCATCAGACTGTGCGGGTGCAGCGGGCCGAGCAGCCGGCGTTGCTCGGCGAGCACCGCCTCGTCCAGGTCCCGGGCCTCGTCGAACCGGCCCAGGCTGCGCAGGATGTTCGCCCGGTTGAACCGCAGGTGCAGCAGCTGTCGGCCCAGCGCCGACGCCTCGACCTCGTCGTGCGGGTCGCCGAGCCGGGCGCTCCAGGTGTCGTCCACCTCCTGGCTGAAGACGTCGGCCTGGTCCAGACCACCGCGCTGCCACAGATAGCGGACCCGGTCGATCAGGAGCTGACACACCGACTCGTCCGGGCAGGTCAGCGCCTCGGAGACCTCCAGATGCGGCCAGAGCATCCGCAGCCGGGCCCAGGTGGTCGGGTCGTCCACGTCGCCGCGTGGCCGGGACGCGGCCAGCACCAGGTGCACCTGGTGTCGGGCGGCGGTGATCTCGTCGTCGGTCATCCGGTCGCGGACCACGGCCTGCAACAACCGGTGCACCTGCACCCGACCGCCCTGCACGTCGAGCTTGAGCAGGGCCAACCGGTTGATCTGCTGGACCAGGGCGCCACGCACCAGCCGCTCCGACACCGACGGGTCGAACGGCACGAGGGCCGCCGCCATCTCGTCGCTGTAGATGAGTTCGAGGGCGATCTCCGGTGCCAGCACCGAGCAGAGCTGCAACAACCGGTACGCGGCCGGCGCCTGTTCGAGGAGCCGGTTCAGCGACAGGTCCCAGGTCGCCTCCACGGAGAGCGCGCTCGGCCCGTGCCGCTCGATCTGCCGCAGATAGTCGGGAACCGACGTGCCGGTGTCCGCCAGCCAGGCACCCGCCGCGGCCACCGCGATCGGTAGGTCGCCGAGCGCCTCGGCCACCCGGTCGGCCTCCTCGGCGCTGATCGTGGGCACCCGCTGGGCGAGGTGCGCGACGCTCTCGGTGCGGTTGAAGACGTCCACCTGGATGGGGTTCGCCCGATCACCCCAGGCGCGGTTGCGGGAGGTCAGCAGGACGTGGCCGGGGCCCTGCGGCAGGAAGGGCTCGATCTGGTCGAGCTCCTCGGCGTTGTCCAGTACGACGAGCCACCGCTCGTACGGCTCACCACGGCCGAGCACCTGCAACACGGATCGGACCGTGTCGGGCAGGGTGGGCCCGACGAGGATGCCGAGGCGACCGGCGAGGTCGGCGAGGGCGGTGTCGACGAACTGCGGCGGGTCCGCCACGATCCACCAGACCACGTCGTACGCGGCCCTGAACCGGTGCACGTACTCCAACGCCACCTGTGTCTTGCCGACGCCGCCCATGCCCTGCAGGGCGACCGGCAGCACCACGGCGCTGCCCCCGCTCTGCAACTGCGTGCGCAGCCGTGCCAGGTCGTCCTCCCGGCCGGTGAACCGGGCGTTCCGGTTGGGCGCGTTGAAGATCAGCGGCTCGGTGCCGGGATAACGGGTCGCCCCGGCCGCCGGACCGTCCGCCGACGACGGCACCGGCCGGCCGACCAGCCGCAGCACCCGCTCCACGGCTGTCGCGGCGCTCACGTTCACCAGGTTCGTCGAACTCTGGGCCGGAAACTCGGCAAGTGGGCGCAGGTCGGCGACGTACACGGCGAGGGCCGACGAGCCGGTGCTCGTGTCGCGGTCGGGCAGACCGCCCGACGGCGTGGCCACGTAGGCCGGTGAGACCACGGTCAGCGTGCGTGGCGCGGGCGTACCTGCGGACCCGACGGCGGCCGTGGGCTCCACCACCCGCAGCCCGGCCGAGCTGAGCACCCGCTCCAGCCACTCGGCCCAGATGGCGTCCTCCGGCGCGCACCGGAGCACGATCTGGTCGTCGATCGCCTCGGTACGCCGACGGAAGCGGGCCTTGCCCCGCTCCCGCACCGACTCGTCCATCACCGGCAGCGCGGTGACCGCCCCGTCGGTGAGGATCCCGGTCAGCGTCTCGAACGCGGCCAGCAGCGACGTCGGCGAACCGGGCGGGTCGCCGAAGGTCGCCAGGGTCTCCTCGTACGCGTAGAACGGCCGGTAGGGAACCTCCACCGCGGCCCAGTAGCGCCGCCGTTCCGCCTCGGTCATGCCCGCCGGCAACCCGGCGAAGCGGCGCATGGCCAGCAGGCGACCCGCCTCGGCCCGCTCCTTCTCGGCCTGGTCGACCCGCATCGGCACCGGCAGGACCCGGATGTCGCGCCGCCGGTACCGGTCCCGCACCGAGTGCGCCACCCGGGCCGCTCCATCGATGCCCTGGTCGCTGAGCGTGAAGCAGTCGACGAGGGTGTCCGGCAGGTGCAGGGTGCAGATGTCGGCGACGTCGCTCAACCCCGTCCGGCTGTCGATCAGGGTGTAGTCGTACTGGCGCTTCATGTCCGCCCGCAGCGCCTCGAAGAACTGCGCCCCGCCCAGCCGGTTGTAGAAGTTGTCCCAGTCCAGGCCGCTCACCGAGACGGCGTAGTCACTGTTTTGCCGGCCGGCGGAGAGGAAGTCGAGGCCGCCGCCGTCGGGAAAGTTCCACCGCAACGAGAACGCGTGCCGCCCGACCCGGGCGTACTGCTCCATCCAGCGATCCGGTCGGTCGTCGACCCGGGTGGTCTCCCACTCGTAGTCGCGGATCATGTCGATCACGCCGCTGGTGCCCTGGATCGCATCGGCGTCCAGGAACGGATGGAAGAAGCGGTGCAGGCCTGGTGACTCGAGATCCCAGTCGGCGACAAGCACCCGGCGGCCGCTGGCCGCCAGGATCCAGGCGACGTTGGCCAGCGCCATCGTCCGGCCCGTCCCACCCTTGAACGAGTAGAAGGTGACGACCTGGCCTTCGCGATCGTTGTTCATCGGTCTTCTCCGTGGGGACGCGGTGGGGCCGGATCAGCGGGCGGGGACACGGGGTCGGGCGTGCCGGTGGAGCCGGCGGCGGGCAGGCCGTCGCGCAGGCTCGGCACCGGTTCCGGCGGTGGTTCGAAGGGGACGACCGGGCCGTACTTGAGGAACTGGCGGCGGGCCTCGGTGACCAGCGCCGGCATCAGGTCGACGAACTCCGGCATGCTGCACGCCCGCTTCACCTGGGGCAGGCCGGCGTCGTGCAGCAGGCGCGTCACCTCGGTCGCCCAGTGGGTCGCGTCCTGGGTGTCGTCGTCGTCGGTGACCACCAGCGGCACGACCCACTCCCGCAGGCCGTGCAGCATCCCGGCGAGGATCGCCGACGCGTCGGGCGCCGCCGCGACCCACGGGTCGACGAGCAGCACCGCCGGTCGGTGGTCGAGCAGGCCGGCGGCCTGTGGGAAGTCCTCCGTGCGGGCGGACAGCCCGAGGCGCTCGGCGGTGCTGACCGCGTACTCGGCGGCGGGGAGTTCCTGGCGTCGCCCGTACGGCCGCCAGAGCCGGCCGCTCGCCGCGTAGCCGGCGGGGTCGCGGTTGGCCGGAAGGCGGTCCCGGGTCGGGGCCAGGACGGCGACGACGAAGTCCGGGTCGGACGGGCTCGGGCGGGCGACCTCGTCGAGGCCTGGCGCACGGGACGGGCCCAGCGGTCGCCGCTCGGCGGTGTGCACGATCCGACTGGCCAGGCGGCTCAGCAGCAGCTCGTACTGCGCCCGGTAGGAGGCCAGCATGCAGAAGGCGCGCAGGCCGTCCTCGGCGTACTCCGGGACGTCCCGGCCCAGGTCCAGTGCGCCGTCCAGCTCGGGATGCGCCTCCCACGGGGGAAACGGGATCCACAACACCGGGCTGAGGTGACCGGCGGTGAGCCGGGCCGAACCGGCGGCGGCCAGCCGGGCCCGGAAGGACTCCTGCTCGCCCAACGCCCACGGGCGGCTGAAGTAGCCGGGCGAGTAGAGCGGCACGAAGACCTCGGCGTCACCGAGCGCCTCGGCGAGAGCCGCCTTCCAGTCGGCGCCCAACGGAATGTGCTGGTCGAAGAAGCCGATCCGCATCCCGGCCACCGGCCGCGCCTGACGCCGCACCTCGTCGGCCAGGTCGGTGAAGAACTGCCCGACCCACACGTCGGCGTCGGCCCGCGCGCCCGGGGCCGGCGCCGAGTGGGCATAGCTGAGGAAGAAGTACGTCCCTCGTGCCGCCGGTCGGCGGCGGTCCCCCGGCGGGCTCACCCCGGCTCCTCGGCGAACCGGTTGCACAGCTCGTCGGCACTCGCCGGCACCCAGGGCTCCACCAGGTAGGAGCGGTGGATCGCCACGATCCGCTGCGCGAGCCGCCAGACCACCGCCCGGTACGCGTTCTCCCACTGCATGGTCAGCAAGCCGTAGACCCCATCCCGCTGGTAGTGCACCGCGATGTCGGGATCCGGCATGGCGGTCGGGGAGAACCGTTGGATGTCGCGCAGCACCCGGGGCAGTGCGGTGCCGTTCGTCGGCGACCAGGTGACCGGCACGATCGCCGTCTCGTGGGCCGAGGCGGAGCTGTGCCGCCCGACGATCCGTCGGCGGGAGAACGCGTCCCACTCGCGGCCACACCACTCGCTGCCGAGCAGCGCACTGGACACCAGCGGCACGAAGACCTGGCAGGTGCCGGCGGCCTCCAGAAGCTCCGGGCTCCAGCGTTCCCCGCCCGCGATGGAGCTGTCCAGGAAGCCGGCGTCCAGCCCGGTCACCGGACCGACCAGCTCGCTGACATGCACGGACAGGTCCTCGAAGAACCGGGAGACGTACTCGGCGGGCTTGCCGGTGGCCCGGCCGACCGGCGCCCTGGAATAGCTGACGAAGAAGAGCGGGGCGCGCGTTCTGGAGGGTGCGTCCGCTGTGCTCACCGCTGCCCCTCCGCCCTCCCCACGCGGCCGGACCATCAGCGTAGACCCCGCGTCAACGTCGCGCCGCCAGCCGGTTCGCCGCGAACCAGTCGACGGCGAAGTCCACTGTGGCACGTGCCGGCAGCAGGCGCGCTCTCGCCCGGCCGACCCGACCGTGCCGAACGAACGAAGCGTCGTCGAGCGCGGCGCCCACCGTGGGAAAGTCGCGGTCGTCCAGGTCGAGAGCGCGGAAGTCGAGGCGGACCCGACGCCCGTCGACGAGCCGGAAGCAGTGGTAGTCGCGCTCGGGCGCCGGCACCGGCAGCCGGTATTCCGCCAGGTGCAGGGCACTACACGCCTCGTAGCCGAGGCCCAGCAGCAGGATCTGCCCGTCGGCCGCGTAGAGGCCACCGATCGGTGAGCGTTCGCCCAGGTGACAGGTGAGGTCGTGGTCGTCGGTGAGCTGCCGGGCACGAGGCCCGAGCGCGGCGAACGAGGTCTGCGGATGATCACTGCGGACGGCTCCGGGGGCGCACCTGACGTACTCGGCGAGCGCACCCATCCGCTGCGAGGGGGTGCTGCGGCGGTCCCAACCCGGCAGCGCCGCCTCGTACCGCTCGCGCTGCTCCCGGTCCATCCCGGCGGTGGCCGCCAGGTGGGCCCGGGAGGTCGTCGAGTTGCCGTCGGTGTGGGTGGGCACCAGCAGCGTGCCGGCCGAGCCGAGGACGTCGCGCAGAGCGTTGGCGAGCGTCGCCGGCCCGGCCTCCAACGGGCCCACCCGACGCAGGCCGCAGTGCACCACGAGGCACGCCCCCGGGCGGACGCCCAACGCTCGCAGATCGTCGGCGAGGCGAGGACGGCCCAGGAAGGGCAGATGCCGCTCATCGGGACCCGACACGGGTCTCCTCAAGGGCGTGCCGCAACTGGCCGACGAACCGCTCACCCACCGCGGTGAGCGACCGACTGGCCAGCAGCGCGTCGACGCCGTCCCGGGTCCAGCCCAGGTAACGGTCGGCGTGCGCCGACGCGGCACCCCCGGTGCTGGCCGCCCGGGACTGCCACACCCGGGTCACCGCCAGGTGGGCGTACACCCCTTGCAACACGCCCTCCGGTGGCCGCGGATCGGGACGCCAGGGCACCCTGATCCGGGTGCCCTGGCCGGGTTCGACGAGGTCGTACAGGTCGAGCGCGGCACCGAGTTTCGCGTGCTGCCACTCGTGCACGAGCAGCACCGCCATCGTCTCCGGGTCGGAGTGCGGGGTCACCGCGACCGCGCCGAACGCGTGCCGCGCGGTCGCGCTGCGCAGCGGGCGCACCGGGTCGGGTGTCAACGGCACGACAGCGCGCAGACCGCCGTCGAGCGCCGCCGCGTGCGCCGGCACGTCCCGCTGCACGACCCGCCAGGCCTCGGCCACGGTACGCCCCAACGCCCGCGCGGCCGGGTCCGCCAGGCGGGGTGCCACCGGCTGGCCGTAGCAGTCCCGGTAGGGGTCGCCGTCCTCGATCAGCAACCAGCCACCGGGCACCGACACGTCGCGCGTCGGTCGCCAGCCGGCGGACAACTCGACCGGGTCGAGGAGCACCGTCCGCTCGGCGCTGCCGCCGCGGACCCGGAAGCCTCCCCGCAGGACTGTCACCTCGGCGCTCTCTCCCAGGCCGGGCAGCACCAGACCGCCGTGTGTGGGCAACGTGATCGCGTCGGCCCGCACCGGGACGTGCACCGCCGCCGGGACGCCGGCCCGGATCGCCGCCGCGACGGCGAGCGCCGGCAGCGGGTCGACCGCCCGTCGGGCCGACGAGTCGAGGCGGTGCACCAGCCAGGGTCGGACGAACGGGTGCTCGAGGACCGCCCGGACCGCCTCCGGTGCCGCCTGGTCGAGATGGACGAGCAGCTCCCAGGCGGCCGTGGAGCCGGCCCGGTCCCGGCAGGCCACCAGCAACGCCCGGGTGATGGAGAGCTGGGTGGCGGCGAGCAGCCCCAGCGTCTCCGTCGACCCGTGACCGGTCGCCAGGTCGTCCAGCAGGTCGTCGGCCGGTGCGGCGGGCGGCGGTTGGCGCGCCGGCCGCGGGTACGCGTCGACGCTGTCGACGAGGCGGAGCAGGTCGGCGCAGTACACCGACGGGTTGTCGAAGCCGGAGCCGGTGCGCCAGCGGTGGGCGTACAACCCGCCGCCACACCTGTCGACCACCGGACAGGCCCGGCAGGTCGCGCAGAGCCCGGCCACACCCTCCTGCCGGACGGCGACACCGGGGTGCCGGGCCGCCTCGTCCACCGACTGGCCGAACACGTCGAACCCGGTGCCCGCCGCGCCGTGATAGGCCGTCTTCAACGAGTCGACCTGCTCCCAACTGCCGTCCGCCTCGATCACCAGCACGTCGGCCGGGGCGAGGCCGAACGCCTCGGTGCCGCCGCCACCGGGCCGCAACGCCTCGAACAGCCGAATCGACATCGGCCGACCCTCGTCAACCCACCGCCGGTGCACCCGAACCAGCCAGTCCGCGTACGGGGTGGGCCCGGGACCGGGGCGTGGCGGTGGGTTGTCCCAGGTGGCGTGCGGCAGCAGCAGGTCCACCCGGGGAGGGCTCTCGGCCAGCAGCGCCTCGTACACCCGGTCGGGGTCGTTGCGGACGTCGACGGTGCAGAGGATGCCGGCGTAGCTGGCGCGGTGCTCCGGCCGGCGGAGCAGGGCCAGCGCCCGCCGGACGTGGTCGTGGCTGCTGCCGCCGTGGGCGAAGACCCGGTGCCGGTCGTTTGCCGCGCGGTCGCCGTCGAACGACACTCCGACCTGCACGTCCTCGTCGACGAGGAGCCGGCACAGCTCATCGTCGAGCAGCACGCCATTGGTCTGCATGCGCAGGTCGAGTCGCGTCCACGGCGTGATCGCCGTCCGCAACTCGGCCAACACCTCGCGCAGCCCGGCAGCGCCCAGCAGCAGGGGCTCACCCCCGTGCAGCACCACGTGCACGACCGGCAACGCGTGCTCGCGGGCGTGCTCGGCGATGCGTCGTGCGGCGGCCCGGACCGTGGCCGTCGACATCCGCACCGGCCGACCCCGCCAGGTCTGGTCGGCGTGCTGGTAGACGTAGCAGTGGTCGCAACTCAGATCGCACCGGC
The DNA here is from genome assembly GCF_043198035.1 of Micromonospora sp. NPDC048898. Classification (NCBI taxonomy): domain Bacteria; kingdom Bacillati; phylum Actinomycetota; class Actinomycetes; order Micromonosporales; family Micromonosporaceae; genus Micromonospora; species Micromonospora sp. NPDC048898. Next base: position 316,032 of record NZ_JBICUF010000001.1, read on the forward strand.
TGTGCACCTTGAGCACGAACTGGCTGATCGGCCGGCACGACCCGCCCACCGCGGGTGGCCCGCTCCGGCCGACCATCATCTAGATCGACGAGTTGAAGGCGGCGACGGGCACGCTGTCGGACGGTGCGGTCTCGTCCACGACGACGCGCCGGCGGACCGCCTCGACCAGGTCGGCGTGCTCGGCGGCGATCCGCGCCAGCGGGGTGTGCAGGCTTCGGGTGAGGTTGTCGAGGTCGGGACGGGTGGTGCGGGTGGGGGCATGGTCCACAATGAGTCTCCGAGGGCCCGGGCGCCGGAAGCGCGAGCGGCGATAATTGCGCGAAAGGCTCTGGTCCGTGACCAGGATAGACAAATATCGACCCAGTGTCACCGTCGGTACAACCACCGGCACCCCGGGTGGTGATCCGAGGCGCCGGCAGAGGAGGAACCCACATGTGCCGGAGCATCAAGACGTTGCGTGAACCGTTCACCCCGCAGGTGACCGACGCGGACGTCGAGGCGGCGGCGTTGCAGTACGTCCGGAAGATCTCTGGCTTCCGGGCGCCCGCCGCACACAACGCCGCCGCGTTCGACGCCGCGGTGGCCGCCGTGACCGCGGCGACGCGCGACCTGCTCGACCAACTGGTGGTACGGGGCGCCGGATCGGGCACCGCGGACCGGCAGGCCGCCGCCAGCTGATCGCGGGCACGGACCGACCGGTCGCCGTCGCGCCCGCGTCGAGGGCTCGCGGGAGCGGACCGACTCGCGCTTGCGGCTTCCGGTCGGACCCGCCCCCTGGCGGGTCAGGCCGCGGCGAGCGCCGGGACGACGGTGTCCGGCGCCCAGCGTGACCGGTGGCACTGCGACCAGCCCCGACAACCCGGGTCACCGAGCGAGCAGAGCCGGTGCCTGCTGAGCACCTCGCCATCGTCGGTGTCCCGCACGTCGAAGTGCACCGGACGGACCGTGCCGTCCGGCGCGACGAGCAGATGCCGCCCCGCGTCGAGCGTGTCGTCACGCAACAGGCAGTTGCGGCCCAACAGTCGAGCGAGCGCGGCGATGCTGGCGTGCTCGGAGAGCCGCTCGGGCACCCCGTAGCAATCCACGACAGTCGCGAACTCGCCCGGCGCCTGCCAGACGTCACACACCACCGCGTACGCCGGCAGCCGGGCCGGGTCGGCCACCGCCAACGGCATCACCACCCGGCCAAGCGCCTCGGCCAGCGCCGGGTAGACCTCCACGGGTCGAGCCCCGTCGATTCTCCAGTTCCACAGCTCGGTCATTCCGCCTCCTCGCTGCGTTCGTCCCACCGGCCTCCGGATCGGGCCTTACACACGATGGTGGGGGGCATTTGACCCCAGCCGGGGGCAAGTTACCGGTCTGTGACCATTCCGGGCAAAATTTCCCTGAGCCGCATTGCTCGGAGTAGCGGGAAGGTGACAGTTTATCGGCTATGGTGCGCCAACCGCACCACCGCCGCCGCGTGTCCGACGAGCGCCCCTCGCGTGTCCGGCGCGCGCCCCTCGCGTGTCCGGCGCGCGGTGACCGCCGCATCTCCGGCGTCGACCTGGGGAAAGTCAGCGCAGGACGACCAGGTGCTCGCCGCGCGGCAGCAACTCACCCACCACGGGCGCGCCGGGAATCTCACCGGCGACCAGCAGGCCGCCGGAGGTCTGCGCGTCGGCCAGCAACAACCGCTCGTCCTCCCCCACGGCGCCGAAATCCGTCCACGGGGTCACCCACTCCAGGTTGCGCCGGCTGCCGCCGCTGACGTACCCGTCGCGCAGCGCTTCGCGCGCACCGGACAGGTAGGGCACGCGGGCCGTGTCGATGGCCACCGTGAGCTGGCTGGCCCGGGCCAGCTTCGAGGCGTGCCCGAGCAACCCGAACCCGGTCACGTCGGTGCCACAGCGGATGCCGGCGGCGACCGCGGCGCGGGCCGCGTCGGAGTTGAGCGCGCTCATCGAGGCCACCGCCTCCGGAAAGCTCTCACCGGTGGTCTTGTGTCGGGTGTTGAGCACCCCCACCCCGAGCGGCTTCGTCAACGACAACGGCACGCCGGCACGCCCGGCGTCGAGGGTGATCAACTCCTCCGGGCGGACCGTGCCGGTGACCGCGAGACCGTACTTCGGGCCGTCGTCGTCCACGCTGTGCCCGCCGGCCAGGTGACAGCCGGCCTCCCGAGCCACGTCCTGGCCGCCGCGCAGCACCTCGCCGGCCAACTCCATCGGCAGCACGTCGCGCGGCCAGCAGAGCAGGTTGAGCGCGAGCAACGGGGTGCCGCCCATCGCGTACACGTCGGAGAGCGCGTTGGCCGCGGCGATCCGACCCCAGTCGTACGCGTCGTCGACCACCGGCGTGAAGAAGTCGGCGGTGCTGACCAGGCCGGTCCGCTGATCGAGGCGCACCACCGCCGCGTCGTCGCCGTGGTCCAACCCGACGAGCAACTCGGCGGTCCCGGTGGCCGGGCCGAGACCGGACACCATGACCTCCAGCTCGCCCGGCGGGATCTTGCAGGCGCAGCCACCACCACGGGCGTACCTGGTCAGCCGTACCGGTTCGGTCATGCCCCCATGATCTCGACAGCAGGCCACGATCGCCACCGTTGGGGCCCGTGGGATGACCGGAATCGGACGTCCGACGACGATCGTGACCGGTGTTATCGCTCCGTGACCCGCTGAGTTGCATTCCTCCACATCAGGCCGCCTACAGTGGCCGCACCGGGGGTCAACCGACCCCGATCCGGGAGACGACAGGGGACGGTGGACGACGTGACGACGGGCGAACCGCTCATCGTGCTGGACGCGGTCAACAAGTGGTTCGGGCCGCTGCACGTGCTGGACGACGTCTCGCTGTCGGTGGGTCGGGGTGAGGTGGTCGTGGTGATCGGCCCGTCCGGCTCCGGCAAGTCGACGCTGTGCCGCGCCATCAACCGACTGGAGCCGATCAACTCCGGCACCATCACCTTCGACGGCCAGCCGCTGCCGGCCGAGGGCAAGCCCCTCGCCAAGCTGCGCAGCGAGGTGGGGATGGTCTTCCAGTCCTTCAACCTCTTCGCGCACAAGACCATCCTGGAGAACGTCACCCTCGGCCCGATCAAGGTCCGCAAGGAGAAGCCGGCCGCCGCCCGCGAGCGCGGCCTGGCCCTGCTCGACCGGGTCGGCATCGGCAACCAGGCGGACAAGTTCCCGGCCCAGCTCTCCGGCGGGCAGCAGCAGCGCGTGGCGATCGCCCGGGCGCTGGCCATGCAGCCCAAGGCGATGCTCTTCGACGAGCCCACCAGCGCTCTGGACCCGGAGATGGTCGGCGAGGTGCTCGACGTGATGACCTCGCTGGCCCGCGACGGCATGACCATGGTCGTGGTCACCCACGAGATGGGCTTCGCCCGGCACGCGGCCAACCGGGTCATCTTCATGGCCGACGGCAAGCTCGTCGAGGACGCCTCCCCGGCGGAGTTCTTCGAGAACCCGCGCAGCGAGCGGGCCAAGGACTTCCTCTCCAAGATCCTCACGCACTAGGCGTCCGTAGTGGAGCGCGCCGCACCTCGGTGGGCTCCGTCGAAGAAGGAGAAGAGTATGCGTATCAAGCGCATTGCGGCAGTCGCCGCGGTCGCGACCCTGGCCGTCACCATGACCGCCTGTGGCGGGGACGAAGGCGGCAGCACCGGCAGCTCGGGCGCCAAGGGCATCGTCGGCAAGGCGGAGAAGCAGAAGAAGCTCGTCATCGGCGTCAAGGCCGACCAGCCTGGCCTGGGCCTGCAGACCGGCAGCCAGTACGAGGGCTTCGACATCGAGATCGGCAAGATCATCGCCAAGGGCCTCGGCGTCGACGCGAACAACATCGAGTGGAAGACGACGGTCTCCAACAACCGGGAGCCCTTCATCCAGCAGGGCACCGTCGACCTGGTGGTGGCCACGTACACCATCAACGACGAGCGCAAGCAGAAGGTCAACTTCGCTGGCCCGTACTTCATCGCCGGCCAGGACCTGCTCGTCAAGGCCGACTCGACGATCACCGGCCCCGAGGGCCTGGAGGGCAAGAAGGTCTGCTCGGCCTCGGGATCCACGCCCGCCAAGCGGATCCAGTCGGATTACCCGAAGGCCAAGCTGCAGCAGTTCGACGCGTACTCGAAGTGCCTGCCGCTGCTGGAGAACGGCCAGGTCGACGCCGTCACCACGGATGACATCATCCTCGCCGGCTACGCCGCCCAGTCGCAGTACGCCGGCAAGTTCAAGGTGGTCGGCAAGACCTTCTCCAGCGAGCCCTACGGCATCGGCCTGAAGAAGGACGACAAGGACGGCTGCGAGAAGGTCAACGAGATCCTCAAGGCCGCCGCCTCGGACGGCACCTACAAGGCCGCCTGGGACACCAGCCTGGGCAAGAGCGGCAAGGCCGCGCCCGAGCTGGACACCACCAAGCTGACCAACTGCGGCAGCGTCTGACCGGTCCCGAGGGCCGACATCCGATCACGGGTGTCGGCCCTCGGCCCGTGACGACGCCGACGACCTGCCCCTGGGAGCCGACGCATGGACGTATTCGCTGATCCGACGAACTTCGACGCCTACCTGTCGGGCTTCGTCTGGATCCTCAAGCTGACTGGCGCGTCGGCGTTGCTCGCGCTGATCCTCGGCCTGGTGCTCGCCGCCATGCGGGTGTCGCCGGTCCCCGTGCTGCGCGGCTTCGGGACGGCCTGGGTCAACATCTTCCGCAACACACCGCTGACCCTGGTGGTCTTCTTCTGCTACTTCGGGCTCTACTCCAGCCTCGGTCTGAGCTTCTCCGACGACCTGGACCTGAACAACTACTGGCTCGGGGTCGTCGGCCTGTCGGTCTACACGGCCTCCTTCGTCTGCGAGGCGCTGCGCTCCGGCGTCAACACGGTGCCCACCGGGCAGGCCGAGGCGGCCCGCGCGATCGGCCTCACCTTCGTGCAGACCCTGCGGATCGTGGTGCTGCCCCAGGCCACGCGCTCCGTAATCGCGCCGCTGGGCAGCATCCTGATCGCGCTCTGCAAGAACGCCACGATCGTCGGCACGATCGGGTTGATGGAGTCCTCAAACGTGATGAAGCAGCTGATCAATGACAACGGCAACGCGGTCATCATGATCTTCCTGGTCTTCGCCGGCACCTTCGCCGCGTTCCTGATCCCCACCGGCTACGCCTTCGGCTGGCTGGCCAACCGACTGGCGGTGAAGCGCTGATGAGCACCGACTCCGTCCTGTACGACCACCCGGGGCCTCGGGCACGCATCCGCAACGCGGCACTGACCGTCGTCTTCGGGGTCGCCCTGGCCGGGCTGCTCTGGTGGGTCTACGCGAAGTTCGACGAGGCGGGCCAGTGGGACGGGCAGCTCTGGAAGCCCTTCACCGAGGCCGCGACGTGGACCCAGTTCATCGGGCCCGGCCTGCTCGCCACACTCTGGGCGGCCGCGGTCGGCATGGTGCTCTCGTTGGCGTTCGGCATCATCTTCGCGGTCGGCCGGCTCTCCGAGCGTCGCTGGATCAGTATTCCGTCCGGCGCGGTGGTCGAGTTCTTCCGGGCCGTACCACTGCTCCTCATGATCTTCTTCATCTTCTACGGCGTGCCGTTCGTGATCGACGGGCCGGTGAGCAACTTCTGGGCCGTCGTGATCGGGCTGACGTTGTACAACGGCTCGGTCCTCGCGGAGGCGTTCCGGGCCGGGATCCGCTCGCTGCCCGGTGGTCAGTCCGAGGCCGCGTACGCGATCGGCATGCGCAAGAGCCAGGTCATGCAGCTGATCCTCGTGCCGCAGGCCGCCCGGGCGATGCTGCCGGTCATCGTCAGCCAACTCGTGGTGCTGCTCAAGGACACCGCGCTCGGCTACATCGTCGCCTACCCGGAGCTGCTGCAACGCGGGGTCAACGACCTCGCCGCGAACAAGGGCAACATCGTCGCCGCGGCCATCGTGGTGGCCGCGATCTACATCGTGATCAACTCACTGCTCACCGCGCTCGCCAACTGGCTGGACCGGCGCAGCCGGCAGCGCGGGTTCCGCTCCCAACGACGGACCGCCACCGACGCCACGCCGGTCAGCGAACCGCAGGGCTGACCGACGCTTGTCTTGATATCGGGGTGTCCCCTCCTTGGGGACACCCCGATATCGCTGAACTCGTGTGAGCCGGCCGGTCAGCGGGCGATCTCGGTGACCCGGGACTCGCGGACCACGGTGACCCGGATCTGACCCGGGTAGGTCAGCTCCTCCTCGATCTGCTTGGCCACGTCCCGGGCCAGCACCGCCGCCCCGATGTCGTCCACGTCGTCCGGCTTGACCATCACCCGGATCTCCCGGCCGGCCTGCATGGCGAAGACCTTGTCCACGCCGAGCTTGCCGGCCGCGATCTCCTCGATTCGCTCCAGCCGCTTGACGTACGCCTCCAGGCTCTCCCGACGCGCGCCCGGCCGACCGCCGGAACAGGCGTCGGAAGCCTGGGTGAGCACGGCCTCGATGGTCTGCGGGGGCACCTCGTTGTGGTGCGCCTCGATGGCGTGCACCACGTCCTCGTGTTCGCCGTACTTGCGGGCCAGGTCCGCGCCGATGATGGCGTGGCTGCCCTCCACCTCGTGGGTGAGCGCCTTGCCGATGTCGTGCAGGAACGCCGACCGTTTGATGGTGGGCACATCCAGCCGCAACTCGGCGGCCATGATGCCGGCGATGTGCGCGGTCTCGACCAGGTGCTTGAGCACGTTCTGCCCGTAGGAGGTGCGGTAGCGCAGGCGACCGAGCAGGGCCACCAGCTCCGGGTGGATCTCGGTGATGCCCACCTCGACCAGGGCGTCCTCGGCGGCACGGAGGCAGAGCTGCTCCACCTCCTGCCGGGCCAGGTCGTAGACCTCCTCGATCCGGTGCGGGTGGATCCGCCCGTCCAGGACCAGCTTCTCCAGCGTCAACCGACCCACCTCGCGGCGGACCGGGTCGAAGCAGGACAGCAACACCGCCTCGGGCGTGTCGTCGATGATCAGGTTGACGCCGGTCACCGACTCGAAGGCGCGGATGTTGCGCCCCTCCCGGCCGATGATCCGCCCCTTCATCTCGTCACCGGGCAGGTGCAGGACGCTGACCACGCTCTCCGCGGTCTGCTCGCTGGCGACCCGCTGGATGGCGTCCACCACGATGTGTCGGGCCCGCTGCTCGGCGGTGTTGCGCGCATCGGACTCGATGTCCCGCACGAGCAGCGCCGCCTCCCGCTTGGCCTGCGTCTCGATCGCCTCGACCAGCTCCAGTCGCGCCGAGTCGGCGGTGAGCCCGGCGATCCGTTCCAGTTCCCGGCGACGTAGCTCCTCCGACTCGGTCAGCTCGGCCTCGCGCTTGGCGAGCGCGGACTCCCGGGCCGCGAGGGCGGCCTTCGCCTCGGTGAGCTGCCGTTCCCGCTCGGCGAACCGCTCCACCTCCTCGGTGTGCATCCGCTCCCGCTCGTCCATCCGGGCCGCACGACGCTCCACCTCGGCGGCCTGCTCCCGGGTGGTGGCGGCGAGCACCGCGACCTCCCGCTCACCGCTGCGCCGGGCCGCCGTCCGCAACTGCTCGGCGTCCGCCTCGGCCTGCTTGTGGGCGCGCTCCAGGACGGTGTCCGCCTCGGCGCGGGCATCGTCGAGCACCCGCCGGGCCTCGGCGCGGGCCGCCTTCGCCTCGGCCTTCGCCGCCGCCGCCTCGGTACGCGCCGCCGCGGCGGCGGACTTCGCCACGTCGATCGTGCTGTTCGCCTCGTCGGCCGCGGACCGCAGGGCGGCCAGGGACTGCTCCCGGCGGTCCTTCTCGGCGATGAAGGCGGGATCCTCCGGAGCCGGTGCCGCGCCCACCCGGCGCAGCGTTCGGATGCCGACCAGCACGGCTCCGATCACCACCACGGCGAGGACGAGGACGGCCGCGAGAAGCACGACGTCGAAGGCGTTCATGCCGGGACCCTGTCGGGTCTACCGATGAACCTGTGCCGCCGCCCCGCCATGGCCGCCTCCCCTAACGTCGAGACCGCAGCGACCGTGCCGGGGGCACACTCCTGCGGCTGTGGACGCCCGACCGGAGCGGCTGGCCGTGGGTAGCTCTCTCCGCCGGCGGTGCCCGCGGGCAACGTCGGCGACCGGGTGCAGTTGTCGCGGCGTCCCGGACCGGCCTGTCCGGAGTTGCCGCCAAAGGCCGCAGAGTCGGCCAAAGTGATGCTGTCTTGTTACGCGATCTATGTTGTGCGCTTAGCCTGCGATGGTCGGGCAATGTGAGCCTGTATGGCGAGGCTAGGTCGCCGGGGGTGCTCTGGTCAAGGACTCATGATCAAACCCCCCGAACGGAGAGAAGTTGCATCGTCACCGAAAGGTGATGTCGTGTCGGACACGACGGGACAAACGCGGCGAGGCACCCACCCCCGATCCGGATGTCGTGCCTGTTCAGCGACGGCGGCACCCCTCGGCGAGCCGCAGGTGTGACGACAACGACCCCACATTCGCGCGCGGCACCCCGCCAGGCCAACCCCGACCAAGATCACACCCGTCCCGCCAAGATCGCGCCGCACCCCGCCAGCATCGCGCCGCACCCCGCCTAGATCGTGCTCGATCATGGAAGTCAACGCCGTTGCGTTAGGGCTGTAGCCGGCGGGTCAACCCGGGACAGGAAGTGCCCGATCGGGGAGCGGGTTGGGCCCGGCTTGGCGATCATGGAGTTGTGGTGCCGACTTTGGGGGTTTTACGGGCGTTCTGTTACCCACCACAACTCCATGATCGGCGGGGCCGTGCTGGTCGACGAACAGCCGTTCCACCTAACGCAACGACGTTGTCATGGAAGTAGTGGCCTCACCGCGTGAGGATCCACTACATCCTGGACAACGCCGTTGCGTTAAGGCTGTGGTGCCGACGGGTCAACCCGCTGCTGACTGACGGGGCTTGTAGATCAGACGCGTCGAGTATGAGAATCACGCCGATCTTGCACTTTCTGTCGCCGCTTCATCCGTAATGCCCCCAGATGTCGAGGCAGAAAGTGCAAGATCGCGATGCAGTGCCCTTTGACGAGCAGTCATTCCGCCTAACGCAACGGCGTTGACATCCTGGATCGAGCGCGATCTTGGCGGGCGGCCCAGCAGACAGCGCCCGCCCAGCACGACGCCGTGCAACCCAGCACGACACCCGGCAGCCAGCACGGCGCAGGCAGCCAGCACGGACGCAGGGTGCCCAGCACAGCCCGACCCGGCGCCGTGCGCTCACTGGGCGCCGGCTGCCAGCGCGGCGGTGACCAGTGCGGCATTGTGCGGCGCCGGTGTGCCGTCGGGCAGCAGGAGTGTGTCCTCCAGGCCGATCCGGGTGTGCAGACCGCGGTTGACCGCGTCGGCGAGCACCGCCCAGGTGGCCGGCCCTTCGGCGTGCAGAAGCACCGGTGGAACCCCCCGTGACGGCAGGGCGGCGAGGATCCGCGCCGCGTCGGCCAACGCGACCGGCACCTCCTCGGCCATGCACTCGACGAGGATCCGCCCGGCCGGCACCCGCCAACCCTGGTACGCCTCGACGGCGTCGACCGTCCAGAGCCCCACCTCGACGAGCACACCCCGCTCGTGCAGGGCTGCGGCGACGGCCTCGGCGCCGACCTCGTGCACGTTGACCGAGGCGAAGTCGGGCAGCACCGGCCAGGCCCGGACGGCGGCCACCCGGTCGGCCGGATCCGGGGCGATCCAGGCGCCGGTGCTCACCCCCACCGGCAGCCCCGGCCGGGCGGCGCGGATCGCGGTGAGCGCGTCGGCGATCACCTCTGGGCGCAGCGACTCGGCACCCGACGCGTCTCGGGGATGGACGTGCACGGCCGCGACGCCGAGCGCCGCGCAACGGGCCGCGTCGACGGCCAACTCCGCGGGCGTGACCGGCACCGCCGGGTGGGCGTCACGGCCGCGCCCACCGTTCAGACACGCCTTCAGCATCGGATCACCCACCCCACCGCACCCGGCGCGATTCTCAGTCGATCGGGCGGTTGTCGCGGTCCAACTCGCCCTCGGCGTCGGCGAGCGCGTCGGCGTCGATCTGCTCGGCGAACTCGGCCGCCTCGGCGCTCTGCGCGGCCAGCGCGTCCTTCACCGCCCGGATCGCCACGCCGGGCGGGTAGCCCTTGCGGGCCAGCATGCCCACCAGCCGGCGGAACACCGCGTCGGGCTCACCCCGGGCGGTGCGCAGCTTGCGCTCCACCAGGGTGCGGGCGGTATCGGCCTCGGTCTCCTCGTCCAGTTCGCCGAGTGCCTCGGTGGCCACCTCGCCGTCCACACCCTTGCGGCGTAGCTCGTTGGCGAGCGCCCGGCGGGCCAGCCCACGCCCGGAGTGCCGGCTGGACACCCAGGCGCGGGCGAACGCGGCGTCGTCGATGATGCCGACCTCGTCGTACCGGTCGAGCACCTCGGCCGAGACCTCCTCGGAGATGCCTCGCTTGGCCAGCGCACCGGCCAGCTCGGCCCGGGTGCGGGGCCGGACCGCGAGCTGCCGCAGGCAGATCTCGCGGGCCACCTCCGACTCGTCACGAGGGGGAGACTCCACCGCGTCGGTCTCCGCGGAGCGCCCACGGCGGCCTTGGCGGGGGTGGGGTGGATCAGGGGCGTCGCCCGTACGAGGTGGACTGGCATCCCAGCCCCGCCCCGTACGGGCGCGTCGTCCTGCCATGGGTCAGCGACCGGTCAGAAGTCGACAGGCGGCAGCTCGGGGCCACCGGCGGCGTCACCCGCGCCGACCCCGACGCCGAGCTTCTCCAGGATCTTCTTCTCGATCTCGGCGGCCACGTCCGGGTTTTCCTTCAGGAACTCCCGGGCCTTCTCCTTGCCCTGGCCGAGCTGGTCGCCGTCGTACGTGTACCACGCTCCGGACTTGCGGATGATCGCCTGCTCCACGCCGACGTCGATCAGCGAGCCCTCACGCGAGATGCCCTTGCCGTACATGATGTCGAACTCGGCCTGCTTGAACGGCGCGGCGACCTTGTTCTTCACGACCTTGACCCGGGTGCGGTTGCCGACCACGTCGGTGCCGTCCTTGAGGCTCTCGATGCGTCGCACGTCGAGCCGGACCGAGGCGTAGAACTTCAGCGCCCGACCACCGGTCGTGGTCTCCGGGCTGCCGAACATGACGCCGATCTTTTCCCGCAGCTGGTTGATGAAGATCGCCGTGGTGCCGGTGTTGCTGAGCACACCGGTGATCTTTCGTAGTGCCTGGCTCATCAGCCGGGCCTGGAGACCCACGTGGCTGTCGCCCATCTCGCCCTCGATCTCGGCACGCGGCACCAGGGCCGCCACCGAGTCGATCACGATGATGTCCAGAGCACCGGAGCGGATCAGCATGTCCGCGATCTCCAGTGCCTGCTCGCCGGTGTCCGGCTGCGAGACCAACATGGCGTCGGTGTCGACGCCGAGGGCCTTCGCGTACTCCGGGTCGAGCGCGTGCTCGGCGTCGATGAAGGCGGCGATGCCGCCGTTGCGCTGGGCGTTGGCCACCGCGTGCAGTGCCACAGTGGTCTTACCGCTGGACTCGGGGCCGTAGATCTCGACCACCCGGCCGCGCGGCAGACCGCCGATGCCCAGCGCCACGTCGAGCGCGATGGAGCCGGTCGGAATGATCGCGGTCTGAACGACCGGCCGGTCACCCAGCCGCATCACCGAGCCCTTGCCGAATTGCTTGTCAATCTGAGCGAGAGCAAGGTCGAGTGCCTTCTCCCGGTCAGGCCCTGCTGCCATGGTTGCCACCCCTGCCTTCGCCGGCGTCTTTGCTGAGCTTCGCGTCACGCGGACACGCTAGGCGCTGGGTCCGACAGAAAACCAGCCGACGGGCCGCGAGCTGTGGACGAGCACCCCGCTGTGGACAATAGCCGAACAGGTGTACGACTCGACAAGCGACACGCGGAAGCGACGAAAAGGCTGCTCAGCGTAGTCGGGCGGGCACGCGGTCGGGGTACGCGGCACAAACCGCTCGCCACACCACGTGCGTCTGCTCCCCCGACGCCAGTGCCTGCTCGATGGTCCGTCCGCCGAGCTGCGACAGCACCTGGTCGCGGGCGATGCTGGCCGCATAGCCGGGCCCGAACGCCTCGTCAAGGCGCGTCCAGAAGTCGGTCAGCCGCACAGTGATCAGCCCTCCTCGTCCGGTGCCCTGGTCGGCACCGGGCGCAACGCTAGCGCCACCAGGGGCACCGCCGCGACCGCCGCGAGCAGGGTGAGCACGGGATAACCGGCGAACTGCATGACAAACCCGCTCACCACGGCAGCGGCGGCCCCGGCCAGCCCCATGATCAGGTCGGACAGCCCCTGCACGCTCGGCCGCACGTCGGCCGGCACCGACTCGGACAGCAACGTCGAACCGGCCACCATCGTCCCCGACCAGCCCAGCCCGAGCAGGACCAGACCCACCGAGAGCCGTGGCGTGTGGTGCCCCGCGGTGCCGGCGACCGCGCAGGCGGCCAGCAGCAGCCCGACCCCGCCGAGGATCACCGCCCGCCGGCCGAGCCGGTCGGTGAGCCAGCCGACCACCGGGGAGAACGCGTACATGCCGGCGATGTGCAGGCTCAACACGATGCCGACGAGTCGCAGCACGTCGGCGTCGGCGTGCGACTCACCGAGCCGGACCGGAGTCATCGCCATCACCGCCACCATCACCAGGTGACCCACCGCCACGGCGGCGATGCCGAGTCGGGCGGCGGGCTGTCCGCGTACCACCGACCAGGCCGCCCACATCCCGGCGTCGCGCGGCGCGCGCACCTTGACCGGCACGGTGGTCGGCGGCGGCGCGTCGCGGGTCGGCGACGCGACGGCCGCCGCGAGGCGCCGCGCGGTGAGCAGCGGGTCGGGCCGGAGCAACCCGAGGAGTACGGCGGCAGCCAGCACGAACGCGACAGCACTGAACGCGAACGGCCCGGCCAGCGGGGGCAATCCCCAGCCGGTGGTGACCCGGTCGGCCAGCGCGGCGAAGTTCGGGGCGGCCACCGCGCCGATGGTGGTCGCCCAGACGATCAGGGAGAGCTGCCGCCCTCGTCGGGCCGGCTCGGCGAGATCCACCGCCGCGTAGCGGGCCTGCAGGTTCGCGGCGGTGCCCCCGCCGAACAGCAGCATGCCGAGGAAGAGCAGCGGCACCCAGCGGGTGGCCGCGGCCAGCACCACGAGTACGCCGCCGACGGCACCCACCGCGTACGCCACCACCAGACCCGGCCGACGGCCGTGCCGCGCCATGATCCGGGTGACCGGGACGGCGAGCAGCGCCGCACCGACCACGCCGGCGCTCTGCGCCACGCCGGCCACCGCCGTGCCGGCGATCCGCGTGGCGAGCAGCGCACCCACGGCGATGCCAATGGTCACGCCGACACCACCGATGATCTGGGTGGCGAAGAGCAGCCGCAGGGTACGACGCTGGATCGACGTGACGTCGGGGCTGGCGACGGTACGCGGCGCGGTCAGGTCGGTGGCCATCTGCGCTCCTCAGGAGGGGATGACCCATCCTCGCGCACCCACGACGGCAGGCGGCAGTGGGTTTAGCCGACAGCCAACCGGGTGGGCGCGGGCGGGTGGGCGGTGGTTGGACGGCCTTCACTCTCGTCCGGGTGTGGTGAGCAGGGGTGCCAGCCTGCGAATCCGGTTCAGGGTGTGCGCGGCGACGGCCGCACTGACGGCGGCGACCACGCCGAAGATCACCGCGAAGCCCTCGTTGTCGGCGGCGAAAAGGGCGAGCAGGATCAGCCCGAGGGAGATGCCCAGGATGGCCAGCAGCGCCGCCCAGGTGGCCCGCCGCTGCCCCGCGAGGTATGTGGGCAGTTCGGCCCATACCGCGTCGTCCTCGGGCACGCTGCCGGTACGCAGTGCCTGGCGTAGCGCGTACCCGTCGGGGTCCCGCCGGGCACCTTGCTGCCCCGCCGTTCGCCTGCCCAGGTAGAGCGCCGGGCCGATCCAGACGGTGTTCAGGGCGGCGCCCAGCACGGCCTCGACAAGGGAGTCCTGTCGGTCGAAGAGCCAGCGCACCGGCAGCCCGATGAACACCGTCATCGGCACCCAGTAGACGGCCATGAACTGCAGGCCGGACGCCCGGTTGAGGAACCGCCTCCACCTCTCGCGACGCCCGCCGGCCGCCGCGGGCACATCCGCACGCCGCTCCTCGTTGTCAACGTCCATCGACACCCGTTACCCACTCACGCGGGCCGCGACGCGCTGTCAATCGTGGACGGTCTTCGTCAGCCGGCCATCACCCGCTGGTGCAGCGCGGAGATCGCCGACCGGGCCGCCACGAACGCGCCGTGTTGCCAGGCCACCTCGTGGCTCAGCCAGTCTCCGGCGAAGTAGACCCGCCCCGCCGGCTGGAGGAGCAGGTTGTATCCGGGTGTGCCGTACCGGGGCGACGTCCAGGCGCCCTCGATGAAGCGGGTCCGGTCCCAGGCGTGGGAGTACGAGGTGACCAGCTCACTGCGGTACTTGTCACCGTGGATCTTCACACCCTGGCTGACCGCGCGTTCGCTGCGCTGCTCCGGCGCGAGCCCGCTGTACGCCCTGGCGTTCGCCCCGGTGTTGTAGTAGCCGACGACCAGGCCGCGCTTGCCGTGGAAGCCGTGCGACGGGTACCAGATGTGCGACAGGTCCAGGTCGGTCTCGGTGATGCCGCCGTAGATCCGCTGGTCGGTCTCCCACCAGCGGCTGCGGTATTCCAGGCCGATCTTGCCGGCGGCGGTGACCGGGAAGTCGGCCAGGGCGGCGGTCACCTCGGCACCGAGATTGTGCGGCACCCGGGCCATCAGGTGCGGCGGCAGCGCCGCCACGCAGTAGTCGGCGGTGATCTGCGACTGCCGGCCACCCTGGCGGTAGGTCACCTCGACCCGGCTGCCCCGGTCGGTCACCCCGGTCACCTCGGCGTTGAGGCGTACCCGTCTCGTGCCCACGGCCTTGGCCAGGGCGCGCGGGATCTGGTCCATCCCGCCGACCGGCTGGAACATCAGCATGGCCTGGTCGTAGCCGAACTCGAACGAGAAGTACCGGCCCACGTTGCTGGCGAAGACGTCGGAGAGCGGCGGCGGCGTGCCGAGCGGGGTGCCCACGTCGTTGCCGGCGCCGGGATACCCGGAGAAGCCGCGACGGTTGGTGCCGGTGTAGGCCCAGTCGCTGGTCCGCCCGCCGATCGCGCCGAAGCTCTGCAGGAACGACAGCAGCCGATCGCGGTCCTCGGTGGTGAGCCGGCCGTCCAGCGCACCCTGGTCGGTGGCCTTGGCGAGCAGTTCCGAGACGTAGCCGTACACGTCGGCCTTGGCGGTGCGGTACCGGACCGGCTCGGTCATGCCGGCGGACTCGTTGTAGATCCAGGCGTCGGCGTTCTGGTTGGTGAAGACCTCGATGGGTACGCCGAGCTCCCGGCAGTAGTCCATGGTGACCATCCACTGCGCGATCCGACCCGGTCCGGCGTTGAAGTAGACCCCGTCGGAGAAGCCGGCCCGTTGGGTGCGGCCGTCGAGGTCGGTCTCGACGTCGCCACCCCGGATGGTCAGGTTGCGCCCACCAACGCGGTGCCGCGCCTCCAGGACCGTGCAGTCATAGCCCGCCTTGCCCAGTTCGTACGCGGTGGTGAGCCCCGCGATGCCGCCGCCGAGAACGACCACGCTGGCACCGGACCGCCCGGTCAGGGTGAAATCCGATCGCTGCGGCGCTCGGAACGCGGGGGTTACCGATCCGACCGCGCTGGGAGCGAGTCCCATGGCGCCCATCGTGGCGAGCATCGCACCGGCACCGCCGCTGACTCCGACCGCGCGCAGGAACCCACGCCGGCTGACCATCGACTGCGTCTCGTCGCTCATGACGGCCTCCCCTACAAGATCGACTCATGCGAGTCTGTAGAGGACCTGTTACGCCGATCGCGCATTGACGTTTCTGGCGGGTATCGCCTCGCCACCCGACCGTACCAACGAATCTCGACGGCGACCCGGCCGGGCCTCGGCGCTGGCCCCCCGGCGCGGCGGGCGACCAACCGACGGGCGGCCGAGGCTGTCGGTCACCTACCCGGCGAGGGCACGGCTGGCGACGGCGAGGTCGGTGACCAGCCCTTCGTACGCCTTGTCCTGATCGTCGGCGCGCAGCACCGCGGACGGGTGGATGGTGGCCAGCAACCGGGCCTGCGGCACGTCGGCCCGCTTTCCGGAGTTGTCCACCGGCACCCGCCGGAAGTCCTCCGGGTGCTGTGCCGACTCGGGCCAGGGCAGCAACTCGCCCCGCTGCCGGGTGACCCGGAAGGACGGGCCGAGCAGCGCCTTGGCGGCGGTGGCGCCGAGCACCACCACGACCTCCGGACGCAGCCGAGCGAACTCGGCGACCAGCCACGGCCGGCAGGCGGTGACGTGTACCTGGTCCGGGGTCTGGTGGATCCGTCGCTTGCCGCGCAGGAGGAAATGGAAATGCTTTACGGCATTTGTGAGGTAGAGATGACTCGGGTCCAGCCCGGCGTCGTCGACCGCCCGGCGCAGCAGGCGTCCGGCCGGGCCGACGAAGGGCAGCCCCTTCTGGTCCTCCATGTCGCCGGGCTGCTCGCCGACCAGCACCACGCGGGCGCTCTCGTCGCCCCGGCCGAAGACCGTCTGCGAGGCGTCCCGGTACAGCTCACAGCCGCGGCAGCCACCGGCCGCGGTGCGCAGGTCGTCGATGGTGTCGGCGTCGGGCGGGATGAACCGCTGGGCGCCCGGAGCGCTTCCGGTCTGCTCGGCCATGCCGACTGTTATATACCCGTTGGTTGCCCGGTGCCGGGTACGTCCTCGGCGCGGTGCCGCGACACGAGGAGACGCACCCGCGTCAGTACCCGTTACCGCCGCCATCCCCACCGGAAGCGATCGCGATCAGCACGATAATGATGATGATGATCGCCACCGCGACCGCGATCCAGACGCCCTTACGTGCCCCACCTGAAGCCATGACCCCACCTCCGGCGCCCCGCATACCCGCCTCGTCCGCCCCGAATCCCCGCGGTCTGTGCACTTTCTGCCTTGACAAAGTGGCATTAATCGACATATCGGCGACAGGAAGTACAAGATCGCGCGGGCGTGGGGCGGGGCTGGTTAGGTTTGGAAGCCTTGGGGTGGGGTGGGGTTCTGGGCTTCGGCCAGGGCTGTCGCCAGGGGGGCCAGGTCCTCGGTGGTCAGCGGGCTGACGCAGATGCGCACGGCGGGAGGCGCGGCGATCCGGTAGAGGGCGCCGGGCGCCACCGCCCAGCCGGCATCGCGCAGCGCGGTGACCGCGCTCGTCTCGTCCGCCACGGGCAGCCAGACGTTGATGCCGCTGCGGCCGTGCGCGGTCAGACCGTGCGCGGCCAGTGCGGCCAGCAACCCCGCGCGCCGCTGCTCGTAGCTCAGCGCCGCCCGCCGCACCTGCTCGGTGACTCCCGGGTCCTGCCAGAGGGCGAGGACCAGCCGTTGCAACACGGTGGAGACCCAGCCGGCGCCGACCCGGGTGCGGCCGGCCACCCGGGCCACCGTGGTCTCGTCGCCGACCAGCACCGCCAGTCGCAGGTCCGGGCCGAAGGGCTTGCTCACCGAACGCACGAAGGCCCAGCTCGACGTCGCCCCAGCCAGCGGGTGCAGGGGTACGCGGGCCAGCTCCGCGGCGTGGTCGTCCTCGATCAACAGCAGGTCCCGGCGGCCGGCGAGCAGCGCTCGCAGTGCGTCGGCGCGGGCGGCGGAGACGGCGGCGCCGGTCGGG
Source organism: Micromonospora sp. NPDC048898 (assembly GCF_043198035.1). Taxonomy (NCBI): domain Bacteria; kingdom Bacillati; phylum Actinomycetota; class Actinomycetes; order Micromonosporales; family Micromonosporaceae; genus Micromonospora; species Micromonospora sp. NPDC048898. The sequence goes on from NZ_JBICUF010000001.1 coordinate 333,680, forward strand.
TTCTGCGCCCGGCTGGTGACCACCAGCGCCCGCGCCCCGGCGGCCAGCGCGGCGGCCACCCCGGCCACCAGGGGACCCTCGTCGTCCAGCGGTACGCCGATCGGGCGCAACCCCAGCGCGGCCACCAGGTCGAGCAGGTTGGCCCAGCCCGGGTCCTCCACCGCGACCGCGTCACCGGGACGCAGGTGTGCGCCGAGCAGCCGCTCGATGCCGTCCAACGCACCGCCGGTGAGGGTGAGCTCCCCGGCCGGCACGCCGTCGGCGCCCAGCCGGGCACGGGCCTCCTCGGCAAGCTCCGGCAGCACCCCGGCGTCGGAGTAGCCGATCGACGGACGGTTGTCGGCGGCGAGGGTCGCCAGGTGCGGGCCGAGCGCTGGGAGCAGCCGGGGGTCGGGTTCGCCTCGGGACAGGTCGCGGGCGCCGGGCAACGGCGCAGGACGCAGCGCCGAGCGCCGGGCGGCCACCGGGGGACGCGGACGCACCCGGGTGCCGTGCCGCCCGGCGGTGGCGAGCAGGCCGCGTTGGCGCAGGTCCTGGTAGGCGCGGGCGACGGTGGCGGGGCTGACGCCCAACTCGGCGGCGAGCACCCGCACGGGCGGCAGGGCGGCACCTGGCGGCAGGGCATCCGTGCGGATGCCCGACTCGATGCTGGCCGAAATCTCGACGGCCGTCGTACCGGTGAGCTGATAGTGTGCTGACACAAATAAGAGATTGTACTAGAACAAAGGGGCGAGCGCATGTATCCACCCACCGCCCGGACCACACCCCACCGTTCCCGCGACAAGATGAGCTACGACCGGGCCGCCGCCCACGCGGTGCTCGACGAGGCGTACCACTGCGCGTTCGGCTTCGCCGTCGACGGCCAGCCGCGGGTGCTGCCCACCCTGCACGTCCGCATCGGCGACACGCTCTACCTGCACGGCTCCACCGGCAGCCGTCCACTGCTCGCGGCCCGGGGTGACGGGCTGGAGGTCTGCGTCGCGGTGACCCTGCTCGATGGCCTGGTCTACGCCCGCTCCCAGTTCCACCACAGCGCCAACTACCGCTCCGTCGTCGCGCTCGGCACCGCCCGGCTGGTCACCGACGAGCGGGAAAAGCTCGCCATGCTCACCGCGCTCGTGGAGAAGGTCGGCACGGGACGCAGCACGGCCACCCGCCCACCCAGCCGTCGCGAGTTGGCCGAGACCGCCGTGCTGGCGCTGCCCCTGCACGAGGTGTCCGTCCGGACCCGCAGCGGCGGGGTCCGCGAGGACGAGGCCGACCTGGACCTGCCGCACTGGGCCGGCGTGCTGCCGCTGCGGATGACCGCCGGGCAACCCGAGCCGGACGCCGGGGTCACCGCACCACTGCCGGCGTACCTGCGGACGGCCCGCACGCCCTGGCACGACCCGGTGCCGCTGCACGGCGAGCACGTCCGGCTGGAGCCACTGGAGTTGGCGCACACCGACGAGTTGCACGCCGCCACGGCCGACCCGGAGGTGTGGCGGCACCTCGGCGTCGCGCCGCCCACCACACCCGCCGCGACGGCCGAGGTGATCAACACCGCCCTGGCCGCCCAGCACCACGGCGAGCGGGTGGCCTGGGTGCAGCGCTGCGCGGCGACCGGGGCGGTGGTCGGCAGCACGTCCTACTACGAGATCGACCCACAGCGGCGGTCGGTGGCGATCGGGCACACCTTTCTCGGCCGGCCCTGGTGGCGTACCGCGATCAACACCGAGGCGAAGTTGCTGCTGCTCGGGCGGGCCTTCGACGACCTGGGCGCGGTCCGGGTGGCCTGGCACACCGACATCCGCAACGTCCGCTCCCAGGCGGCCATCGAGCGTCTCGGCGCCACCCGGGAAGGGGTGCTGCGGATGCACCGGCAACGCCCGGACGGCTCCTGGCGGGACACCGTGCAGTACGCGATGACCGTCGACGAGTGGCCGAACGCACAGGCCAGGCTGCGGGAAAGACTTCTGCGGACGGCACCGGTGGCGTGATGATGGCGGGCGTGCTGGGGATCACCGACATCTGGACGTACGTGCTGGGCACCGTGGCCATCATCCTGCTGCCCGGGCCGAACTCGCTCTTCGTGCTCTCCACCGCGGCCAAGCGGGGTGTCGCCGTCGGCTACCGGGCCGCCGGTGGGGTGTTCGTCGGCGACGGGGTGCTGATGGTCCTCTCCGCCGCCGGAGTGGCGTCGCTGCTCAAGGCGTACCCCCCGCTGTTCTTGGTGATCAAGTACGCCGGCGCCGCGTACCTCGGTTATGTCGGGTTGACCATGCTGCTCGGCGCCGTGCGGCGCTGGCGCGACCGCAACGACCCGAGCACGCCGCGGCTCATCGACGCCGCGGAGCCGGCGGCGCTGCGCAGCCCGTTCCGCAAGGCGCTGGTGATCAGCCTGCTGAACCCGAAGGCGATCCTGTTCTTCATCTCGTTCTTCATCCAGTTCGTCGACCCCGGCTACGCCTGGCCGGCGTTGTCGTTCCTGCTGCTCGGGCTGATCGCCCAGGTGACAAGCGCGCTCTACCTCACCGCGTTGATCTTCGCGGGCACCTTCCTCGCCGCACAGTTCCGCCAACGCCGCCGACTGGCCGCCGGCGGCACCACCGCCGTGGCAGCCCTCTTCCTGGCCTTCAGCCTCAAACTAGCCACCGCCAGCGCCGGCTGACCCCAACGCGGAGGGCGGGGGTGGGTGGGTGCTAGGTGCCGTCGCCGCCGGAGCCGCCTCCTCCTACGCCTGCGCCTCCGGCGGTGCCACCCAGGCCGTAGCCGGACTGGACCGGCTCGTCGGGGTGGCGGCTGACGTGGGCGGACCCGGCGATCTGTGCGGACCAGTCGGCCTGGGCGGCAGCGGCGGCGTGCCGGTTGATCGCCTGGCGGATCCAGCCGTCGACGGTGGCGACCCAGTCCCGCCGGTCGGTGTCCGCGTGCCAGATCCGGAACCGGCTGATGCTTTGGTGGGTGATGCCGGCCAGCGCCAACCGGCGGTCCATCCAGAGGATCGCCTCCAGACCCGCCGAGTTGGTCACGAAGATCACCTCCAGCTCGGTGATCGGGCCGGCGTAGAGGGGTCCCACCCAGTAGCCCCAGCGCTGGTGCAGCGGCAGGGTGTGCTCGACCCCGGGCAACCCGCCCTCCTGCAACCCGGACTGGCGGATCAGGAAACCGAGCGTGTCCAGCGCCGCCAGCACGTGCTGCTGGGTGGGGAGCGGATGCACGAAGACCGGCACCATGGCCCCCTGGTCGAGGTCGGAGTCGAGGGACACCTCGGTCCGCAGACCCATCCGCAGGCTCAGCAGCGGCACCCCGCCGAAAATGGTCACCGGGGTCTCCCACGGCAGTGGCAGCGCGAAGTCGACAGCCCGCCGTCGACCGGCCGGCACGACGAAGCGGCCGGCGATCGGTAGTTGGTAAAACTGCACGAGACGCCGGGGAGCCGCCGGGTCGTCCGGTTCGACGGTGGTGACCAGGCCGAGCCGGATGTGCCGCACCAGCACGTCCTCGGGGCCGGCCGCGAGGGTCACCCGCCCGGGCAGGCGCAGGCCCGGGCGGGTGCTCGGGTTGGGCAGCGTGGTCTGCACGGAGAGCCCGGTCCGGCCGGACTCCCGGGACACCCCTGTCAGCCGCACCGCAGAATCCCTTCCGGAAGGGGACCCCGTCGGCCCCACCCGGCGCGCCTACCCGGTCGAGCCGACGTCACGCCCGCCCGCGCCGAGCAGCGGCACCGCGTGGACCCGGCCGCACCGGCATCGGCGCGACCAGGTCCGACGGACCCCACCGCCCCAGCCACACAGGCCGACCCGGCCACACCACCCCGGCAAGGCCACACCACGCCGGCGCGACCAGGTCCGGCACGTCAGCGCAGCCGCCGCCCGCGCGGCACCGTGTCGGTCTCGTCGTCGAACTCCCCGATGACCTCCTCAAGCAGGTCCTCCAGGGCCACGAAACCGATCGGCCGGGCCGGGCCACCGCCGTTGCGCACCAGCGCGAGCTGCGACTGTCGGGCCCGCATCGCCCCCACCGCCTCGGTCACCGAGGACGTCGCGGGCAGGGTGAACGCGGGCGTCATCAGCTCTCCGGCGGTGGCGACCCGGCCGGCGGTGACCACCCGTACCGCCTCCCGGACGTGCACCAGGCCGCAGACGTCGCCCGCCTCGTCCAGCACCGCCAGTCGGGATCGACCGCTGTCCCGGCTGACCTGTTCGACCCGTTCGGCCGGGTCGTCCCGACGGACGGTGACCATGGTGGCGAACGGTTCCATCACCTGCGCCACGGAGGTGCCCTGCAGCTCCAGCATGCTGGTCAGCAACTGGTGTTGCTCGGCGCCGAGCAGCCCGTGCTCGCGGGACTGTTCCAGCAGGATCTTCAGCTCGTCCGGGCCGTGCACCTGGGCGAGCTGATCCTGCTGGTTCACCCCCACCAGCCGCAGGATCGCGTTGGCCAGGGCGTTGAGCGCGGAGAGCACCGGCCGGGAAACCCGGGCGAAGGCGCGGAACGGCAACGCGAGCAGCGTCGCCGAACGCTCCGCATCGGTGATCGCCCAGGACTTGGGTGCCATCTCCCCCACCACCAGGTGCAGGAAGGTGACCACCCCGAGGGCGAAGACCAGGGCGACCAGGTGACTGGCCGCGTCCGGCAGGCCCACCGCGTGCAGCAGCGGGCTGAGCAGGTGCTCGATCGCCGGCTCGGCCAGCGCGCCGAGACCCAGGGTGCACAGCGTGATGCCGAGCTGCGCGCCGGCCAACATCAGCGACAGCTCGCGGACGCCGTCCAGCGCGGCGCGTGCCGCCCGACCGCCGTTCGCCGCCGCCTGCTCCAGGCGGTACCGCTTGCTGGCCACCAGGGCGAACTCGGCGGCCACGAAGAACCCGTTCAGCGCCAGCAGGATCACCGAGCTGAACAGCGCGATCCCGGGGCTCATCGGTGCTTTCCCTCATTCGCGACTGCGGGGCTCGCAAGCTCACTCCTCGCGCTCACGGGCCCACCCCCGGCTTGGTCAACTGCAACCGCACCGAGTCGGCCACGTGTCGGTCCACGGCCAGCACCTCGACCAGGGCCCGGGGCTCCGTCTCGTTGTCCTCACCGTCGGCGCCCTCGGGCAGCAGGCTGATCTCCAGCCGGTCACCGACCTCCGGCACCCGGCCCAGCTCCCGCATCACCAACCCGGACAGGGTGTCGTACTCCGGGGCCTCGGGCAGCGCGATGCCGGTGCTGTCGGCGACCTCGTCGATCCGCCAGCGGGCCGGCACCACCCACGACCCGTCGTCCTGCCGGGCCGGCGCGCGGTCCGGCGGGTCGTCCTCGTCCCGGATCGGGCCGACCAGTTCCTCGGCGATGTCCTCCAGGGTGATCACCCCGGCGAAGCCGCCGTACTCGTCGACCACGCACGCCATCTGCCGGTGCCCGGACCGCAGCCGGTCCAGCACCGTGGGCAGGGCCAACGTCTCCGGTACGAGCAGCGGCGGCCCGGCCACCGCGCTCACCGGTGTGGTGGCCCGCTCCGCCGGGGGTACGCCGAGCACGTCGGCGATGCCGACCACGCCGAGCAGGTCGTCGACGCCCTCCGCACCGCGCACCGGGAAGCGGGAGTGGCCGGTGTCCAACAGCTCGACCACCCGACTGACCGGCTCGTGCGCCCGTACGGTGTGCACGTCGACCCGGGGCACCATGGCCTCACCGGCGGTCAGCTCGCGGAAGTCCAGACCTCGGTCGAGCAGCGTGGACATCTCGGCGTCGAGGCTGCCCTCCTCGCGGGACTCGGCGATGATCTGTTCCAGGTCCGCCGGGGTGGCGCCACTGGGCAGCTCCTCGATCGGTTCGATGCCGATCCGGCGCAGCAGACGCACCGATGCCCGGTCGAAGAGGTGGATCACCGGCCCGGCGACGGCCAGGTAGAGCAGGGTGGATCGGCTCAGCGCCCGGGCCAGTTGCTCGGCTCGGGCGATGGCCAGGTTCTTCGGGGCCAGCTCGCCGAGCACCATCTGCACGACGGTGGCGATGACCAGGGCCAACGCCACCGACAGCGGCAGGCTTACCGACTCGCTGACGCCGGCCACGCCGAGCAGGTCGGCGAGGCCACCGCCCAGGTACGGCTCGGCGACGTAGCCGACCAGCAGGGCGGTGACGGTGATGCCGAGTTGGGCGCCGGAGAGCACGAAGGAGAGCCGGCTGGTGACGGTCAGGGCCCGGGCGGCGGCCTGGTCGCCGTCGTCGGCGAGCTGGCGCAGCTTGCCCCGGTCCACGGCGACGTAGCCGAACTCCTGCGCCACGAAGTAACCGGTGGCGGCAGTGAGAAGAATGATCAGAAGAAGGCCGACGACGATCAGCACGGGTCGCTCAGGGCTCCCGGGGTCGTCGGGACGGGGAGATGCCGGGCACGACCCGGCTGGCTACTGCTGCCCTCCTGGGCAGAGGAGTCGATCATGCCGCTATTTTATCGGCGCTGACTGGGACTCCGCTGGGGGTGGGCCGAAGGAGCAGCAACGTCCGGTTCGCCCGCCGTCACGCCGCTCCGGTCGACCCGCCACCCGAGCCGTGTTCGGCCAGCTCATCGGCATCGAGCAGACTCCGGTCCAGCCGCCCCGACCGGTACGCGGCCCGCCCGATCATCTGCGCCGAGACCGGCGCGGTCGCCAACTGGAAGACCGCCACCAGCGCGACCATGCCCAGATCCGCCGGAGACCGCAGGCGCAACGCGATGCCCAACAGCAGCAGGAGCACCCCGAGCACCTGCGGTTTGGTGGCCGCGTGCATCCGGGACAACGCGTCCGGGAAACGCAGCACGCCGATCCCGGCGGCCAGGCCGAGCAGCGCACCGGCCACCAGACAGGCGGCACCGAGCCAGTCCGCGATCGTCGCGATCACTGCTGCTCCCGGACGGCGAAGCGGACGATCGACACCGAGCCCACGAAGCCGAGCAGGGAGAGCACCACCAGCACGGGCAGCGTGGTGGCATGCCGGTTGACCGCCGCCTCGGCGCCCACCGCGCCGACCATGGTGGCGAGCAGCATGTCCGCCGCGATCACCCGGTCGACGAGCGACGGGCCACGGTAGAGGCGGGCCAGCGCGAGGAGCGCGGTCACCGACAGCAGGACGGTAAGGACGACGGCCAGGAACGTGGTCACGGGCTGGTACCCCTCTCGGATTCGTCGGTCTCGACGCGGCGCAGTTCGACGCCGGAGCCCACCGCGCGGATGATGCGTCGTTCGACGGTGCGGGTGCGTTCCCGGGCCGCGCCCAGGTCCGCCGGCCCGTGGGTGTCGAGCACGTGCAGGTAGAGCGTCCCGGAGTCCCGGTCCACCTCCAGGATCAGCGTGCCCGGCACCAGCGAGACCGCCTCGGCGGTGAGCGCCAGGTTCAGGTCGGTGGGCACCCGCAGCCGGACCGCGATGATGGCCCCGCGCGGCCGGTAGCCGGGCTGCACGGCGATCCGGGCGACGTGCAGGCTCGCGCTGACCAACTCCACGGCGAACCGCGCCGCGAACACCAGCAGCCCCCGCAACCGCAGCCGACCGGCGAAGCTGACCGCCGGCAGCGGGAAGAAGGCCAGCACCGCGCCGCCCACCAGCACACCGCCTGCCGCGTTGGCCCAGTTGACGTCACCCCAGAGCAGGTTCCAGACCACCACCAACCACCCGAGCGCCGCCGTCTGGTCCCGCCAGCGCCCGAGCCGGCCGCGCCCCGACGCCGGCGGCCCGGCGGCGTCGCGGGCCGACTCGGAGGGGCCGCTCACGGCACGCCGTTCGGCAGCACGGCATCGACGTACGGGGTACGCAGGCGCAGGTCGGCGGCCGCGTCGGCGGTGACGTCGAAGAGCGGACCGGCCAGCACGGTCAGCGCCAGCCCGAAGGCGACCAGGGCCACCGTGGCCCCGACCATCAGCTTCGGCAACCGGACGGCCGGCTCGCTGGTGGCCAGTCGCGGCGCGCGCCAGAAGGCGATGTTCCACACCCGCGACGCCACGTAGAGGGTGAGCAGACTGGTCAGCGTGCCCGCCGCGACCAGCGCCCAGGGCAGCGGACCGCCGACCGCCACCCCGGCCTGGAGCAGGCCGAGCTTGCCGAGGAACCCGGAGAACGGCGGCACCCCGGCGAGGTTCATGGCCGGGACGAAGAACAGGACACCGAGCAGCGGCGCCACCCGGGCCAGCCCGCCGATGCGGCGCAGGTCGGTGCTGCCCGCACGCTCCTCGACCAGCCCGGCCACGAGGAACAACGTGGTCTGGATGGTGATGTGGTGCACCACGTAGAAGATCGCGCCGGAGAGCCCGGCGGCGGTGCTCAACGCCACCCCGAAGATCATGTAGCCGATGTGGCTGACCAGGGTGAACGAGAAGAGCCGCTTCAGATCGGACTGGGCCACCGCGCCGAGGATGCCGATCACCATGGTCAGCCCGGCGACGACCATGAGCAGCACGTCGGCGTGCCCACCGGGAAACAGCAACGTCTCGGTGCGGATGATCGCGTAGACGCCCACCTTGGTGAGCAGACCCGCGAAGACGGCGGTGACCGGGGCCGGCGCGGTGGGATAGCTGTCCGGCAGCCAGGCCGACAGCGGGAAGACCGCCGCCTTGATCGCGAAGGCCAGGAGCAACATCAGCTCCAGGGCCAGTCGTACGCCGTCGGGCAGGTCGTCGAGGCGCCGGGCGAGCTGCGCCAGGTTGAGCGTGCCGGTGGCCGCGTACACCAGGCCCACCGCCGTCAGGAAGATCATCGAGGAGAGGATGCTGACCACCACGTACGTCGACCCGGTCCGGATCCTGGCCTCGGAGCCACCCAGGGTGATCAGCACGAAGCTGGCGGCCAACAGGATCTCGAAGCCGACGAAGAGGTTGAACAGGTCACCCGCCAGGAACGCGTTGGTGACGCCCGCGGTGAGCACCAGGTACGTCGGGTGGAAGATGACCACCGGTGAACTCTCCCCGGTCTCGCTGCGCCCCTGGCCGATCGAGTACAGCAGCACGCAGAGAGTGACCGCCGACGAGACCACGAGCATCAGCGCGGCGAGCTGGTCGGCGACCAGCACGATCCCGAACGGTGCCGGCCACGCCCCGACTGCCACCACCACCGGCCCGTGCCGGTACGCCTGCACCAACAGCAGCACCGCCACGGTGAGGGTGCCGCCCAGGCACAGCACGCTCACCAACCGCTGCAGGCGGGGCCGCGCGGCCAGCAGCAGGGTCAGCGCCGCACCGAGCAGCGGCACCACCACCGGCAGCGGCACCAGCGTGCTCATCACGCCTCCTCCCCGCGGCGCAGTCGGCGGCGGGCAGGCTCGGGATCGACCTGCTCCGGGTCGTCACCCGGCCCCTCCCCGCCGAGGTCGGCGGTGCCCGACTCGTTCCGAACGGCCCGACGGATGATCTTCTGGTCCTCCAGGTCGTCGGGCACCTCGTCGTCGCCGGTCAGATACCAACTGCGGTACGCCACCGCGAGCAGGAACGCGCTCAGCCCGAAAGTGATCACGATGGCGGTCAACACCATCGCCTGCGGCAGCGGATCACTCATCCGCTCGATCGGGCCGGTCCCGACGATCGGCGCCGCACCGGGCCGCCCGCCCAGCAGGATCAGCAGATTCACCCCGTTGCCGAGCAGGATCACCCCGAGCAGGATCCGGGTCAGGCTGCGCTCCAACAGCAGGATCACCCCGCACCCGACGAGCACCGCGACGGCCAACACCAGCACCAGCGTCGGCCCCGCGCCGGTCGCCGTCACTGTTTCGCCCTTGTTCGCGACTGCGGGGCGCGCAACCCCGGCGCGCTCCTCGCGCTCACGGCCGCTCACTCTTGTCGACGGCCAGGCCGCCGGTGGCCGTCCCGGTGGCCTCGATGTGCCGGTCCACCTCGGCGCCGAGGCTGCGCAGGATGTCCAACACCAGCCCGATCACGACCAGGTACACGCCGATGTCGAAGAAGAGTGACGTGACCAGGTGGGCGTCACCGACCAACGGCAGAGACCAGTCGACCTTGGCGCTCTCCAGCACCGACCCGCCGACCAGCAAACCCACCACGCCGCTGCCCACCGCCACGGCCAGTCCGGCGCCCAGGATCACTCCGGCGCCGATCGGGGCCGCCTCGGTCAACTCGTACCGGCCGCCGGCCAGATAGCGGACCACCAGGGCGAGACCCGCCACCAGACCGCCGGCGAAACCGCCCCCCGGCGCGTTGTGCCCGGAGAAGAGCAGGAACAGGGAGAACAGCAAGACGGTGTGGAAGATCAGCCGGATGACCACCTCCAACACGATCGAACGGCGTTCCTCGTGGAGAGTGGGGCCGCCCCGTAGCCACACCGGCCGACCGGGTCGATTCACCCGCGCATCCGACCCGGGCCGACGCGGTCGCGGCCCGGTGCGGGACCGCTCGAAGATCAGGCTGGCCACCCCGGTCGCGGCCACCACCAGGACCGCCAGTTCGCCCATCGTGTCCCAGGCCCGGATGTCGACAAGTGTCACGTTGACCACGTTGCGGCCGTACCCGTGGGTCACCGCCAGATCCGGAAAGGCGGCGGAGATGTCCGGTGCCCGGCGGGCACCGGCGGCGGTCAGGGCCAGCCCGGCGGCCACCACGCCCACCGCCACCCCGATGACCCGGCGGGTCCACCGGCTACGGCGCAGCGGGCGGGCCGAGAACCGCTGCGGCAGGCGACGCAGCACCAGCACGAAGACCGCGATCGTCGCGGTCTCCACCAGGAACTGGGTGAGCGCCAGGTCGGGTGCCCCGTACAGGACGAACAGCATCGCGGTGCCGTAGCCGGTCATCCCCACCAACAACATCGCGGTCAACCGACGGCGGGTGCCGACCGCCAACACCGCGGCCACCGCGATCACCAGCACGACCACCGGTTGGAGCAGGTTGTCCCAGAGCGGGAGCCGGGCCCGCCACGGGCTGGCGGAGAGCATCGCCGCACCGGGCACCAACACGAAAGTGACCAGGATGATGCCCAGATACTGCGGCAGGGAGCCGCGCTGCGTCGCCCCGGTGACCTCGATGGCCAGCCGGTCGAACCGGCCCACGAGCCACTCGTACCCCTGGTTGCCGCCCACCGGCGAACGGAGCCGGGCCAGCACCGGGGTGAGCGGCCCGCGCACGGCGAAGAGCAGGCCACCTCCGGCGAGCGCCAGCGCGGACAGGCCGAGCGCCGGGGTCGGCCCGGACCACAGCGCCAGGTGCGCGTCGACCCCACCGAGCAGATCGGCGTACGGGCGCAGCAGGTCGTCCAGCACACTCGCGGCCGGGCCGGCGAGCAGACCGAACCCGGCCAACACCGCCGGCGGCACCAGCAGCGACGCGGCGATCGGGCCCGGTCGGGCCGGTGCCACGCCCGGGCGGTCGGCGAACGCTCCCCAGAGAAAACGTGCGCTGTACGCGACAGTGAGCACCGTCCCGACGACCAGACCGGTGAGGAGCACCGGCTGGTCGGTGAACGCCCCGAACACCGCCTCCTTCGCGACGAAGCCGACAAGCGGCGGCACACCCGCCATCGACGCCGCGGCCAGCACCGCGACCACGAACAGCGGTGTCGACCAGTGCCGCAGCCCGGACAACCCGCCCAGGTCACGGGTGCCAGCGCCGTGATCGATGATGCCGACGACCAGGAACAACGCCGCCTTGAACAGGGCGTGCGCCAGGAGCATCGCGGTGCCGGCCAGGGCGGCGTCCGGGGTGCCGGAGCCGGTCACCGCGACCAGCAGGCCGAGCTGACTGACCGTCCCGTACGCCAGCAACAGCTTCAGATCGGTCTGCCGCAGCGCGGCCCAACCGCCGAGCAGCATGGTGGCCACACCGGCGATCTGCACCACCGGCCGCCACGGCCCGACCGTGGCGAGCACCGGCGCGAGCAGCCCGACCAGGTAGACGCCGGCCTTGACCATGGCGGCGGCGTGCAGGTACGCGCTGACCGGCGTCGGCGCCGCCATCGCGACCGGCAGCCAGGAGCTGAACGGCAGCACCGCCGACTTGGACAGCGCCCCGGCCAGGATCAACAGCACGGCGACCACGAGGTACGCGCCGCCGGGCGGTGGCTGGGCGGCGATCGCCGACCAGCGGTAGGTGCCGGCGTGTTCGCCCAGCATGATGAACCCGACGAGCATGGCGAGCCCGCCCAGCGTCGTGACGGTCAACGCCTGCGCCGCCGCCCACCGACTGGCACGCCGCTCGGTGCTGTGCCCGATCAGCAGGTACGAGAAGATGGTGGTCAGTTCCCAGCCGACATAGAGCAGCAGCAGATCGTCGGCGAAGACCAGGACGAGCATCGCGCCGGCGAAGGCGACCAGGACACCGACGTAGCGGGCCAGTCCGCTCGACCCGGCGTGGAAATAGCGGGCGCTGTAGACCAGCACCAGCGCGCCGACACCCCCGATCAGCAGCGTCATCAACCAGGACAGCGTGGTGAGCCGGAACGCGAGGTCGAGGCCCAACTGCCGGATCCACGGGTACGTCTCGACCACCGCCCCGCCGTCGCCGACGGCCGGGGTGTGGGCCAGCGCCCAGCAGAACGCGGCGGCCGGTGCCAGCGCCAGCGGGTAACACGCCCGTCGACCCCACCACCGGACGAGCAGGGGTGCGACGAGGGCCCCCACGAGGTGAAGGACGAGCAGTACCAGCACCTGCGCTCCCGATCGAGGTGGCCAGCGCCCGTGAAACAGGCCCTAGCAGCGATCAGACGTCAGTTCGTCGCCCACCGTGCCGTTTTGCTGGAATTCATCCATAAAGACCGGACCGCCGCCCCCGCCCGCAGGCACCTGACCCAAGGCCACCCCGGCCCGGCGACGCCGTTGCTCAAGAGACGTGCGTCATCCGCGGCGGCGCTTCTGACACAAACGTCAGCGTGGGATTGCGGGTGGGGTGGGTCAGCGGTGTAGGGCGTTGTTGCGGGGGTGGGGGTTGTCGGGGATGGGGCGGTCGTGGCGCAACTCGGCGAGCAGGTCGACGCGGCCGAGTTGGCGTGCGACCCGGTCGACCACCCGTTCCGCGGCGGCCAGCGACCGCACCGACAGCAACCGACCCCGGCTCTCCCGGCGCAGCACGAAATAGTGGACGGCGACGCGCACCTGGCCACGATCGGCGGCGCTGGCCTGGGCGGTGCACAGGACCAGCTCCCGCAGGCAGTGGGCGAGGCGTTCGGCGAGCTCAAGCTCGGGGCCGTGCAGGCCCGCGCGGAGGGCCGCAAGGTGACTGTCGACCTTGCGAATCAGCACGTCGGTGCCGGGTTCGACGGTGTGCTGCTCGCCGGCCATCAAATCCCCTCACCCCGGTTCGCGTTGGCAGTGAAGTTACTTTATGTTGCTCCTCAGAAGCAAGCAGTTAAGTGAGACTTAACGTATTAAGCGCACGTTCCATGCTTTTTGCTTTTGTCCGGCACATTCCACTGTCGGCCGGTCGTCGTTGTCGTACGGGCGGGGCAGGATGGACCGGTGACCGGGGCAGACGCAGACACCGGCGCGGTGCTCGCCGGCTTCGGCCCGGCCACCCGCGCCTGGTTCGAGGCCGCCTTCGCCGCGCCCACCGCCGCCCAGACCGGCGCCTGGCGGTCGGTCGCCGCCGGCCGCAGCGCCCTGGTTGTCGCACCCACCGGTTCCGGCAAGACGCTCGCGGCCTTCCTCTGGTCACTGGACCGGCTGGCCCGCGAGCCCGCGCCGGCCGAGGCACGCCAGCGGTGCCGCGTGCTCTACGTCAGCCCGCTCAAGGCCCTCGCCGTCGACGTGGAACGCAACCTGCGCGCCCCGCTCGCCGGCATCCGGCAGGCGGCCACGAGGCTGGGTGTCGCACCCCCCGACATCACCGTCGGCATGCGCACCGGCGACACGCCGGCCGACGAGCGGCGCGCCTTCGCCCGCACCCCACCGGACATCCTCATCACCACGCCCGAGTCGCTGTTCCTGCTGCTCACGTCCGCCGCCCGCGACTCTCTGCGCGGCATCCAGACGGTGATCGTCGACGAGGTGCACGCGGTGGCCGGCAGCAAACGCGGCGCCCACCTCGCCCTCTCCCTCGAACGCCTCGACGAGCTGCTGCCCGCGCCGGCCCAGCGCATCGGCCTCTCCGCCACCGTCCGGCCGATCGACGCCTGCGCGCAGTTCCTCGGCGGCGCCCGCCCGGTCGACGTGGTGCAGCCGGCCACCCCGAAGACCATCGAGGTCAGCGTGCAGGTCCCGGTGGAGGACATGACCCGCCTGGACGAGCAGGAGCAGCCACCGGAGGACGACCTGGGCGGCCCCGGGCCACGCCGCGCGTCGATCTGGCCGGCCGTGGAGGAGCGGGTCTTCACCCTCATCGGGCAGCACCGCTCGACAATCGTCTTCACCAACTCCCGCCGCAGCGCCGAGCGCCTCTGCGCCCGGCTCAACGAGCTGGCCGCCGAGGCGGTGGCCACCGAGGCAACGGCCGACGACGCGGGGGCCTCCGCGTGGGCAGAGGGCGCGATCGGCGTACCCGAGGGGTTGTCGGCGGGCGACGACCCGGCGGCCGACGGCGGCCCGGTGCCCGGCGCGCAGCGGTGGGGTGGTCCCGCCGGTCCACTGCGCAACCGGCCGCCGGCCGAGGTGCTGGCCCAGTCCGGTGCGGCCACCGGCGCGGCGCCGGTGATCGCCCGCGCCCACCACGGCAGCGTCTCCCGGGAGGAGCGCAAGCACATCGAGGAGGCGCTCAAGTCCGGCCAGCTCCCGGCCGTGGTGGCCACCTCCAGCCTGGAGCTGGGCATCGACATGGGCGCGGTCGACCTGGTGGTGCAGATCGAGGCGCCGCCGAGCGTGGCCGCCGGGCTGCAACGGGTCGGCCGGGCCGGGCACCAGGTGGGTGCGGTCTCCCGTGGGGTGGTCTTCCCCAAGCACCGTGGCGACCTGCTCTCCTGCGCGGTGGTCGCCGAGCGGATGACCGACGGCGCGATCGAGGAGTTGCACTACCCGCGCAACCCACTGGACGTGCTGGCCCAGCAGATCGTCGCGATGGTGGCCCTGGAGCCGTGGCCGCTCGGCGACCTGGCCGTGCTGGTCCGGCGGGCCGCGCCGTTCGCCGAGCTGCCCGACTCGGCGTTGCACGCCGTACTGGACATGCTCTCCGGCCGTTACCCGTCCACCGCGTTCGCCGAGCTGCGTCCCCGGCTGGTCTGGGACCGGGCCACCGACCTGCTCACCGGCCGTCCCGGCGCGCAGCGGCTGGCGGTGACCAGCGGCGGCACGATTCCCGACCGGGGGCTGTTCGGGGTCTTCCTGGCCGGCGCGGAACGGGCCGCCCGGGTCGGCGAGCTGGACGAGGAGATGGTCTACGAGTCCCGCGTCGGTGACGTGTTCCTGCTCGGTTCGTCGTCCTGGCGCATCGAGGAGATCACCCCCGACCGGGTGCTGGTCTCGCCCGCCCCGGGGCAGGCCGCGCGGATGCCCTTCTGGAAGGGCGACCAGCTGGGCCGGCCGGTGGAGCTGGGCCGGGCCATCGGTGCCCGGGTGCGCACCCTGCTACGCCAGAGCGACGAGGCGGCGCTTGCCGCGTTGCGCGACGGTGGGCTGGACGACTGGGCCGCCGGCAACCTGATGGCCTACCTGCGCGAGCAGCGGGAGGCCACCCGATCGCTGCCCGACGACCGCACCATCGTGGTCGAGCGGTTCCGCGACGAGCTGGGTGACTGGCGGCTCGCCGTGCACAGTGTCCTCGGTGCCCGGGTCAACGGGCCGTGGGCCCTGGCGGTGGGCCGCCGGCTGGCCGAACGCTACGGGGTGGACGCCCAGGTGATGCCCTCCGACGACGGCATCGTGGTGCGCCTGCCGGACACCGCCGACGAGCCGCCCGGCGCCGACGTGGTGGTCTTCGAGCCGGACGAGATCACCCAGCTGGTGGAGGAGTCGGTCGGCACGTCCGCGCTGTTCGCCGCCCGCTTCCGCGAGTGCGCCGCCCGGTCGCTGCTGCTGCCCCGCCGTGATCCGCGCCGCCGCCAGCCGCTCTGGCAGCAGCGGCAGCGTGCCGCGCAACTGCTCGACGTGGCCCGTGAGTACGCGGACTTCCCGGTCACCCTGGAGGCCGCCCGGGAGTGCCTTCAGGACGTCTTCGACCAGCCGGCGCTGGCCGGGTTGATGCGTGACCTGGCCAGCCGGAAGGTGCGGCTGGTCGAGGTGGAGACCAACGCGCCGTCGCCGTTCGCGCGGTCGCTGCTCTTCGGCTACGTCGGCGCGTTCCTCTACGAGGGGGACGCCCCGCTCGCCGAGCGGCGCGCCGCCGCGCTCGCCCTGGATTCCACGCTGCTCGGCGAGCTGCTCGGCCGGGTCGACCTGCGCGAGTTGCTCGACCCCGCCGTGCTCGCCGAGACCGATCGGCAGCTGCGGTGGCTGACCGAGCAGCGCCGCCCGCGCGATGCCGAAGACGTCGTCGAGTTGCTGCGGGTGCTCGGTGACCTGAGCGACGCCGAGTTGACCGAGCGGGGTGTGCCGGAGACCTGGCTGACCGAGCTGGAGGCCACCCGCCGGGTGCTGCGCGTCCGGATCGCCGGCGAGCAGCGCTGGGTGGGCGTCGAGGACGCGGCCCGGTTGCGCGACGCCCTCGGCGTGGCGTTGCCGGTGGGGGTGGCCGAGGCGTATCTCGCCCCGGTGGCCGATCCGCTCGGCGACCTGGTGGCCCGCTACGCCCGCACGCACGGGCCGTTCGCCGCGGCCAGCTGCGCGGCCCGCTTCGGGCTGGGCGTGTTCGTGGTCGAGCAGGCGCTGCGCCGGCTCGGCGCCACCGGGCGGGTGGTCTCCGGGGAGTTCACCCCCGATTCGGCCGGCGCCCAGTGGTGCGACGCCGAGGTGCTGCGGATGCTGCGCCGCCGCTCGCTCGCGGCGCTGCGCCGGGAGATCGAGCCGGTGCCACCGCGCGCGCTTGCCACGTTCCTGCCCCGCTGGCAGCAGGTCGGTTCGTCCGCCCGAGGGGTGGAGGCGCTCGCCGCGACCGTGGAGCAGTTGCAGGGCGCGGCAGTGCCGGCGTCCGCCCTGGAGCGGCTGGTGCTGCCCGGTCGGGTCGCCGACTACTCCCCCGCCCAGCTCGACGAGTTGTGCGCCAGCGGGGAGGTGCTCTGGGCCGGGTCGGGGGCGATCTCCGGGGGCGACGGCTGGGTCACCCTGGCGTACGCGGACGCCGCGCCGCTGCTGCTCCCGCCACCGGACGAGGCGTTGACCCGCACCCCGCTGCACGACGCGGTGCTCGACGCGCTCGGTGACGGGCAGGCGTTGTTCTTCCGGCCGCTGGCCGACCGCGTCGGCGCGACCGACGACGCCGCCCTGACCGGGGTGATCTGGGACCTGGTCTGGGCGGGGCACCTGACCAACGACACCCTCGCCCCGTTGCGCGCGGTGCTCGGCGCCGGCGGGGCACACCGCTCGCGGCCGTCCGCGCCACGCACCCGCTACCGGCGGCCCGGTCGGGTGGCGCTGCCCACCCGGGGCGGCCCGCCGACCGTCGCCGGTCGCTGGTCGCGCCTACCGGAACGGGACGTCGACCCGACCCGCCGCGCCGCCGCGCTCGCCGACGTGCTGCTGGAACGGCACGGGGTGGTCACCCGGGGTGCGGTGATGGCCGAGCAGGTGGTCGGCGGTTTCTCGGCGGTCTATCCGGTGCTGTCGGCGCTGGAGGAGCGCGGTGCCGCCCGCCGGGGCTACTTCGTCGAAGGGTTGGGGGCGGCGCAGTTCGCGGTGCCCGGTGCGGTGGACCGGCTGCGCGCACTGGCCGAGCCGATGGACGGCACCCGAGGTCGGGGCGCACCGGCCACCGTGCTCGCCGCCACCGACCCGGCCAACCCGTACGGCGCGGCTCTGCCCTGGCCGGAACGGGTTGTCGACTCCGGCGACGGTGCCGTCCCGGCGACCGGGCACCGGGCCGGCCGCAAGGCCGGTGCGCTTGTGGTGCAGGTCGGCGGTGACCTGGTGCTGTACGTGGAACGCGGCGGTCGGACACTGCTGTCCTTCAGCGACGACACCGACACGCTCGCGGTGGCCGGCAAGGCGCTCGCCGACGCCGTCCACTCCGGCGCGTTGGGTGCGTTGTCGGTGGAGCGGGCCGACGGGGAGGCGGTGCACTCCTCGCCGCTGCGCGACGCGCTGACCGCCGCCGGCTTCCGGGCCACCCCCCGTGGCCTACGCCTGCGCGGCTGACCCGCCACCCACCCGCCGTTGAGGAGGGGTCCAGCTCTCGCCCGGCCGGCCGGGCAATGCTTGGGGGGCGATGCCGCGGAGACCCTGATGCCGGTGAGTCATCAAGATGACTCACCGGCATCACGCTCAGCAGAACGACATGCCCCCGGCCGCGTCGAGGTCGGGCTCGGTGCTCAGCGCAGGCCGTTGAGCACCTTCTCGTAGCGCGGGCGCTCGGCCGCCGGGGTCTTCGCCTCCAGGTAGTTGAGCACCACGGCGCCACGCCGGTACGACTGGCCGCCCCAGGTCTCCGCGATGTCACCGGCGCTTGTCTCGTCCGGGAAGACGTACACCGTGACGGTGTCGGTGGCGATCAGCTCGGAGCAACCCAGGCCCAGCCCGTCCGGCCCGCAGTCGACCGAGCGGTCCACCGGGCGCGGCACCTTCAGGCCGGCGGCCCGGAACGCTTCGACGACCTGCTTCGCCCCGGGCGCCCCGGCCGGACGTGGGGGCAGCACCACCGGCGGTGGACTGGCCGGCCGGCGCTGCGTGGGCCCCTGCGGGGCAACGGAGGGTGTGGCCTGCGCAGGTGTGCTGGGCTGGGCCACCGAGGGCGTCGGTGCGCTCGGCGCAACGGCGGCCGTCGGGGCCACGGCGGGCGGGGCGGACGACGCGGACGAGGCGGTGGGGGCCGCGCTCGACGGGTCGGCTTCGTCACCGCCGCAGCCGGCGGTGAGGGCGACGGCGGCCAGCAGGACCGCGACAGCGGGCAGGCTCCGAGGGGTCACCAGGGCAGTCTGCCCGGCACCGCGCGACGGCGGGAGTGGCCGGTCGGTCAGCGCGCTGTCCCATATCCGCCAGCCACCGGTGGAGGACCGTATCCCGCCGCACGACGAACTGGTCCTGGAACGGCGCACCGACGCCGAGGGTTAGCCTGCGGGCATGCCCGCCACGCCCTGGATCTCGCTGACCACCGATTACGGCCTCACCGACGGCTTCGTGGCCGCCTGCCACGGGGTGATCGCCCGACTCGCACCGGCCGTCCGGGTCATCGACGTGACCCACCTGGTGCCACCGGCGGACGTCCGGCGGGGCGCTGCCGTGCTGGCGCAGACGGTGCCGTACCTGCCCGTGGGTGTGCACGTGGCGGTGGTCGACCCGGGGGTGGGTACCGCCCGGCGGGGAGTCGCACTGGCCACCCCGGGTGGGCTGCTGGTCGGTCCGGACAACGGGCTGCTGCCGGACGCCGCCGACGCTCTCGGCGGGGTGACCGCCGCGGTGCTGCTGACCGAGCCGCGCTGGCTGGCCGACCGGGTGTCCGCCACGTTCCACGGGCGGGACGTCTTCGCGCCGGTGGCGGCCCGGCTGGCGCTCGGCGCGCCCCTGGTCGAGGCGGGGCCGCCGGTCGACCCGGACGACCTGGTCCGGCTGCCGGCACCGACGCTGACCTCCGACGACGACGGCTTCACCGCCGAGGTGTCGACCGTGGACCATTTCGGCAACGTCCAGCTGGCCGCACCGGCGCACCTGCTCGACCCGTTGCCGGCGGCGCTGCGGGTGGGACCGCCCGGTCCGGAGCCGACCCGGCCGGCCGTCCGGGGCCGGACGTTCGGCGACGCCCCCGCTGCCGGCCTGGTGGTGTACGTCGACTCGGCCGATCTGGTGGCGATCGCCATCAATGGCGGGCGGGCGGTGGACCTCCTCCGGGTGGCCCCGGGAGACGTCCTACGGGTTTCCCGCTGATATTCGACTGTGGAATGCTGCCCCGGTGGGTGAACAAGTGGTTCCCGTGGGCTGTCCCTGCTGTGCATCCCGGACCGGCGGGGGGACCTGCCCGGTCTGTTTCTGGACCGACGACGGCCAGACCGACGCCGACGCCGACACGGTCCGGGGTGGCCCCAACGGCGATCTGAGCCTCTCGCACGCCCGACTCAACTACGCCGTCTACGGTGCCAGCCACCCGCGCTACCAGGACATGGTGCGCCCGGCCCGCCCCGACGAGCGCCCCTGAGGGCACCCGACGGGGCGAGCACGGGTCAGCAGACCGGCACGACGCCTCCGTACACCGTCGAGATGTACGCGTGGCTGACGTACTGGCCGGTGGCCAGCCGGTCCCAGCGGGTGGTGGTGCCGTAGGGCCCGGCCACGGACTGGCCGGTGACGTAGCACTGGATCGGCACGTTGGCGAACCGGGCGGCGAGGCCACGGCTCGGGTACGACGTGCTGGCCCCGGTGCGGATGGTGAGCGGCCCGTCGCCGACCACGCCGCGCAGCCCGCCACCGGTCCACAGGTAGGCGACATCCACCCAGGCGTTGGTGGTCAACTGGAGACCGTCCCAGAAGGTGCCGTCGGCCAGGTCGATGGCGGCCGGGTTGAGCACGGTCCTCCCGAACTGGTCCCGCCCGCCGTTGAAGCCGGACTGGTAGGCGGCCTGCGCCTCGGGTAGACCCTGCCCCAGGATCTTCCAGTTCTCGCGCACCGCCGCCGGGTTCCAGTAGTCGTCGCGGGTGTTCCACGGGCCGACGTCCCAGACCGGGGCGTACTCGCAGCGGGAGCCGGTGGTGGTGCAGACCCGCACGGAGTAGTCGCCCGAGTTGAGCGGGGACAGGCTGCGCCGCGACGGTAGCGCCACGAAGTGGTCCCGGGGCTGAACGGTGCGGCCGTTGGCGGTCTGCTGGCCGACCAGGCCGATGCGGGTGGCGTACACCCGGTAGGTGAGGCCCGGCGTGGCCTCGGCGACGGCGGCGGCCGTGGCGGCGGTGAGCTGGACGGCGCGTACCGTCGCGGTGGCACCGCCGGTGGGCGCGGTGAGCACCACGCGGCTCTGCACCCGGCTCACCGGCCTGTCGAAGGTCGCGCCGGCCGTGGCGGACCGCCACTCGGTCCAACCGCTGGCCCGCCAACCACGGACCTGGGCCTCGACTGTGGCGCCCGTCGGCACGTCGGCACTGACCTGGGCGCGGACCTGGTTGGCCGGCCGGCTGAGGGTCCGCGGAGCGCTCAGCAGCATCCCCTCCGCGGCCGCGCTGTGCGGGCTGCGCGGGCTGCGTCCGGCGGACCGGGCCTCGCGCAGCCGCAGCCCGGCGGCGGTACGCCGGACGTTGACGTCGTCGCGGTCGACGACGGACAGGTCGACGCTCCACCGCTCGCCGCCCGGTGCGGCGGCGGTGGAAGTGGGCAGGATTCCGGCGGCGGAGGCGGCCGGGACGGGGTTGGTGATGGGTAGGAGCGTGGCGATGAGGGCGAGGGTGACGGAGGCGACGAGGGAGAGGGATCGAGTACGACAATGCAGCCGTGACATAGGCATTCTCCTCAGAACTCCCTGACCCTCGCATGTCCGGAGATCAGTAGGAACCTGTGTACAAATAGCGACACATGCGAATCCTGCTCGAATGAGGGAGAATGGCGGGGTGCCCGAAGGCGACACCGTCTGGAACACCGCGCGTGTGCTGCACCGCGCGCTCGCCGGCGCGCGGATCACCACAAGTGACTTCCGGGTGCCGCGGTTGGCGACCACAGATCTCAGCGGCTGGACCGTCCGCGAGTCGGCCAGCCGGGGCAAGCACCTGCTGCTGCGTCTCGCCACCCCGGACGACGCGCACTGGACCCTGCACTCGCACCTGCGGATGGACGGCGCCTGGCGGGCGTACGCCCCGGGGGAACGCTGGACCGGCCGGCCCGCGCACCTGATCCGGGTGGTGCTGCGCAGCCCCGGCGCGGTCGCGGTGGGCTACCACCTGCACGAGATGACCCTGGTGCCGACCGCCGAGGAGGACCAGGTGGTCGGCCACCTCGGCCCCGACCTGCTCGGGCCGGACTGGGACGCGGCCGAGGCGGTCCGCCGACTCGCCGACCACCCGGAGCAGACCATCGGCGAGGCGTTGCTCGACCAGCGCAACCTGGCCGGGGTGGGCAACCTCTACAAGTGCGAGGTGCTGTTCCTGCGCGGTGTGTCGCCGTGGACACCGGTCGGCGCGGTGCCCGACCTGCCCGGCCTGGTGAGCCTGGCGCAGCGGCTGCTCGCCGCCAACCGCGGCCGGTGGACGCAGAGCAGCACCGGTTCGCTGCACCGGGGCCAGACCAGCTACGTGTACGGGCGCCGCGCCCAGCCCTGCCGCCGTTGCGGCACCGCCATCCGCAAGGAGGAGCTGGGTGACCGGGTCACCTACTGGTGCCCCGTCTGTCAGCCCGAGTCTCCGGACCCGGCCGAATCCGGCTGACCAGGGCACCCATCGGCCGAGGTCAGCCCAGATACGGACGATTGGGTAATTCCTATCTGGCCGTCGGAGTCGCATGCTGCGGTTGAGTGCTCACCGATAGTCAGCAGAGCGCCGAGGCAGCCACGCCGGGGTGGCGACCCTCGCGCTCCGACCCGGGGAGAGTCATGGCGCTGTTCCGCAGACTCCGCTCCACCTTCTTCGAACGGGCCACCCGTGCCACCGACGGCGACGCCAACGGCCGGACGGCGTCCGTGCCGGCCGCGCGTACCGCCGTGGAGACCGCCCCGGCGCCGAGCCTGGACCCGGCCGTGGTGCCCCGCTGCTTCGGCCCGGTGCCGAACTTCGCCCACAGCCCCCGCCCGACGCGCGACGCCGACGGGCGGGTGGTGCCCGGGACCGGACTGCGCAAGTTCGTGGACCCACTGCCCATCCCGGGCCAGTGGGCCGGCAGCGACCTCGGCGGACACCTGCCGGTGGCCACGCCGGACACGATCAGCTATCCGGGTTGCGACTACTACGAGATCGGCGTGCAGGAGTACGCGCAGCGGCTGCACCGGGACCTGCCCGCCACCCGGCTGCGCGGCTATCGACAGCTCAACCCGGGCACCGACCCGACGGGCCACAACACGGTCGCACCCCCGGGGCGGCCCTGGCACCTCGGTCCGATGATCCTCGCCCGTCGGGGCCGACCGGTCCGGGTGAAGTTCATCAACCAACTCCCCACCGGCCGGGCCGGTGAGTTGTTCCTGCCGGTCGACGACACGATCGAGGGCGCTGGCCTCGGCCCGCTGGACGGGCCCGCCCCGTTCCCGCAGAACCGCGCGGTGTTGCACCTGGCCGGGGCACAGACCGGCTGGACCAGCGCCGGCAACCCGGGGCAGTGGATCACTCCGGCCGGGGAGATCACCCCGTACCCGAACGGTGTGGGTGTGACCCACGTGCCGGACATGCCGGCGCCGGGTGCCGGTGCCACCACCCTGTACTACCCGAACGAGCAGAGCGGCCGGCTGCTGTGGTGGCACGACAACACCCTCGGCCTGGCCCGGCTCACCGTCTACGGCGGGCAACTCGCCCTCTACCTGCTCACCGACCCGGCCGAGGACCAGCTCGTCGCCGACGGGGTGCTGCCGGCCGACCAACTGCCGCTGGTGATCGAGGACAAGACGTTCGTGCCGGACGACGCCCAACTCGCCACCGAGGACCCGACCTGGGACCGGGACCGCTGGGGTGCCCGGGGGAGCCTCTGGCACCCGCACGTCTACCAGCCACGGCAGAACCCGTACCGGTCCGACGGGCGCAACCTGACCGGCCGGTGGGACTACGGCCCCTGGTCGCGCGACCCCGCGCCGGACGACACCCGTACCGACGGCTGGGTCACCAACCCGCACCACGACCCGGTCGACGCGCCGGACGAACCGCCGTCGCGCCCCGGCGTGCCGCACCCGTCCGCCGTCCCCGAGGCGTACGGCGACACCCCGCTCGTCAACGGCGTCGCCTACCCGTACCTGGAGGTGGCGCCGCGCGCGTACCGGTTCCGGATCCTCAACGCCTGCCTGGACCGCAGCCTCAACCTCCAGCTCTACCGGGCCTGCTCCGACGCGGCCATGTGGGCGGCCGACGGCACGCTCGCCGACGCCGAAGCCGGGGAGGTGCCGATGGTGCCCGCCGTGCGGGCGGCGGACCGGCCGACGGGGTGGCCGACCGACGGGCGCGACGGCGGTGTGCCGGACCCCCGCGCCGCCGGCCCGGAGTTCGTCCAGATCGGCAACGAGGCCGGGCTGCTGCCCGCCGCGGTGGTGCTGCCGAACCGGCCGGTCGGCTACCGCTACGACCGGCTCGACCCGACCGTGCTCAACATCGACGGGCACACCCTGCTGCTCGCCCCGGGTGAGCGGGCCGACGTGCTTGTCGACTTCTCCGCCGTGCCGGCGGGCAGCACGCTGATCCTGTACAACGACGCCCCGGCGCCGCTGCCCGGCTTCGACCCCCGCTACGACCAGCACACCGACGCCCCGGACCGGACGGCCGAGGGTGGGCCGCCGGGCACCGAACCGGGGTACGGCCCGAACACCCGCACCCTGCTCCAGTTCCGGGTCACCGGGACGCCCGCCCCGCCGTACGACCTGGGTCGGCTGCGCGACCGGCTGCCCGCGGCGTACGCGGCCAGCCAACGCCCGCCGATCGTGCCGCAGCCGGCGTACGATCCGGCGTTCGGCACCCGCACCGCGTCGACGACCACCGTGCCGGTGCACGCCACCTCGGTGGCGATCACACCGACGGCCGGCGCGGACCCGGTGACACTGCCGATCGCGGTCAAGGCCGCACAGCGGGTCTTCGAGCCCGACCACGGCCGACTGACCGGCCGACTCGGCGTCGGGCACCCGCACGCCGGGCCGCTCGACCCGCCAGCCCTGCCCCTCGGTCCGACCGACCCGGTCACCGAGGTGCTCTTCGCCACCGACCCCGCCGTGCCGCTGGGCAGCGCGACCGACGGCACCCAGCTCTGGCGGATCAGCGGCAACGTGCGGCAGACCGAACCGCTGCATTTCGGGGGCTGCGACGTGCAGGTGGTCAACCGGGTCGGTTGGGACGGCACGCTGCGGTTCCCGCACCCCAGCGAGTTGGGGTGGAAGCAGATCGTCCGGGTCAACCCCCGCGAGGACGTGGTGGTGGCGCTGCGCCCGGTCGCCCCGACGCTGCCGTTCAAACTGGGCGACAGCGTCCGGCTGCTCGACCCGGGCCGCCCGGCCGGCGCCCGGACCGGGTCGACCCCGATCAGCCCGGTGGACGGGCGACCCGCCACCGTGGTCAACCACCTGGTGAACCTCGGCTGGGAGTACCGCTGGCACAGCCAACTCGCCGGCCACCGCGACGGCGGGATGACCCGACCACTGGTGCTGCGGGTGACGCCGAAGGCACCGACCGGGCTGACCGCCACGCCGGTGCCGGGCTCGGCCACCGCACTACCCGCGATCGGGCTGGCCTGGACCAGCAACGGCGGCCGGCCCCCGGCCACCAGTCACCTGCTGCAACGGGCCACCGACGCGACATTCGACGGCGAGGTCACCACGATCACCGTCGCGGCGGCCGCCACCCGGTACACGGACGCGTCAGTGACCCCCGGCGTGACCTACCACTACCGGATCCGGGCGGAGAACACGGTCAGCTACTCGTCCTGGTCGAACGGCGTACCCGCCGCGGTGCACCTGGCCGCGCCGACCGGGCTGGTCGCCACACTGCCGCCCGCCGCGCCGCTGCGCGTGGCCCTGCGCTGGACGAACCGCTCGTTCGCCACAGGCGTCGACGTGCAGCGGGCCACCAACCCGACGTTCACCAGCGGGCCGGGCACCACGGCGATCGGTGCCGGCGACAACCACCTGGACGTCACGATCGCGCGGGACACCACCTACTACTACCGGGTACGCACCACCTATCTGGGTGCCGCCTCGGCCTGGTCGACTGTCGCCACGGTGACCTCCCCGCCCGCGCCGGGCACCCCGAACGAGGTGCGCGCCACCGCCAGCGCGCCGGGGCCGGACACCGCGACGGTGATCCTGGCCTGGGCGGCGAGCACCCCCGCCGGCCCGGGGTCCGGGTTCATCGTGCAGCGGGCGTTGGACCCGGCGTTCGACCGGGAGGTGGCCACCTTCACCGTGACCGGGCGGGGCTTCAGCAACACGGGACTGGCCCGGGGCGTCACCTACCACTACCGGATCCGGTCGTTCAACGTCGTGGGCAGTTCGCCGTACACCGGCCCGATCCTGGTCACGACGCCACCGTGACCGGCCGGCGGGCGCGGTGTCGGTCGCTCAGCGGGTCGGCGCCCGCAGCGGGGTGCCGACGGTGCGCAACTCGGCCAGGGCCCCGGCCACCCCGTGCAACAGGTCGGTCGCCTCGGTGAGCCGGTCCGCGGCCGGGTGGGTGGGCTCCGGTCGGGCGTCTTCGGCGAGATAACCGGCGGCGGCCACCACCAGCCGCTCGTAGGCCGCGACCCCGCCCTCCAACTGGGCGGTCAGCATGCCGTGCGCGTCGGCAAGCGGTGGGCGGGCGTCGGCCGGCGCCAGCCGCAACGCCCGTTCGACGCTGGCCACCCGTGCGGCCAGGTCGCGCAGCGAACGGTCGGCGGCGGCGGCCTCCAGCACCGCCGGCTCGGCCAGCCCGGTGAGCCGGGGGGCCATGCCGGCCAGGGTGAGCGCCGCCCGGTCGAGTCGGGCCCACTGCTCGCCCGCACTGGTGCCGCGCAGGGCGATCCGGGAGCGGACCCGGCGCACCTCGGCGAGCACCCCCGGCCCGACCGGCAGCCGCTCGACGGCGGCGATCAGCCGGGCTCGTGACCGGGCTGCCGCCTCCGCGGGGTCGAGCGCGGGAGGTGCCGGTTGGGCGGCCAGGGCGCGCACGTCGATCCAGCGCCAGGCGGCGAGTGCCACCGCACTGCCCGCGGCGCCGGCCCAGGCCGCGTCGGGCAGACCAAGGCCGGCGTACGGGGTCAGCACCGCCGCCGCGCCTCCGAGCCCACCGGCCAGCACGCTCCACCGTCGGGCGGACCGGCGAAGCCGACCCAGTTTGCGGAAGTACCGCGTCCGCTCGTCTGCCACCCTGACCTCCTCGGTCCGGTCGTTCAGCCGGCGGCGGTCGGGTCGCCGGTGCCCCGCTCACGAGCCATGCTGGCGCGCAGCTCGTCGAGGCGGGCGGCGGCCGTCGGGTCGGTGGCCGGGCCGGCCTTCTCGGCCTGCGGCACAGCCGGTCGCTGCCCGGCGCCGCCGAGCTGCTCCCCCGCCATGCTGGACCGGATCTGCTCGAGCCGGGCCGAGCCGGCCGAGTCGATCGTCGCCTTCTGGATCTCCAACATCCGGCCCTCGACGGAGTTGCCCGCCAGCTCGGCGCGACCCATCGCGTTGGCGTAGCGCCGTTCGATGCGGTCGCGCACCTCGTCCAGTGACGGGGTGTTCGTGGGCGCGGTCAACGACGACATCGACTCCAGCGAGCGGGCCACCGTCTCCTGCATCTTGGCCTGCTCCAGTTGGCTGAGCAGTTTGGTGCGCTCGGCGAGCTTCTGCTGGAGGATCATCGAGTTGTTCTCGACCGCGCGGCGGGCCTGGGCGGCGGCACCCAGCGCCTGGTCGTGCAGGGTCTTCAGGTCTTCGGTGGCCTGCTCGGCGGAGACCAACTGGGTGGCCAGGGTCTGCGCAGACTGCTCGAACCGCGCCGCCTCGGCCTCGTCACCCTTGGCCCGGGCCTGGTCGGACAGCACCAGGGCCTGCCGGGCGTTGCCCTGCAGCCGCTCGACCTCGGTCATCTGCCGGGACAGCTTCATCTCCAGCTGACGCTGGTTGCCGATCACCGCGGCGGCCTGCTGGACCAGCGCCTGGTGCTGCCGCTGGGCATCCTCGATGGCCTGCTGGATCTGCACCTTGGGATCGGCATGCTCGTCGATCTTCGCACCGAAGAGTGCCATCAGGTAGTTCCAACCCTTGACGAACGGGCTCGCCATCTCCGCGGTATCCCCTCAGTAGCGTCGCTCCACCACGGCCGGCCGGGCCCGATGGGCCGACCGACCACCACCGCCGGTCTCCATCGTCCCAGCCGAACGCCAACGAGGCATCCGTACCGGGCGGTCGACAGCACCGGCAGCTCCTGTGGGCCACCCTACGCGGCCGAAGCCAGCCCACCCATGGTCAACCGGACGGCGGTCTCAGGCGGCGCAGACCACGTCCCGGTCGCGCTCGGTCGGGCGGACGCGAGTGCTGCGCAGCGTGGCCTTGAGCGGCGAGTCCTGGCGGACGGAGACGGCGACCTTGCCGTCGGAGGTGACCTGACGGACACCCCGGCCGGTGCTCTTGGCCGCGGCCTCGGCCGACTCGTCCTGCATCGAGACGAGGACCTCGGGCATCTGCTCGGCGAGCGCCACGGTGTCGCTCACCTCACGCAGAAGCTCGGACAGCCGGGCACCGAGGGCGTCGCAGATCGCGGCGAGCAGCTCGCTGGACGGCTCCTTGTGCCCCCGCTCGATCTCGGAGAGGTAGCCGAGGCTGACGTTGGCGGCGGTGGAGACCTCACGCAGCGTGCGCTGCTGGCCCTGCCGGCGCGCCCGCAGTGCGTCACCGATCACCCGGCGTAGCAGGATCATCGCACCTCCCCCTGAGGGATACCTCGCGCCCGGCGCTGGGCGGCCGGCCGCGGCGGACCGCGCCGACCCCGAAACGTCGGAGCCTTCCCGCAACCGTACCCGCTACGAGCCCCGCCGACATCCCGCCCCGCCCGTCGGTTCGCCGAGACGGACTCACTTCGCGGCACCGATCGTTCCCAGCTGCCCCGGATGCCCCGGATGTCCCCCGGCTAACTCGCGGGCAGCGCGGCTTGCCCGGTGTCGGCGGCGGCGTGCGCGGTGTCGGCGGCGTGGATCCGGTCGGCGAGCAGCCGCAGCGCCTCGACCACCGCCGCGGAGCGGACGTGGTCCCGACCGCCACCCAGGTCGAGCTGTCGGACCACGGCACCGTTCGGGCCGGCGACCGCGACGTAGACCAGGCCGACGGGCTTGCCGTCCTGCGGTTCCGGGCCGGCGACGCCGGTGGTGGCCACTCCCCAGTCCGCGCCGCAGCGCTGGCGGCCACCCGCGGCGAGCGCCGACGCCACGTCCGGGTCCACCGGCCCCCGCTCGGACAGCAGGTCGGCGGGGACGCCGGCCAGGGTGCCCTTCAACTCGGTGGCGTAGACCACGAGGCCGCCCCGGTAGATTGCGCTGACCCCGGCGATGTCCACGATCGATGCGGCCAGCAGCCCACCGGTGAGTGATTCGACGGTGGCCAGGGTCTCGTGCCGCTGGGCGAGTCGGTGCACGACTCCGGCTGCCGCACTGCCCACCTCGGCATCGTCCGCCGCACCATCCGCCGGCCGTTCAAGCCCCGTGTCCCGCTGCATCAACCAGTCCTTCTCTCCCGCTACACACACCCTTCCCCACCCACCGCCCCCCAACCCAACCCAACCCCCCGCCCCGCCCCGCCCCGCCCCGCCCCCACCACCCGATCGCGTCGATCATGAGGTTAGCGGCGCGACACGCCGCCCCGGATGGCAATAACCTCATGATCAACGGAGGGGGTGGGGTGGGGGGATTCAGCGGGGGCGGCGGAGGCGGAGGGCTTGGGCTATGTAGTCGAAGCCGGTGGCGACTGTGACCAGGACGGCGGCGGCCATGATCCACGGGCCCACGGCGGCGAGGGCGGCCGGCATCGGCCAGAGGTACCAGGCGATGGCGAGGATCTGGAGCGCGGTCTTGACCTTGCCGCCTCGGCTGGCCGCGATCACGCCGTGCCGGATCACCCAGAACCGCAACCCGGTGATGCCCAACTCGCGGACGAGGATCAGCACGGTCACCCACCAGGGCAGCCGGTCGTACCAGGACAGCAGCACCAGCGCGGCCCCGGTGAGGGCCTTGTCGGCGATCGGGTCGGCCACCTTGCCGACCGAGGTGACAAGCCCGAACCGGCGGGCGATCCAGCCGTCGACCAGGTCGGTCGCCGACGCCACCGCGAAGATCAGGCACGCCGCCATCCGCCAGCCGGAGTGGGTCATCCCGGACATGACCACCGAAGCGGCGAAGACCGGCACCAGCGCCAGCCGCAGGGCGGTCAGCGCGTTGGCGGCGTTGACGACGGGCACCACGGCGACCACCCGGGCCGGAGTCGACCCCGTCGCCCCGGTCACCGCCGCACTCCGCTCGGGCCGCCGTGGCGTTCCCGGCACCGCACCACTGGGCTCCCCCGCTCCGCCTGGGCCCACCGTCACCGTGCCGCGCCGGGCGCCGCCGAGATCATCTCATCCGGCACCGCCAGCAGGTCGACCCCTTCGGTGCCGGTCACCGTCGCGCGTACCAGATCACCCGGTCGCAGCGCGGCGAGGTCGACCCCGCCCTCGGCCGGGGCGACCAGGGTGGTGGAACCGTCCACCTCCGGCGCCTGGTGCGCCGCCCGACCCTCCACCAGGCCGTCCGCGATCGAGTCGACGAGCACCTCGACGGTCGAGCCGAGCCGGTCCTCGGCCCGCTGCGAGCACAGCTCGTCGGCGAGCGCGCTGAGCCGGTCGTAGCGCCGCTTGATCGTCGCGGCGGAGACCTTGCCGGGCAGGCCGGCGGCCTCGGTGCCGTCCTCGTCGCTGTAGTCGAACATCCCGATCGCGTCCAGCCGGGCCTCGGTCAGGAACCGGACCAGCTCGTCGACGTCGGCGCGGGTCTCGCCGGGGAAACCGACGATGAAGTTGCTCCGGGCGCCCGCGTCCGGTGCCAACGCGCGGGCACCAGCGAGCAGCTCCAGGAAACGGTCGGTGGAGCCGAAACGCCGCATCCGGCGCAGCACCGGCTCGCTGGAGTGCTGGAACGACAGGTCGAAGTACGCGGCCACGCCTGGGGTGTTGGCGATCGCCTCGACCAGCCCGGGTCGGGTCTCCGCCGGCTGGAGGTAGCTGGCCCGCACCCGGACGATTCCGGTCACCGCGGCGAGCTGCGGCAGCAGCTTCTCCAACGCGCGGGGATCGCCGAGGTCCTTGCCGTACGAGGTGGAGTTCTCACTGACCAGCACCAACTCCCGGACGCCGGTCTTGGCCAGCCACTCCGCCTCGGCGAGCAACTCGTCCGGGGTACGCGAGACGAACGCCCCACGGAAGGCGGGGATGGCACAGAACGCGCAGCGCCTGTCGCAACCGCTGGCCAGCTTCAGCGAGGCCACCGGGCCGGTGTCCAGTCGGCGGCGCAGCACCTGGCGCAGGTGCGCGGGGGTGTGCTCGTCGGTGTCGACGACGGTGCGGCTCACCGTGCCGTGCCCGGGCAGCGACACCGTGCTGTCGCGGCGCTGCACCGGGGTCAGCGGCAGCAGCTCACGCCGGTCCCGAGGGGTGTGCGCGGTGATCTGCTCACCGGCGACGACCGCGTTCAGCCGGGCGGCGATGTCCGGGTAGTCGTCGAAACTCAGCACCGCCTGCGCCTCGGGCAGACTGTCAGCCAGCTCACGGCCGTACCGCTCGGCCATGCAGCCGGCCGCGACCACCTTGGCGCCGGTCCCGGCTGCGGCGAGCAGCGTCTGGATGGAATCCTGCTTGGCCTTCTCCACGAAACCGCAGGTGTTGACGACCACCACGTCGGCGCCCTCGCCGTCGGTGGTCACCTGCCAGCCGTCGGCGTGCAGCCGTGCGGCCAGCTCCTCCGAGTCGACCTCGTTGCGGGCGCAGCCGAGGGTGAGCAGGGCGACGCGGCGGCCCTCGGCGTGGTCAGAAGGAGAAGGAGAGGTGGCAGACACCATCCGAGGGTACCGGGCCGGCCGGCGAAGCCCACGCACGCGGGGCTTCGGCGACGGCCGGGCACGCGCCCGCATCGGTGTGCTCGCTTCCGGCGGCGGTCAGCGGGCCACGGCGCCGATGCGGGTCAGCGCATCGAGCAGGAACACCTCGGTGCCGGCCAGGCCGGTGGAGCAGAAGACCGAGATCTGGTCCGCGGTGGTCCGGCCGGGGACCGCGCCGGCCAGGATGCCACCCAGGTCCCGCAACCGCCCGGCGTACGGGGGTGTGGCCGCGAGCATCGGCGGCTGGTAGTCCGCCGCCTGGGCTGGCGAGTCGGTGACCAGCAGGTCGGCGGTGTCCAGCAGGTCGGTGCCGAACTCACTGCGGTCCCGCTGCTTGAAGCCGACCGCGTTGAGGTGCGTGCCGGGGCTGAGATCGGCGGCGCGGAGCACCGGGGTCGGGCTGGTGGTCGCGAGCACCACGATGTCCCGCCCGGTGACGGCCGAGCCCGGATCGGCCACCGTGCGGGCCGGCACACCCAGCTCGGCGCGGATCCGGACGGCGAGGGCGTCCCGCCGCGCCGCGGAGCGGCTGTGCACCACCACCTCGCGCAGGGAGCGCACGGCGGCGGTCGCCCAGACCTGGGTCCACGCCTGCCGGCCGGAGCCGATCACGCCCAGGGTGGCCGCTTCCGGCCGGGCCAGGGCGTCGACCGCCAGGGCACCCAACCCGCCGGTACGACGGGAGCCCAACTCCTCGCCCACCGCCACCGCCCGGATCGCCCCGGTTCCCGCGTCGTGCAGCACCACCACCTGCTCGCCCTGCGGGTGGCCGAAGGTGTCGTAGGAGCGAAAGCCGTACCACTCGCCGATCAGGTGCCCCGCGGTGAGCACCAGCCGCCCTCCGCCGAGCGGGGCGGCGGCCCGGGGCGGGGCCACGAGGCGTCCCTCGTACGCGGCCAGGAGGGCGGCACGCATGGCGTCGACCGTGGTGGCGGCGTCCAGTGCGGCGGCGACCTCCCGGTCGGCATAGATCAGCGTCATGGCGACCATCCTGCAAGTTAGAGTCAAGTTCAGGTCAATACGGGGTGGCGGGATTCACTGGGCCGTCGGCACCCGACCCGTCCACCCCGACCGTCGGCCGGTGCTAGCGTCGGCGTCGGTGGCCCGTGGCCACCCCGGACGAGTGGTGGGCGTACCCGGTGCGGCAAGACGCCCCGCGACGTGCAGACCCCGACTCGTCCCGGCGCCGGCGGCCCGGGCACTCCCGTGTGAGGTGGACGATGGCCTGGCTGGTGCTGGTGATCTCTGGACTGCTGGAGACGGCCTGGGCGGTGGCCCTGGACCGCAGTGCCGGCTTCAGCCGGCTGGGCCCGTCCGTGGTGTTCGCGGTGACGTTGGCCCTGAGCATGGCCGGGCTGGCGTACGCGCTGCGCGAGATCCCGGTCGGCACCGGTTACGCGGTCTGGGTCGGCATCGGCGCGGTCGGCACCGCGCTGGTCGGAATGCTGGTCCTCGGCGAGTCGGCGAGCCTGCCCCGGATCCTGTGCCTGCTACTGGTGGTCGCTGGCGTGATCGGCCTGAAAATCTTCCACTGAGGAGTCACCTCGGCAGGCGTGGTCGCCACCCACAGTGGGTAGTGATCGATTCGTCACGACAGGCTCTCACCCGGAGGACGACATGGCCGACCTGCCCAGCACCGCCCGCCCCCGCGCCAACGCCGCCCGCATCCTCACCATCGTGGGCTTCGTCTTCGCGGTTCTCGCCCTGCTCATCTCCCCGATCATCTTCGGCGTGCTCGGCATCGTCGCGGGCATCGTCGGCGCGGTGCTGGGTGACAAGCCCCTGGGCTGGTACGCCGCAGCGGCCAGCGTCGTCGGCGCGATCCTCGGCACCATCATCGCCGCCGCGTTGCTCAACTGAACGCTTCCCGACCCGCGGGCCCGCCGGATTCCGGCGGGCCCGTCGCGTTTCCCCAGGCCCGTCGCGTTTCCCGGGTCGGTCGCGTGTCCCGGGTCGGTCGTTGCGCCGGTCAGTCCACGTCGCCACGCAGGCCGACCAGGACCTCCTCCAGCTCGTCCGGCTTGACCAGCACGTCACGCGCCTTCGACCCCTCGGACGGCCCGACCACCCCGCGGGTCTCCATCAGGTCCATCAGGCGGCCCGCCTTCGCGAAACCGACACGCAGCTTGCGCTGGAGCATCGACGTCGAGCCGAACTGCGAGGTCACCACCAACTCCACCGCCTGCACCAACAGGTCCAGGTCGTCGCCGATGTCCTCGTCGGTCTTCTTCTTGGTCTCCTGTGCGGGGGCCAACACGTCCTTGCGGAACTCCGGCTCGCGCTGGTCCTTGCAGAACTTCACGACGTCGGCGATCTCCCGCTCGGTGACCCAGGCGCCCTGGATGCGGACCGGCTTGGAGGCGCCCATCGGCAGGAAGAGCCCGTCACCGCGGCCGAGCAGCTTCTCCGCGCCCGGCTGGTCGAGGATGACCCGGGAGTCGGCGAGGGAGGAGGTGGCGAACGCCAGCCGGGACGGCACATTCGCCTTGATCAGACCGGTCACCACGTCGACCGAGGGGCGTTGGGTGGCCAGGACCAGGTGGATGCCGGCCGCGCGGGCCAACTGGGTGATCCGGACGACCGAGTCCTCCACGTCGCGGGGCGCGACCATCATGAGGTCGGCCAGCTCGTCCACGATCACCAACAGGTACGGGTACGGGCGCATCTCCCGTTCACTGCCCGGCGGTGCCTTGATCTCGCCGTTGCGCACCTTGCGGTTGAAGTCGTCGATGTGCCGGACCCCGTTGGCGGCGAGGTCGTCGTAGCGCATGTCCATCTCGCGGACCACCCAGTCCAGCGAGTCGGCCGCCTTCTTGGCGTTCGTCACGATCGGGGTGACCAGGTGCGGGATGCCCTCGTAGCCGGTCATCTCGACCCGTTTCGGGTCGATCAGCAGCAGGCGCACCTCGTCCGGGGTGGCCCGGGTGAGGACGGACACCAGCAGGGTGTTGAGGCAGCTCGACTTGCCCGCGCCGGTGGCCCCGGCTATCAAGATGTGAGGCATTTTCGCGAGGTTGGCCACCACGTAGCCGCCCTCGATGTCCTTGCCGAGCGCCACCACCATCGGATGGTGGTCGCTGGTCGCCGCGCGTGAGCGCAGCACGTCGCCGAGGGCGACGTTCTCCGGGTCGGTGTTCGGGATCTCCACGCCGACCGCGCTCTTGCCCGGGATCGGGCTGAGGATCCGTACGTCCGGGGACTTCACCGCGTACGCGATGTTGCGGGAGAGCTGGGTGATCCGCTCGACCTTGACGCCGTGGCCCAGCTCGACCTCGTACCGGGTCACCGTCGGGCCACGCGTGAAGCCGGTGACCGCGGCGTCCACGTCGAACTGGTCGAACACGCCGGTCAGCGCGGCGATCACCTCGTCGTTGGCCTTGCTGCGGGTCTTCGCGGCGGCACCGGCGCTGAGCATGTTGGCCGGCGGCAGGGTGTAGTCCCCGGCCAGCCCGGTCAACGCGAGCTGCTCGGCCCGGGTCGGCGCGGGCGAGTGCTCCGGCGGCTCGACCGGCGGCCGGCGGCTCGCCGGCACCTTCGCCGGGGCCTTGCGCGGCAGCACCATGGTCTCCTGGAGGTCCGCGCCGTCCAGGTCCTCGAAGTCGTCCGGGTCGATCGGCGGCGGCGTCCGCTTCGCCGGTCGCCTCCGCGCCGGCTTCGCGGCCGGCTCGTCTTCTTCCTCGTCGGTCTCCGGTGCGGCGACCAACCCGCCGGCGAGCAGGCCCAACCGCTCCGGGATCTTGTTGATCGGTGTCGCGGTCACCACCAGCAGACCGAAGAGCAGCAGCAGGACCAGCAGCGGCACCGCCACCCAGGCGGTGACCGCGCGCTCCAGCAGCCCGCCGATGCCCGCACCGACCAGGCCGCCCGCGAAGTCCCGCTGGAGCGGGTTGGCCGGGGCCTGCCCGATGTGCAGCAGCGCGGCGGTCGAGACGAGCAGTGAACTCCAGCCGATCAGACCGCGGCCCCGGTGCTCCGGATCGGCGGGCTGACGCATCAACCGCCACGCCCCGATCATCAACAGCACCGGTACGACCACCGAGATCGCACCCAGGAACAGCCGGACCGTGTCGGCCAGTCGCGCGCCCACCGGGCCCGCTCCGGAAAGCCAGAGCGCCACGGCGGTGAGCAGGGCGAACCCGAACATCAGCAGCCCGGCGCCGTCGCGGCGGTGCTCCGGGT
Source organism: Micromonospora sp. NPDC048898 (assembly GCF_043198035.1). NCBI lineage: Bacteria > Bacillati > Actinomycetota > Actinomycetes > Micromonosporales > Micromonosporaceae > Micromonospora > Micromonospora sp. NPDC048898. The sequence continues at coordinate 369,475 of NZ_JBICUF010000001.1, forward strand.
CGAGGTCGCGGGCGGAGGCGGCCTGCCGACCGGCGGCCCGCACCGCCCAGCCCATCCCGTGGGCCACGCCCATCCACAGTGCGCCCACCGCGCGACCCACGTAGACGGCCGCGCCGGGCCGCGTCGGCGCGGTACGACGCCGGACCGGTGCCCGGGTCTTCTTCGCCGGTTGACGGGCACGACTGTTGGTGCCACCGCGCGGCGACGCGCCGCGCCGCCGGCTCGCCTGAGAGGTACGGCCCGCCATAGAGTCACGGTAACGGTGGGGCCGGGCAGATCCCCGCTTTTCCGGGTCGTGTCCGCGCGTCGAAACACGGGCCCCGCCGCCGGTCGTGATATCCGCCTCAGAAGGGATGCCCCATGGCGTCGCCGGAAAACGAGGGCGATCCGGACGATCCGCTGGCCGGGCACCCGGGCGCGCTGCGCCCACTGACCGGCGAACTGGTCGCCGCGGTGCTCGCCGCCCGCGGCCGGTCCGTCGGCCTGACCGTGGCCGGCGAGTTGGTGGGCCACTTCGACGACAACATGATCTGGTTCCTCCGCCTCGGCGGGGACGGCGAGCTGCTCCAGGTCCGCACGATGGTGACTCCCACCTTCGGCATCGAGCAGGTGCCCGCCCTGTACGCGTTCTGCAATTCGTGGAACCACGACCGGCTCTGGCCCAAGGCGTTCGTGCACGTCGACGACGCCGGTCGGGCCCGGGTCTACGGCGAGGTGGTCACCGACCTGGAACGCGGGGTCACCCCGCACCAACTCGACCAACTGCTCGACTGTGGCATCTCCACCGGCTGCCAGCTCGCCGTGGCCGTCCGTCGGCTGCCCGGCGCGGTGCCGTCGTGACCGGCCGGGACGAGTTCACCGGCAGTCGCCTCGACCGGGCGGGCGATCCGGACCTCACCCGACGGCCGCCCGTGCAGCGTGACCCGGTACTGGTGAGCGCGCTGGCCGACGCACGGGACCTGCCCGACGGGCCGGCCCGGCTGCTGGCCCTCGAACGGCTCGCCGAGCGGGCCGACGCGTCCGGGGACCTCCGGTCCGCCCTGGACGCCCGGTTCGCGCTGATCGAGGCGTACCTGTTGCACAGCGAGCGGTGGCGGCTGGTCGAGCCGGTACGCCGGTGTCGAGCCGCCGCCGACTACCGGCCCGAGCTGCTCATCGGGGACGAGGCCGCTCTGCTGCTGCGCCTGCAGCGGTACGCCGTGGAGGCGCTGCTCGGCACCCCTCGGGTAGGGCTCGACCAGACCCGGTCCCTCCTGGACGATCTGGCCCACCGGATCGGGGCGGATGGCCCCGACGCGGCGACCGTCGCGGAGCTGCGCTGCCGGATCGCCGACCACCTCGGCGACGAGCCCACCGCCCGGCACTGGTACCAGCGGTGGGCGGGCACGGTCGGCGGGCCGTCCGGTGGCTGCCCCGGTTGTGCGCCGGCCCGCCGCGCCGAACTGCTCGCCGGCTGGGGGGAATGGCGCGCCGCGCTGACCGAGCTGCGGGCGCCCACCGGCGACGCGCTGGCTTGCACCGACCAGCCCGAGCGGGCGCTGGTGGCCGGTCTGCTCCCCGACCTGCGCGTCGGCGAGGCCGAACGGGCCGCGGTGGCGCACGTGCGGGCGTACCGGCGGCACCGACGCGAGCGCGCGGCCTTTCCCCACCTCGCCGCACACCTGCGGTTCTGCGCCCTCGGCGGGCACCTGGAACGCGGGCTGAGCATTCTGGCCGAGCAGCTACCCCGGTTGGACCGGCCCACCGACGACCTCGCCGCGATGGAGTTCGCCGCTGCCGGTGCGCTGGTGTGCGCGGTGGCCGTGGAGGCCGGGCTCGGCCTGCGCACGGTGCGCCGCCCGGCGTACGGCGGCCGGCCCGCCGCCGACCTGGACGTGGCCACCCTCGGCGCACTGCTGCTCGCGATGGTCAACGAGCTGGCCGGCAGCTTCGACGCCCGCAACGGCACCGGCCACCACTCCGGACGGATGGCCGCCTGGCTCGCCGAGCGCCCACTCGCGGCTCCGGTGCCCCTGCCCACCGACGACGAGCCCGCCGACGACGGAGCCGGCGACGAGGGATCGGGCGACGACGGTTTCGGCGACGTCGGATCCGGCGACGCTTCGCCCGGCGGCGCGGAGCGCGACTCCGAGACCGCCACCGACGACGAGCGAGAGCTGGTGACGCTCACCGTCGACCTGATCACGGCCGCCCTGGACCGCCGCGGGGACCGGTACGTCGTGGAGGAGGGCGACCGGGTGGTCGGCCGGTGGGACGGGGTGGTGATCCAGTTCCGCCGGGCCGGCGAACGCGGCGAGGTGCTGCACGCCCGGGCCATGGCCACCCGGCGGCTGCCGGCGACCCGCCGCGCCGAGGCGTACGCCTTCTGCAACGCCTGGAACCACGACCGGCTGCTGCCCAAGGCGTACGCGCACGATCTCGGCGGCGAGTTGGTGCTGGCCGGCGACGTGGCCACCGACCTGACCCACGGGGTGGCCCCGGCGCAACTCACGGTGCTGGTGGACGCCGCCATCACCACCGGCGTCGCCTACGCCGAGGCGGTCACCGCGCTGCCCTGACACCCCGGGCGCGGCGACGCCGGCCCACTCCGAACGGAGTGGACCGGCGTCAACGGGACAAACTCAGACCTCGACGACCGTGGGCACGATCATCGGGCGACGACGGTACTTGTCGTTGACCCACCGCCCCACCGTCCGGCGGACGATCTGCTGGAGCTGGTGCGGGTCGGTGATGCCGTCCGCAGCGGCCCGGTTGAGCGCCTCGGTGACGAGCGGGACCACCGGGTTGAACGCCTCCGGGTCCTCCGAGAAGCCCTTCGCGGACAACGTCGGGCCGGCGACCACCTTGCCGGTGACCGAGTCGACGACCACGGTGGTGGCGATGAAACCGCCGTCACCGAGGATCCGCCGCTCGGTGAGCAGCGACTCGCTGACGTCACCGACGGCGAGGCCGTCCACGTAGACGTACCGGCTCTTCACGTGCCCGACCAGGCTGGCGCGGCCCTCGACCAAGTCGACCACGTCACCGTCCTCGCAGATCACCACCCGGTCGGCGGCGACCCCGGACTCGATGCCGAGGCGGGCGTGGGCGCGCAGGTGGCGCCACTCGCCGTGCACCGGCATCAGGTTGCTGGGCCGGACCACGTTGAGCAGATAGAGCAGCTCCCCGGCGGGGGCGTGCCCGGAGACGTGCACCTTGGCCACGTCCTTGTGCACGACGACCGCGCCCGCCCGCGCCAGGCGGTTGATCACCCGGTAGACCGAGGTCTCGTTGCCCGGCACGAGGGAGGACGCCAGCACGACTGTGTCGCCGGGCGCGATGGTGATGTGCCGGTGGTCGCCGCTGGCCATCCGGCCCAGCGCGCTCATCGGCTCACCCTGCGAGCCGGTGGACATCAGCACGATCTCGTCCGGCGGCAACGTCGTCGCCTCGTCGATGCTGATGACCAGGCCATTCGGGATGTTGAGCAGGCCGAGATCCCGGGCGATGCCCATGTTGCGGACCATGGACCGGCCGATCAGCGCGACCTTGCGGCCGTGCTCCGCAGCGGAGTCGAAGACCTGCTGTACGCGGTGCACGTGCGAGGCGAACGAGGCCACGATGATCCGGCCCTTCGCCTTCGCGAAGATCGAGTCGAGCACCGGCCCGATCTCCCGTTCCGGGGTGACGAACCCGGGGATCTCCGCGTTTGTCGAGTCGGAGAGCAGCAGGTCGACGCCCTCGGCACCGAGCCGGGCGAAACCGGCCAGGTCGGTGATCCGGCCGTCCAGCGGGAGCTGGTCCATCTTGAAGTCGCCGGTGTGCAGCACCAGGCCGGCGGGGGTGCGGATGGCCACCGCGAGGGCGTCCGGGATCGAGTGGTTGACCGCGAAGAACTCACACTCGAACGGGCCGAGCCGCTCCCGGCCGCCCTCTCGCACCGTCAGCGTGTACGGCTGGATCCGCCGCTCGGCCAACTTCGCCTCGACCAGGGCGAGGGTGAACTGTGAGCCGACCAGCGGGATGTCGGGTTTGTGGGCGAGCAGGTACGGCACCGCGCCGATGTGGTCCTCGTGGCCGTGGGTCAGCACGATCGCCTGGACGTCGGCGAGCCGGTCCAGGATCGGGCCGAAGTCGGGCAGGATCAGGTCCACGCCCGGTTGCTCGACGTCGGGGAAGAGCACCCCGCAGTCGACGATCAGCAACTTGCCGTCGTACTCGAAGACGGTCATGTTCCGACCGATGGCGCCGAGCCCGCCGAGCGGGATGATCCGCAGGCCACCTTCGGGCAGCGGCGGGGGTAGTTCCGCCTCGATGTGCGCCTCGGTCACTCGTCCACCTCATTCTGCGACGCCGTCACTCGGCGCCCATCGTGTCGTTCGATCATTCGGGCAGCTCCAGGCCCGCTGCCGCGAAGTCCGCGCGCAGCTGGGCGATCTCGTCGTTGGTGGCGTCCACCAGCGGGGGTCGCACCGGGCCGGCCGGCAGACCCAGCGCCGCCAGGCCCGCCTTCACCAGGATGGTGCCCTGGGTACGGAAGATGCCGGTGAACAGCGGCAGCAGCCGCCGGTGCAGGGCCAGCGCGGCCGGCATGTCCCCCGCGTCGTACGCCTCGATCATCTGTGCGGTCAGTGCCCCGGTGAAGTGCGTCGAGGTCCCGACCACGCCCACCGAGCCGACGGCCAGCGCCGGCAGGGTGAGGGCGTCCTCGCCGCAGTAGAAGGCGAGGGCGGTCCGGCTGGTCACCCAACTGGTGGCGGTCAGGTCACCCTTGGCGTCCTTGACCGCGACGATCCGGCCGTGCTCGGCGAGCCGGACCAGCGTCTCGGTTTCGATCGGCACACCGGAGCGGTGTGGGATGTCATACACCATCACCGGCAGGCCGGTGGCGTCGGCGACGGCGGTGAAGTGCCGCAGCAGCCCGCTCTGCGGCGGCTTGTTGTAGTACGGGGTGACCACCAGCAGACCCTGCGCACCCGCCTTCTCGGCGGCCGAGGACAACTCGATGGTGTGCCGGGTGTCGTTGGTGCCCACCCCGGCGATGACCTTGGCGCGGTCTCCGACGGCCTCCACCACGGCCCGGATCAGGCGTTCCTTCTCCGCGTCGGTGGTGGTCGGCGACTCGCCGGTCGTGCCGTTGACCACCAACGCGTCGTTGCCCTGCTCGTCTACCAGGTGGCTCGCCAGCCGGGCGGCGCCGTCGAGGTCGAGCGAGCCGTCGGAGGTGAACGGGCTCACCATGGCCGTGAGAACCCGGCCGAAGGGGCGGGACACCGGTCGGGCCGCGGCGTCGGGGTGGTCGTGCGTCATACCCTCCAACCTAGCGGACGACCAGCCGGGGCCCGCCGGGGAAGGGCTCAGGACGCCTCGTGCGGGCTGGCCGCCACCTCGGTGCCGTCCGGCAGCGTGGAGATCACGAAGTCGGCGAACACGTTCGGGGCGACACCCTGGAGCTGGCGCAGGCACTCCACGGCCAGCTCACGGATCTCCACGTCGGCGTGCTCGGTGGCCCGCATCGCGACGAAGTGCCGCCAGGCCCGGTAGTTGCCGGTGACCACGATCCGGGTCTCGGTGGCGTTGGGCAGCACCGCGCGGGCCGCCTGCCGGGCCTGCTTGCGGCGCAGCGTCGGGTTCGGCTCGTCGGAGAAGCGCTGCTCCAAACCCTCCAGCAACTCCGTGTACGCCTGAACGCTCGCCTCGGCAGCCGCCACGAACTTCTTGTGCAGCTCCGGGTCGTCGGCGATGACCGCCGGCTCGACCATGGCCGCGTCCCGTTCCGGCACGTAGCGCTGGGACAGTTGGGAGTACGAGAAGTGCCGGTGCCGGATCAACTCGTGGGTGAAGGAGCGTGACACGCCGGTGAAGTAGAAGGTGACCGAGCCGTGCTCCAGCACCGACAGGTGCCCGACCTCGAGAATGTGCGCCAGGTAGCCGGCGTTGGTGGCGGTCGCCGGGTTCGGCTTCTTCCACGACTGGTAGCAGGCCCGGCCGGCGAACTCGGCGAGCGCCTGGCCACCCTCCGCGTCGGTCGACCACGGCACGTCGTCCGGGGCCGCGAACTGGGTCCACGCGATCAACTTGACCTGGGGCTGCACCATCTCCGGCATGCCAGGGACTGTAGTGGCGCGGCCCCTCCCGGCCCAACTCAGGCACGCCCCCTGCAATGTCGATCACTTCGTCAGCGGCGCGGGTGTCCACCCACCCATTGCGTTGATCGACTCGGCTTCCTGAGACCCGGGGTGTCCAGGTCGGGTGGATGGGCCGGTTTCCTGAAAGACGAGTCGATCGCGGCGCTCAGACGTAGAGCGAGGTGAACGGTGCCCAGGGCAGGTTGCGCAGCACCGAGAAGGCCAGCCACACACCCAGGAAACCGACGATGACCTTCGAGCTGATCTGCAGCTCCGGCAGTCGCCAACCGAATGCCTGGTTGGCCGCCCAGGCCACGAAGAGGTACGCGAGGAACGGCAACGCGAAGACGAACAGGAAGTGGTGCCGGGCGGCGGCCGGCAGGTCGGCGTGCAGCACGTACCAGAGTGCGCGGGTGCCGCCGCAGCCTGGACAGTCCAACCCGGTGGTCAGCTTGAGCAGACAGGTGGGTGCGGCATCCGGGGCGGCGTGGGCCGGATTGCTGAGTAGCGCGTAGCCCATGCCCGCGGCGACGCAGCCGACTGCGGCGAGTGGCACCGCCCAGCGCGGTGAGCGCTCGTAGAGGCGCAGCACGAACCGGGTGAGCCGGTCCGGCTCCGGCGCCGGGTAGCCACCGGGCGGGGTCGTCGGCCAACCAGCCGAGCCGGCGCCGTCGGGGCCAAAGCCAGCCGGACCCGCGCCGTCGGGGCCAAAGCCAGCACGACCCGCGCCGTCGGGGCCAAAGCCGGCACGACCCGCGCCGTCGGGGCCAACACCAGCCGGATCCACGTCGGCCGGACCCAGACCAGCCGGATTCACGCTGGCCGCATCGGCCGGCACGGTGTGCACCGCCCCGGGGGCGGGCTGCGGCTGGTCGAACGGACCGGGGACGCTCGTCACGCGCTCACGGTACACCGGGCACACCGGCCAACGCGGCGGTGAGCGGACCGGCCAGGTCGCCGGCCTGCGGCGGTGCCACCGCGTCCAGGCCGAGCCAGCCGGCGAGCCGGTGCAGCTCGACGGCGAGGGCCGCCGCGGTCTCCCCCGGGTCGGCTCCGGGTTCGAGCCAGGCGGCCGGCACCAGCAGCACCCCGGCCTTGCGGTCGGCCTTCAGGTCGACCCGGGCGGTGAACCGGTCGCCCTGGAGAAACGGCAGCACGTAGTAGCCGTAGACCCGCTGTGGCGCGGGAACGTAGATCTCGATCCGGTAGGTGAAACCGAACAGCCGCTCGGTGCGGGCACGTTCCCAGATCAGTGGGTCGAAGGGGCTGACCAGCGTGTTGCCGCGAATCCACCGGGGCAGCCGGGCGGACACGTGCAGCCACGCCGGCTGGCGCCAGCCCGCCACGGTGACCGGCACCAGCTCGCCGGCCTCGGCCAGCTCCGCGACGGCCTGCCGGGCACCGGCCAGCGGCAGCCGGAAGTAGTCGCGCAGCTCCGGCTCGGCCGCCACCCCGAGCGAACGCGCGGCAAGGGCCACCAGCGTGCGGTACGCCTCGGCGTCGGTCGGGGTGGGCGCGGCCAGCACCGCCGCGGGCAGCACCCGCTCGGGCAGGTCGTAGCGGCGGGCGAAGGAGGTGCTGCGTTCGGCGGCGGCCACCTCGCCGGCCCAGAAGAGGAACTCCAACGCCTGCTTGACCGCCGACCAGTTCCACCCCCAGTTGCCGGTTTCCCGGGGCGCGTCGTGCTCGATCTCGGCGGCGGTCAACGGGCCCCGGGCGGCCACCTCGTCGCGGACCCAGGCGACCAACTCCGGCTGCTCCTGGGCGATCCGCCGCATGCCGCCCCAGGATTCGCTGTGCGCGCGGGCCATCCGCCAGCGCAGCATCGGATGCAGCTCGACCGGAACCAACGACGCCTCGTGACCCCAGTATTCGAACAGCTCCCGCGGCCGGCGGTAGGCGGCCTGGTCGAGCAGTGTGGTCGGGTAGGGCCCGAGCCGGCTGTAGAGCGGCAGGTAGTGCGCGCGTTGCAGCACGTTTACCGAATCCATCTGGATCAGGTTGACCCGGTCGAGCACCCGACGCAGGTGCCGGCGGGTGGGCACGCCGGCGGGCGTCGGGTCGGCGAAGCCCTGGGCGGCGAGCGCCACCCGGCGGGCCTGGGCGAGCGAGAGTGATTCCGGTGCGGCCATCGTCGGCGACCTTAATTCATCGGTACGACGCCGGTGCGGGAAGTTGGACGGGAGGGCCACCTGGGCATAGAACGGTGCAATGCTGACCATCCGCCGGGAGGAGCCGGACGACGCTGAGGCGGTCGCCCGGGTGCACGTGCACGGCTGGCAGGCGGGCTACGCCGGCTTCATGCCCGACGAGGTGCTGGCGCGGCTGAACGTGGCGGCCTGGGCGCAGCGCCGCCGCGACGTGGGCACCGCCGATCCGGAACATCCGTTCACCACCCTGCTCGGAGAGGTGGACGGGTTGGTCGTCGGCTTCACCACCTTCGGGCCGTACCGCCGCAACCAGGACCGGGACGACCTGGACCCGACGGTCGGCGAGGTGGTGGCGCTGTACGTGGAACCGGCCTGCTGGGGTGACGGCACCGCCGCCGCCCTCCTGTCCGCCGCCCGGGTGGGGCTCGGCGAGCGGGGCTGGACCGGGTACCGCGCGTGGGTGCTGGCGGACAACCGGCGGGCCCGCCGGTTCGGCGAGCGGGCCGGGCTGTCAGCGGACGGTGAGCGGTCGACCTACCATGTGCCGCTCACCGGTGGGCAACCCGCGGTCAGTCTTGTCGAGCTGCGCTACGCCGGACGCCTCGACACCTGACCCGTGCGGGGTCAGCCAGCGGCGGACCGGCAGGAAGGCCAGCAGCGCCAGGCTGATCCACACGTAGGCGTTGCTGCCCAGGAAGCCGTCGACGCCGGTGAAGTCCTTCTCCCAGAACCAGACGGTCCGGCTGATCAGCAGTGCGTACCCGATGGTCGCGGCGACCAGCAGGACGCGCCGGCGGCGGCCGGCCGGCGCGGCCATCGCGTTGTCGACGAGCAGGATCAGCGCGGGCAGCAGCCAGACCAGATGGTGCACCCAGGTGACCGGGCTGACCAGGCACATCACCGCACCGGTCAGCGCCAGGCCGGTCGCCTCGTCACCGGCCGCCACGGCGGCCCGGGACCGCCACGCCCACAGGGCCAGGGTGCCGAGCACGAGCAGCAGCCAGAGCAGGGTGCTCGGGTGCTGCGGGTCGAGCCGGGCGACCACCCCGCGCAGCGACTGGTTGGAGACGAAGGCCAACTCGCCCACCCGCCCGGTGTTCCACAGCGCCTCGGTCCAGAACTCCCGGGACGCGTCCGGGAAGAGCGCGCCCGCCAGCAGCGACACCCCGGCGGCCGTGCCGCAGGCGGTGAGAGCCGCCCGCCAGCGCCCGGTCACCAGCAGGTAGACGATGAAGACGCCCGGGGTCAGTTTGATCGCCGTGGCGAGCCCGATGCCCACCCCGGCCCACCGGTTGCCGGCCGGCAGCAGCCACAGCAGGTCCACCGCCACCAGGAAGAGCAGCAACGTGTTGACCTGGCCGAAGTTGACGGTCTCCCGCATCGGTTCGAACGCGGCGGCCAGGCAGAGCGCCACGGCGAGCGCGAACCACCGGGTCCAGCCGGCCCGGCGCGCGATCGGGTCGACAAGCCACCAGATCAGCACCGTGGTGCTGACCACGCTGGCGAGCACGCTCACCGCGATCGCGGCCGACCACGGCAGGTACGCCATCGGCAGCATGACCAGCGCGGCGAACGGCGGGTAGGTGAAGCCGTACTGGGTGCCCGGCTTGAGGTAGTCGTAGATCTCCCCGCCGTCGTGCACCCACCAGGTCAACGCGCCGTAGTAGACCTTCAGGTCGAAGAAGCCGTGCCGCACCGCCGCGACGGCGAGGAACGCGGTGACCGCCGCGGCGAGCAGCACCACCCCGGCGACCTGCGCGGTCGTCCTCCTGGCACCCTGCGCCACCGTCGCCTCCCTCGCCCTGCGTAGGCTTCCGTCCCATGGCTCTCGGGTACGTCCGCCCGGCGCGTCCTGAGGACGCCGGCGAGATCGCACGCATCCAACTCGCGACCTGGCGGGTCGCGTACCGCCGGATCCTGCCTCGGCACGTGCTCGACAACCTGGACGAGGCGTTCCTCGCCCGGCGGTGGAACGCCGCGGTGCTGGAGCCGCCCTCCGGCGCGCACCGGGTGCTGGTCGCCGTCGAACAGGCCGAGCAATCGTATCTGGTGGGGTTCGCCGCCTCCGGGCCGGCCGACGCGGAGGCGCTGGCCCCGGGCGAGCCGGCCGAGGCGCTCGGCCCGGACGTGGCCGCGGTGACCGATCTGCTGGTGGAGCCGCGCTGGGGTCGGCGTGGGCACGGCAGCCGGCTGCTCGCCGCCGCCGTCGACCTGTGGCGGGAGGACGGTCTGAGCCGGGCGGTGGCCTGGGCGTTCGAGGGCGACGAGGCGACCCGCAAGTTCCTCACCAGCACCGGCTGGGAGCTCGACGGCGCGGCCCGCGCGCTGGACGTGGACGACATGCTGGTCCCCCAGGTGCGCCTACACGTGGGCGTCCCACCCGAAAAGGCCCCGCCCGAGTAACCCAGCAAACCCCACCCCACCCCCACCCCCACCCCCCGCCCGTCGATCATGGAGTTGTGGTGGGCGAAAGCTCCACCTGCGCCCCTTTTGTGAGGCACCACAACTCCATGATCGACGCGGGCCATGGCAGGGAGTGCAAGATCGCGGGTCAGCGGGTTTGTTCGGCGATCACCTCGTCGTCGTCCAGGGCGCCGGTGGGGTGGAAGCCCAGCGCGGTGTAGAGGGCGGCGGCCTGGGTGTTGTCCGGGTGGTACGAGAGGCGGACCGGGGGGTTGCCCTCCCGGGTGGACAGCCAGCCCGCCAGGGTCTGCACCGTCGCCCGGCCCACGCCACGGTTCTGCTCGGCGGCGTCGATCAGCATCCCGCCGATCCAGTGCGAGCCGTCGTCGTCCACGCCCCACATGACGTGGCCGACGACTGTCTCGTCGGCGTACACGGCCAGTGAGGTCCACACTTCGGAACGCATACTGAGCAGCAGGTAGCGCGCGCCCAGCGCGGCCACGAACCGGCGCTGGTCGTCGCGCGGGGCGACGTCGGCCACCGCCCGCCAGTTGTCGTCGTCGACCGGGCGCAGGGTGACGAGTCGCCCGACCCGGTCCAGGTGTCCCCCGTTGATCATGCGGCGGATGCTACCCGGCTCGCTCCCGCAGATCTTGGACACTTTCCGTCAGCGCCGAACGGAAACTGTCCAAGATCTGCGCTGTGCGGAGACAGGGAGGGGCGGAGGAACGGACCGGTCAGTCGAGGAGCGCGTCCAGTGCGACGGTGAGGCCGGGGCGGTTGCGCACCGCACGGACGGCCAGCAGCACGCCCGGCATGAACGACACCCGGTCGTACGAGTCGTGCCGGATGGTCAGCGTCTCGCCGGTGGTGCCGAACAGCACCTCCTGGTGGGCGACGAGGCCGGTGGCGCGCACCGCGTGCACGCGTACCCCCTCGATGTCGGCGCCGCGCGCACCCGGCACCTCGTCCTTGGTGGCGTCCGGCACCGGGCCCAGGCCGGCGTCGGCGCGGGCCTGGGCGATCTGCCGGGCGGTGTGGGTGGCGGTGCCGCTCGGGGCGTCGAGCTTGCGCGGGTGGTGCTGCTCGATGATCTCGACGGACTCGAAGTATCGGGCGGCCCGTACGGCGAACTGCATCATCAACACCGCGCCGATGCCGAAGTTCGGGGCGACGACGACGCCCACGCCCGGCTTGTCGACCAGCCAGCCGCGCACCTGCTCCAGCCGCTGCTCGGTGAAGCCGGTCGTGCCGACCACCGCGTTGATGCCCTGCTCGACGCACCACCGGAGGTTGTCCATGACGACGTCCGGGGTGGTGAAGTCGACGACCACGTCGGCACCGGAGGCGGCGGAGAGGTCGTCGCCCTGGTCGATCGCCGCGACCAGTTCGAGGTCGTCGGCGGCCTCGACCGCCCTGCAGACCTCGATGCCCATCCGGCCCCGGGCACCGAACACGCCGACCCGCAACGCCCCGGCCGGGGTCTTCTCCTGCTCGTCAGTCACGGGGCACAACCTATCCCAATCGGGACGCGCCCCTCTGGCCGGATCCGGTGCGCTCCACCGGCCGGGACGCCCCGACGGGGACACCCTCGACGCGCCGGGCGGCAGGCCTCAGACGGTGAAGTCGCCCGCGCCGAACGGGCCGACCACGGCCAGCGACATGGGCCGGCTGAGCAGCTCGGCGGCGAGGACGTTCACGTCCCGCACGGTGACCTCGTCGACCCGGCGGAGCAACTCGTCCACCGGCATCAGGTCGCCGTAGAGCAGCTCACCCTTGGCCAGTCGGCTCATCCGGGAGCCGGTGTCCTCCAGGCCGAGCACGAACGAGCCCTTGCTCATCCCCTTGCCCCGGGCCACCTCGGCCTCGGTCAGCCCGTCGGCGGCCACCCGGGCCAGCTCGGCGCGGGTCAGGGCCAGCACCTCGTCCACCTTGCCCGGCGCGCAGCCGGCGTAGACGGCGAACAGGCCGGTGTCGGCGTACTGGCTGGCGTACGAGTAGACCGAGTACGCGAGGCCGCGCTGCTCGCGGATCTCCTGGAAGAGGCGGCTGGACATGCCACCACCGAGCACGTTGTTGAGCACCCCGAGGGCGAAGCGCCGCTCGTCGAGGCGGTCGATGCCGGGGCAACCGAGGATGATGTGCGCCTGCTCGGTCTCCTTCGGCTCCACCAGGGTGGTCGCCGGCTTGGTGCGTACCGCCGGGGTGGCCGCGCGGTGCGGCGCCGGCGTGGCCGGGTCGCTGTCCAGCGGGGTGCCCCGCACCGCCTGACGCACCATCTTGACCACCGCGGCGTGGTCGAGGTTGCCGGCGGCGGCGATGACGATCTGCGGCGCGGTGTAGCGGCCCCGGTAGAAGCTCTGGATCTGCTTGCGGGTCATCGGCGTGACGGTCTCGGCGGTGCCGGAGATCAGCCGACCCAGCGGGTGGTCGCCGTAGACGGCCTGGACGAAGAGGTCGTGCACCTCGTCACCGGGCTCGTCGTCGTGCATGGCAATCTCTTCGAGGATCACGCCACGCTCGGTCTCCACGTCGGCCGGCTCGATCAGCGAGTCGGCGACCAGGTCGCACATCACGTCGACCGCGAGCGGCAGGTCCTCGTCGAGCACCCGGGCGTAGTAGCAGGTGTATTCCTTCGTGGTGAACGCGTTCGTCTCACCACCCACCGCCTCGATCCGCGAGGAGATCTCCAGTGCGGTGCGCTTGTGGGTGCCCTTGAAGAGCAGGTGCTCGAGGAAGTGCGCGGCGCCGGCCTGCGGGCCGCTCTCGTCCCGCGAGCCGACCGCCACCCAGACACCGAACGAGACACTGCGCATCGTCGGGATCGCCTCGGTGAGGACGCGCAGGCCGCTGGGCAGCACGGTACGTCGTACCGTGCCACCCAGCGGGTCGTCGCTGAGCGTCCGGGTCACCGCGCGGGCGGTGCCGCCGGAGCGGCCCGCCCCATTCCCCGGGGACGCAGCCACCCCCCGTCGATCCGGTGGAAACGGTGCGCTGATGGCCCGACTCACGACTTGCTCCCGGTTCGACGAGGGGTGGGTGATGCGAGGTACGACGATCAGCTGTGCCGGGTCCGGCGGCGCGGACGCTCGCCGCCCTCGCCACCCTCGCCGCCGCCGCCTTCGCCGCCACGCTCGGGGCCCCGGCCACCTCGGTCGCCGCCCCGGTCGCCGCCACGCTCGCGGTCGCCGCGGTCACGCGGACCCCGGTCGCCCCGGTCCCGACCAGCCGGCCGGTCGCCGCCGGCGGCCTCACCGGCGGCCGGAGCCTCGGTGCCCTCCGGGCGGACCTTGTCGAGGTAGATCTTGCCGCGGGCGTCGATGTCCGCGATCTCGACCTCGACCCGGTCACCGACGTTGAGGAAGTCCTCGACGCGCTCGACCCGCTTGCCGTCGCCCACCTTGGAGATGTGCAGCAGGCCGTCACGGCCCGGCAGCAGCGAGATGAACGCACCGAACGCGGCGGTCTTGACCACCGTGCCGAGGAACCGCTCGCCCTGCTTGGGCAGGGTCGGGTTGGCGATGCCGTTGATCCGGTCGACGGCCGCCTGGGCCGACGGGCCGTTGGTGGCGCCGACGTAGATCGTGCCGTCGTCCTCGATGGAGATCTCGGCGCCGGTCTCGTCCTGGATCGCGTTGATGGTCTGACCCTTCGGGCCGATCACCATGCCGATCTTGTCCACCGGGATCTTGACGGTGGTGACCCGCGGCGCGTAGTCCGACATCTCGGCCGGAGCCTCGATCGCGGCCTTCATGACACCGAGGATGACCTGCCGGGCCTCGTTGGCCTGCTGCAGCGCGGAGGCCAGCACGTCCGACGGGATGCCGTTGAGCTTGGTGTCGAGCTGGAGCGCGGTGACGAACTCCGGGGTGCCGGCGACCTTGAAGTCCATGTCACCGAACGCGTCCTCGGCACCGAGGATGTCGGTCAGCGTCACGTACTGGGTCTTGCCGTCCACCTCGTCGGAGATGAGCCCCATCGCGATGCCGGCGACCGGCGCCTTCAGCGGGACACCCGCGGAGAGCAGGCCCAGCGTCGACGCGCAGACCGAACCCATCGAGGTGGAGCCGTTGGAGCCGAGCGCCTCCGAGACCTGCCGGATGGCGTACGGGAACTCCTCACGCGACGGCAGCACCGGGATCAGCGCACGCTCGGCGAGAGCGCCGTGGCCGATCTCGCGACGCTTCGGCGAGCCGACCCGGCCGGTCTCACCCGTCGAGTACGGCGGGAAGTTGTAGTTGTGCATGTAGCGCTTGCGGTTCTCCGGGGACAGCGTGTCCACCATCTGCTCCATCCGGAGCATGTTCAGAGTGGTGACGCCCAGGATCTGGGTCTCGCCCCGCTCGAACAGCGCCGAACCGTGCACCCGGGGCAGCACGCCGACCTCGGCGGTCAACGCCCGGATGTCGCGCGGGCCACGCCCGTCCATGCGGACCTGCTCACGCAGTACGCGGTTGCGCACCTCGGACTTGGTCAGCGACCGGAAGGCGGCGCTGAGCTCCTTCTCCCGACCCTCGAACCGAGCGCCCAACTCCTCGGCGACGCGGGCCTTGACCCGGTCCAGGGCCTCCTCGCGGTCGGCCTTGCCGGCGATGGTGATCGCCTCGGCGACCTCGCCGCGGGCCAGCTCGGAGACGGCGTCGTACACGTCGTCCTGGTAGTCCAGGAAGACCGGGAACTCGGTGACCGGCTTCGCGGCGACCTCGGCCAGCTCGCTCTGCGCGCGGCACAGCTCACGGATCGCCGGCTTGGCGGCCTCCAGGCCGCTGGCGACGACCTCCTCGGTCGGGGCGGTGGCACCGGCCGAGATCAGGGCGACGGCGTTCGGGGTGGCCTCGGCCTCGACCATCATGATCGCGACGTCGCCGTCGTCGAGCGTGCGGCCGGCCACGACCATGTCGAAGGTGGCGCGGGCCAGCTCCTCCAGGGTCGGGAAGGCGACCCACTGGCCGTCGATGTGGGCGACGCGGGTCGCACCGATCGGGCCGGAGAACGGCAGGCCGGACAGCTTGGTCGACATGGAGGCGGCGTTGATCGCCACGACGTCGTACGGGTGCTGCGGGTCGAGCGCGAGGATGGTCTCGACGACCTGGACCTCGTTGCGCAGGCCCTTCACGAAGGACGGGCGCAGCGGCCGGTCGATCAGGCGGCAGGTGAGGATCGCGTCCTCGCTGGGCCGGCCCTCACGGCGGAAGAACGAGCCGGGGATGCGGCCCGCGGCGTACATCCGCTCCTCGACGTCGACGGTCAGCGGGAAGAAGTCGAACTGCTCCTTCGGGTGCTTACCGGCGGTGGTGGCGGAGAGAACGACCGTCTCGCCCAGCTGGGCGATGACGGAACCGGCGGCCTGGCGAGCCAGCCGGCCGGTGGAGAAGGTGATCTCGCGGGTGCCGAAGGACCCGTTGTCGATCACGGCGGTGCGGGATTCGGTGCCGAGTTTGGTCTCGGTCATGTGCTGTCGTGCTCCTTCGCGTCGTGGGCCCACGACATCGGGGAGCTGCTCAGCCGGCCGGTCTTCGATCGAAGCGCCCGGGGGCCGGCTCGATGCCGGGGTTCCCGGGGGCCACTACCGGAGACCGGTACGCTGACCGGCTCCCTCTCGGGTGGTCGCGCGGCCCGTGTTTCTTCAGGTGGGACGCCGTACGGGGGAGCAGCCGAGCGGCCACTCCCCCGTCACGTCACCGGCGCAGGCCGAGCCGCTCGATGAGCGACCGGTAGCGGGCAATGTCCTTCTTCTGGACGTAGTTGAGCAGCCGACGGCGACGGCCGACCAGCAGCAGCAGCCCACGGCGGCTGTGGTGGTCGTGCTTGTGCACCTTCAGGTGCTCGGTCAGCTCGGCGATCCGCTTGGTGAGGACCGCTACCTGAACCTCCGGCGAACCGGTGTCGCCCTCGGCGGTCGCGTACTCCGCGCGGATGCTGGCCTTGGCTTCCTGGTCGAGCGCCATGTTCTCCCTGTTTCGATGGGTTGATCAAGTAGGTGTCCGTCGTCCCGATGGACCGGGAACGGACCGGTACCTCGCACCCGCGGCGTCGAGCAGGCACGCGAGGCCCCACGCCGGTCACCCGACGTTTCGGCAAGACTACCAGCACTCGCCGGTAACACCCGGCGAAGGGCCTCGGCGGGGCCCCGTCACCCCACGACGATCAGGCCAGCGCGCGCCTGGTGCGCTCGACGTCCTGGTTCATCTGGGCGATCAACGGCTCGATCGAGTCGTACCGGATCTGACCGCGCAGGTGCGCCACGAAGTCCAGGGCCAACCGCTCGCCGTACAGGTCGCCGGAGAAGTCCAGCGCGTACGCCTCCACCCGCCGTTCCCGCCCGGAGAAGGTCGGGTTGGTGCCCACCGACACCGCCGCCAGCAGGGGCTCGTGCTGCCCGCGGCGGATCAGCCGGGCCGCGTACACCCCGTCGGCCGGGACCGCCGCGTACCTGTGGCAGAGCAGGTTGGCGGTGGGGAAGCCCAGCTCCCGCCCCCGCTGGTCGCCGCGGACCACGACGCCCTCGACGCGGTGTGGGCGGCCCAGCGCGGCGGCGGCCGCGCCGACGTCGCCCGCGTCGACGCAGGATCGGATGTACGTGGAGGAGAAGACGGTGCCGTCCTCGGTGACCAGCGGGCTGCCCTCCACCCCGAAGCCGAAGGTCTGACCGAGCCGCTCCAGCAGCGCCACGTCGCCGGCCGCCCGGTGCCCGAACCGGAAGTTGCCACCGACCACCACCAGCGCGCTGTGCAGGTGCTCGACAAGCACGTCGTGCACGAACTGTTCGGCGGGCAGCCGGGAGAACTCCGGAGTGAACGGCACCACACAGAGCACGTCCACGCCGAGTTGCTCGACCAGCTCGGCCTTGCGGGCCTGCTCGGTGAGCACCGCCGGATGCGAACCGGGGCGGACCACCTCGGCCGGGTGCGGGTCGAAGGTGACCACCACCGACTGCACGCCCAGCTCCCGGGCTCGGGCCACGGTGTGCCCGATGGTCGCCTGGTGCCCCTTGTGCACGCCGTCGAAGACGCCGATGGTGACGACCGAGCGTCCCCACCCACCGGGCGCCGCGTCGTACCCTCGCCACCGCTGCATGCCGCTCCTCTCTGGTGTCCCGAGACACCGCCGGCCGGGGCCGGCGGGCCTGCCTTCCGACCCGTCAGGCCGGGGCGAGCACGATCTCCGCCCGAGCCCGCCCGTCCCGCTCGCTGACGATAGCGATCAGACCGCCCTCCGGCCCGAAGACGGCGTACGGCCCGGTGCGGCCGGCCGGGTCCAGTGGCCCGCCGTGGGCGAGCACCCGGGCCTCGTCGGGCGTGGCCTCCCGGCGCGGGAAGAATCGGTCGGCCGCCGCGTCCAGCGGCAGGTTCACCACGTCCGGGGCGCGCTGCTCCAGCTCGTCGAGGGTGGCCGCCTCGGCCAGGCTGAAGCCGCCGACCGCGGTCCGCCGCAGGGCCGTCAGGTGGCCACCGACGCCGAGCGCCAGGCCCGCGTCCCGGGCGATGGCCCGGATGTACGTGCCGGAGGAGCAGGTCACGTCCACGTCCACGTCCACCACGTCCGGCTCGGTGCGGCGGATCGCCAGCACCTCCAGGCGGGAGATGGTGACCCGCCGCGCCGGCAGCTCGACGCTCTCCCCGTCGCGGACCCGCTTGTACGCCCGCTGCCCGTCGATCTTGATGGCGCTGACCGCGCTCGGCACCTGGTCGACCTCGCCGCTGAGCGCGGCCAGCCCCGACCGGATCGCGTCGTCGGTGACCTGCCCGGCCGGGGTGGTGGCGATGACGTCGCCCTCGGCGTCGTCGGTGACGGTGGCCTGACCGAGCCGGATGGTGGCGGCGTAGCTCTTGCCCGCGCCGATCACGTAGGTCAGCAGCCGGGTGGCCCGGCCCACACCGATCACCAGCACACCGGTGGCCATCGGGTCGAGGGTGCCGCCGTGCCCGACCCGCCGCGTCTTCGCCAGGCGGCGGATCCGCGCCACCACGTCGTGCGACGTCATGCCGCCGGGCTTGTCCACCACGATCAGACCATCGGTGCTCACGACACCCAAGCCTGCCAGACCGCCGGTCGGTGACAGTAGTCGCGGGGTGGCCCCCGCCCACCCCAGCCGGCCCTCACCCCCCGCTTCCCGCGATCTTGCAGTTTCTGCCCCGACACACGGTGCCATTCACCGCATACAGGCGACCGAAAGTGCAAGATCGGCGCGGATGTCGAGGTCAGCGGATCGCGCCGGTTACCGCCCAGCCGCCGCTGCGCAGGCGCAGCAGCAGGGCGACCAGCCGGATCACCACGAACAGGGTGAGCCCGGCCCAGATGCCGCCCAGCCCGAGGTCGAGGGCGTACGTCAGCCAGATCGCCGGCAGGAACCCGCCGAGGGCCGCCACGATGGTGAGGTTGCGCAGGTACCGCACGTCCCCCGCGCCGATCAGCACGCCGTCGAGGGCGAACACCACCCCGGCCAGCGGCAGCATGAGGACGAACCACGGCCAGGCCGTCATGGCCTGTGCGCGTACCCCGGCATCGGAGCTGAACCACGACGGAACGACGCCGGCGCCAGCGGCCACGAGCAGCGCGAAGCCGACGCCGCAGATGCCGCCGAGCAGCCCGATCCGGCGGGCGAGCGCCCGCGCGCCCACGTCGTCGCCAGCGCCGAGCGCGGCGCCGACGAGGGACTGGGCGGCGATCGCGAGAGCGTCGAGCACCAACGCGGTGAAGAACCAGAGTTGCAGGGCGATCTGGTGGGCACCGACGGCGGCGGCACCGAACCGGGCGGCGACGGCGGTCGCGGAGAGGAAACTGGCCTGGAACGCCAGCCCACGGATCAGCAGGTCCCGGCTGAGCACCAACTGCTGGCGGATCACCCGGGGCCGGGGCCGCAGCGACACCCGCTCGGCGACCAGCGCCGCGGCGAAGAGCGTCCCGCAGAGCGTCTGCGCGACGACGTTCGCCACCGCCGAACCGACCAGACCCAGCCCACCGGGGTAGACCAGCAGCGGGCAGAGCAGCGCGGAGAGCAGGTTGGGGCCGAGCACGAAGAACAGCGGGCGGCGGGTGTCCTGCACGCCGCGCAGCCAGCCGTTGCCGGCGGCGGCGAGCAGCAGGCCGGGAGCGCCGAGGGCCGCGATCCGCAGCCAGTGGGCGGCCGCGTCGGCCACGTCGCCGGCACCACCGGCGAGGGTACGCGCGAGCGCGCCCCCGCCGAACTGCATGCCGATCGCGATCAGCAGACCGACACCGAACGCCAGCCAGGACGACTGGACTCCCTCGGCCACCGCGGCGGCCCGGTCACCCGCACCGAAGCGACGGGCGGCGCGCCCGGTGGTGCCGTACGCGACAACGGTGCCGACCCAGGCGGTGAGCGTCATCACCGTGCCGCCGACGGCGAGCGCGGCGAGCGGCACCCGGCCGAGGTGGCCGACCACCGCCGTGTCGACGAGCACGTAGAGCGGCTCGGCGGCGAGCACCACGAGGGCCGGCAGGGCGAGGCTGGCGATCCGCCGCGGCGAGGCGCCTCGGTGGGTGGGTGCGGCGGCGGTCTGGCTCATCGCCGCCGATCCTGACATGGCTACGGTAAGGAGCACAAGGCCGCTGGTAACTTACGGGTCCACCTCGCGGCCGGCTCGGCGGACGTCGACGCGCTCCCATCCCGGCTTGCGGCGCTCACTACCCTGTCCGAGGCTCCCACGCGGGGGCACCACGACAGCGATAGGCCATATGACAGTGAGCGACAGTTACCCTCCGCCCGACCCGAACGTCACCCCCTGGAGCGGCCCCCCGGCCCCACCGCAGGGTGGCTACCCGCCGTACGGACAACCACCACCCCAGCCGTACTACGGCACACCACTGCCGCCGGCGCCGAACAAGTCGAACAAGGGCCTGATCATCGGGCTGGTCGCCGGCGCGGTGGTCGTCATGCTCGCCATCTGCGGCGCGGGAATCGGCATCCTGGTCGCCTACGGTGACGACGAGTCCGAACGGGGCACGGCCGCCACCCCCACTCCTGGCGCCGGCAGCACTCCGGGCACGGGGGCCGTCCCCACGCCGGGGCAGGCGGATGCACCGAACAACAACTCGATGACCGCCCGCTACTCCAGCGACCTGGCGAACGTCTGCGAAGGCAGCCCGATCCTGAACGCGGCGCCCTACGGCGGCCCGGCCGGCGCCAAGGCGTACACGTTCTCGAACAACCCCGACCGGCCGACGTCCTGGTCGTCGACGTACGTCCCCTCGGACAAGTCCTACTACGCCAAGGGCGCGGACTACCAGAAGGTGTCGGTGGTCGGCTGCCTGAAGTTCGTCGAGGGCAGCCAGGGCGCCCCGAAGAAGTGTCAGTACAAGGACAAGGCGGAAAAGCAGGTCAGCGTCGACTACGTCTCGTCGCGCTACACCCTGACCTTCTACGCGGCCAGGACCGCCGAGAAGATCGGCGACGGCGGCACCGTGACCGCCCCGACGAACAGGTGCCCGAGTTTCATCTCGTACGACAGGACCACCATGCGGGCGTACGCGGCGCCGGACTCCGGCACCATCGAGGCAGCCCTGGACACGTTCCTGTCCTGAACGACTCGACCCCCCACTGGCGGCCGGACGGTGACGCCGTCGGCGCGACGCATCGACGGCGTCACCACCGGTCGAGAAGAGTCACTGACGGGTGTCCATCGACGTCTGCAGCGCGCGGCGGGCCTGTTCGCGGGCGTCGTCCGTGGTCTCGGGCTTGGGCTTGTTCGGCATGGTGGTGGTCCTTCCAGGGCGTGGGCCACCGGCCTGCGGCAGCCCCTCACGGGCGGTCGTGCTGAGCGCCCCACGGCGGTCCGGGATTACCGGAGCAGCCGGCTGGGCAGCGTGAGCCCGGGTCGATCCGACCCCGAGGGGAGGCGGCACGAGGTGTGGCGCCACCACCCATGACCTGCGCCGCTACGCGGCACCGGCCTTCTCCCAAGTTATCGTTCAGGTTCACATGCTGCGCTCGTTTCCCGTCATTTGGACAGGCGGTGCGCCGGCTCAGCGGGCCAGGAAGTGCCAGCCCAGCCACCACCAGAACCCGAACAGACCGATTCGGCCCACCGGCACCGGGCCCACCTCGTACCGCATCACGTACGCGCAGACCTCGCCCAGCGTGGGAATGCGGGAACCCTCCCGCCGGGCCATCCACTCGACCACCGCGAAGAGCACCAACGCGGTGAGGAAACCGCCGA
Organism: Micromonospora sp. NPDC048898; assembly: GCF_043198035.1. Lineage (NCBI taxonomy): Bacteria > Bacillati > Actinomycetota > Actinomycetes > Micromonosporales > Micromonosporaceae > Micromonospora > Micromonospora sp. NPDC048898. Next base: position 391,315 of record NZ_JBICUF010000001.1, read on the forward strand.
TCGCGAGCGCCCGCATCATCGCCGCACCAGCCCCCAGAAAGCGGTCAGCCAGGCGAACCACACCGCCGAGCGGGTCAGCTGATCCTCCAGGAGAGGGTCGGCCAGCCGGGAGAAGGTGGGAAAGTCGTCACCGGCGGCCAGCACGAAGGTCACCCCCTCGAAGACACCGAAGACCACCACCGGCACCGCCCACCAGACCGCCCCCGAGCCCAGCCGGCGCGGTGCCGGTCGACGAGGCACCCGATTGCTCAGACCGAGCCAGATCAGCACGCCACCGGTGCCAAGGGTGAACAGATTGGCCTCGGTGGAGAACGACGCGAACCGGCCGCCGACAAGCGACAGGCAGACGAGGACGGGAACGGAGACGGCGGGCCGGTCCCAGGCGCGGGGGGCCTCCACGGTGAGGTCGTGCGGCTGCTCCATCCCGCAATTCTTCCCGGTCTCACGGAGCGCGGGAAGACCAACACTCCCCGGAGCTGACCCTGATCTTCCGGATCGACCGATCGATGGCGGCGAACGCCGCCGTCAGGCGCCGGGGCGGATCAACGCCGCGTCCAGTTGACCGCGGATCGACTCGACCACCTGCTCGACGGTGCCCCGACCGGTGAACCCGGCCGCGAACGTGTGGCCACCACCGCCCAGCGTGACCGCGACCCGGCTGACGTCCACCGCGCCCTTGCTGCGCATCGACACCGCCCACTCGCCGGGTGTGACCTGCTTGACCACACAGCTCACATCCGCCTCGGCGGTGCACCGCACCGAGTCGATGAGCGCCTCCAGCACGTACGGACGCTGGTCGTGCCGGGCCAGGTCGTCGAGCGTGGCGAAGGTCCAGACGAAGCCTCGGCCGCCAGCGGCCGCCGGCTCCAGCCGGGCCCGGCCGAGCACCTCACCGAAGAGACGCACCGCCCCGAACGGGCGGGTGTCGAAGACCCGCCGGGAGATGTCCCCGGGAGAGATGCCGGTCGCCAACAACCGGGCGGCCATCTGGTGCACCGCCGGGGTGGTCGCCGCGAACCGGAACGACCCGGTATCCGTGGTCAGTGCCACGTAGAGGCACTCCGCGATGGCCGGATCCACCACCACCCCGAGCCGGGCCAGCAGTTGCTCCGCCACCACCGATGTCGCCGCGGCGCCCGGGTCCACCAGGTTGACCGTGCCGAAGCCGGAGTTCGAGGCGTGGTGATCGAGCACCAGCGCCGCCCCCGCCGACGACAACCGCCCGGCCAGCTCACCGAGGCGCGACTCGCTCGCCGCGTCGAAGCAGATCACCAGGTCCGGTGCCGGGTCGGCGGCGTCCGCCGGGACCAGCAGGTCCAGACCGGGCAGCCCCCGGAACGGCTCGGGCACCTCCGGTGGCCCCGGGAACGTCGCCTGCACCTCGCGGACGCCGAACTGCCGCAGACCCAGACCGAAGCCGAGCATGCTGCCCAGCGCGTCGCCGTCCGGGTTGACGTGGCAGATCAGCAGCACCCGGGCGGTCGACGGGAGAGCCCGCACCAGCGCCTCGGCGGCAGCCCAGTCCATCTCGGCGGGGCCGACCCCGGCCGCACCGGCAAGCGGAACGCTGGCGGTGCTGGTCACCGCGTTTCCCCACCCCGCGGGGCCCCCGTGACGTCGGTGGCCGCGTCAGCCTCGTCCGCCTCGTCACCCTCATCCGTCTCGTCGTCGACCCGGTACGGCTGCGCCTCGCCCGCGTACTTCGCCTGGGCGGCGAGCCGCTGCACCTCCGCGTCGGCGTTGCGCGCGGCGGCGAGCAGGTCGTCGATGTGCTTGACCTGGTCCTGCACGTCGTCGAGGACGAACGTGAGGGTCGGCGAGTGCCGCAGCCCGAGGGCCTTGCCGACGGTGCTGCGCAGCAGCCCCTTGGCGCTCTCCAGCGCCGCCGCGGTGTCGGCCTGGGCCACCGCGTCACCGAGCACCGTGTAGAACACCGTCGCGTCCCGCAGGTCCGCGGTGATCCGGGCGTCGGTGATGGTGATCATCCCGAGCCGCGGGTCCTTGATCTGGCTCCGCACCACCGACGCGACCAGCTCACGCACCCGTTCCGCGTGCCGGCGTACCTTGGCCGGATCAGACATCTCGCCACCTCCACGGCGTCCTGCTCCCGGTCGACCCGGCGACCCGGGGCCGCCAGCCGACCGGCCAACATCTCGAACACTACCTTCGCGGCCGCACCGGTCGCCCGGCACAGCCGGCTCCGGGGTCAGTCGTCGTCCACGCCGTACAGCCGGCGGCGGACCGACAGCAGCTCGACCTCGGGGCGACCGGCCACCAGGCGCTCACAGGAGTCGAGCACCTCGCGGACGTGCGCCGTCTCGGCGGCCACCACGGCCACCGCCAGTTGCGCTCGACCGTGCAGGTCGAGCGCTCCCACCTCGGCGGCCGACACCTCGAAGCGGCGCAGCGCAGCCACGATCGGCCGTACGTATGATCTCTTGGCCTTGAGCGACCTGGAGTCGCCCGGCAGCAGCAGGTCGAAGACCGCGGTTCCGGTGAACATCGCCCCGGACGATACCGCCAACCCACCCCGCATGATCAAGGGGTTTACGCCGAACGGCGTAAACCCCTTGATCAGCGTGTCACTGCCGGATCAGGCGCGAACCTTCTCCCGCATCTCGAAGGTCTCGATGACGTCGCCGACCTGGACGTTGTTGTAACTACCCAGGGTCAGACCACACTCGAAGCCCTCGCGGACCTCGGTGGCGTCGTCCTTGAACCGCTTCAGCGAGCTGATCGTGAGGTTGTCCGCCACGACCGCCCCGTCCCGAAGCAGGCGAGCCTTCGCGTTGCGTCGGATGACGCCGGCCCGGACGATGCAACCGGAGATGTTGCCGATCTTGGACGAGCGGAAGACGTCGCGGATCTCCGCGCTGCCCAGCTCGACCTCCTCGTACTCCGGCTTGAGCAGGCCCTTGAGCGCTGCCTCGATCTCCTCGATGGCCTGGTAGATGACGGTGTAATACCGGATCTCCACGCCCTCGCGGTCGGCCATCTCACGGACCTTGTTGGAGGCCCGCACGTTGAAGCCGATGATCGTGACCGGCTCGGACGAGGCGCTCGCGAGCATGACGTTGCTCTCGGTGATCGCGCCCACGCCCCGGTCGAGGACCTTGAGCTGGACCTCCTCGGGGATGTCGAGGTTGAACAGCGCGTCCTCCAGAGCCTCCACCGAACCGGAGACATCGCCCTTGAGGATGAGGTTGAGCGAGGTCTTCTCGCCCTCCTTGAGCTGCTCCATGAGCGTCTCAAGAGTGGCCCGACCACGGGAGTTGGCGAAGGACGCCGCCCGCCGCCGTGCCTGCCGCTGCTCGGCGATCTGCCGCACCGTGCGGTCGTCCGCCGCGGCGAGGAACGTGTCGCCCGCGCCGGGCGGCGCGGTCAGACCCAGCACCATGACCGGACGCGCCGGCCCAGCCTCGGTGAGCTGGTTGCCGTTCTCGTCGAGCATGGCCCGGACCCGGCCGTGCGCCCCACCGGCGACGATCGAGTCGCCTGCCCGCAGGGTGCCCTTCTGCACGAGCACCGTCGCCACCGCACCGCGGCCCTTGTCCAGGTGCGCCTCGATGGCCACACCCTGCGCCGGCCCGTCGATCGGAGCGGTCAGCTCCAGCGACGCGTCGGCGGTCAGCAGGACAGCCTCGAGCAACTCCTCGATGCCGATGCCCGGCTTGGCGGCCACGTTGACGAACATGGTCTCGCCGCCGTACTCCTCGGCGACCAGGCCGTACTCGGTCAGCTGCTGGCGGACCTTGTCCGGGTTGGCGTCCGGCTTGTCGACCTTGTTGACCGCGACCACGATCGGCACGTCGGCCGCCTTGGCGTGGTTCAACGCCTCGATGGTCTGCGGCATCACGCCGTCGTCGGCCGCGACCACCAGGATCACGATGTCCGTCACCTGGGCACCACGAGCACGCATGGCGGTGAACGCCTCGTGACCCGGGGTGTCGATGAAGGTGACCGCCCGGTCCTCGCCCTCGTGCGGGACGTGGACCTGGTACGCACCGATGTGCTGGGTGATGCCACCCGCCTCACCGGCCACGACGTTCGCCTTGCGGATCGCGTCGAGCAGCTTGGTCTTACCGTGGTCGACGTGACCCATGACGGTCACCACCGGCGCACGGCTGACCAGACGCTCCTCGGCCACCTCCGCGTCGAGGTCGATGTTGAACTGCGCGAGCAGCTCGCGGTCCTCGTCCTCCGGGCTGACGATCTGGATGTCGAAGCCCAGGTGCTCACCCAGCAGGTGGAGGGTGTCGTCAGAACAGGACTGGGTCGCGGTGACCATCTCGCCCAGGTTGAACATCTCCTGGACCAGCGAACCCGGGTTGGCGTTGATCTTGTCGGCGAAGTCCGACAGCGAGGCGCCACGGGAGAGCCGGACGATCTGACCCTGACCCCGGGGAGCACCCGAGCTCATGGTCGGAGCCGACAGGTTGTCGAACTCCTGTCTGCGCTGCTTCTTGGACTTGCGACCGCGCGTCGGCCGGCCACCCGGACGCCCGAAGGCACCCGCGGCGCCGCCGCCACGGCCACGACCACCCGCACCCGGACGACCGCCGCCACCGGAGGGAGCACCCGGGCGGAAACCGCCACCGGGAGCACCGCCACCGCCGCCGGGACCGCCACGGTAGCCACCGCCGCCGCCGGCACCCGCGCCGCCACCAGGGCCGCCGCGGTAACCGCCACCGCCGCCGGCGCCACCGCCGGGACCGCCACGGAAGCCACCGCCGCCGCCACCGGGACGACCGGCACCGCCACCACCGCCGGGGCGACCAGCGCCACCGGGACCGGGGCGACCAGCAGCCGGACGCTGGCTCGGCATGGACGCCGGACTGGGCCGCGGCGGCATGGAGTTGGGACTCGGCCGCGGCGGCATGCCCGCCGGGCTGTTGGGCCGGGGACCACCCGCACCGGCGGCCGGGGGCCGCTGCTGCTGGCCACCCTGGATGCCGAACGGGTTGTTACCGGCGCCACGCGCCGGCGGACGACCGCCAGGCCGGGCACCCGGACCGGGAGCCGGCGTGCTCGGACGAGCGGCCGGCGAACCGGGACGGGGAGGCATCGCGGCGGGACCCGGCCGAGGACCGGGACGGTTGCCGCCGTCAGCCGGAGGCTCCCGGCGAACGGGGTTGTCCCGCTGCTGCTGGCGGGCGGCCTGCGCGGCCTTGACCGCGGCCTCCTGGTCAGCCTTCAGCGCGGCGGCGCGCGCCTCGGCGGCCGCCACCTCGATGTCGTGGGCACTCGCCGGCTTGGCGACCGGAGCCGCGGGCTGCGGTGCGGCGGGCACCGGGCCCTTCGGCTTCGGGCCGGGTGCCGGCGCGGCCGGCCGCCGAGGCGGCATCGGCTTGGCCGAGACCCGGGGCGCGCCCGGGGTCGGGGACAGCGTCGGGGTCGGGTTGGAAGCCGTCGTCGGCGCGGGCGCCGACGGGGCGGCCGGTGCCGGAGCACCGGCGGACGCGACGAATGCGTTACGCAGCCGTCGGGCGACGGGCGCCTCGACGGTGCTGGACGCGGACTTCACGAACTCGCCCATTTCCTTCAGCTTGGCGAGAACGGTCTTACTCTCGACCCCGAGCTCTTTTGCAAGCTCGTGTACGCGGGCCTTGCCTGCCACTGCACTCCTCACTCCGAGGTCGTGCGGGCAGCACCCGCAGCGACCTCACTCGTGCACTTGAAGCCTGGTCATTTCAGGGACTTCATCGTGTGCTCATGTCGGTCGTCCTACCCTGCTAGCGACCCTCGCCCGGTCGGGCTGACCGGACGTAGTGGTTGGCGCATCGACGTGCTCCGCCAGCACACCGTGGTCGAGGACCTCGGTGCTGCGCAGCGCACGCCCGAAAGCGCGGCGCCGCACCGCCAGCGCGAAGCAGGCCGGATCCGGGTGCATGTTCGCTCCCCGACCCGGCAGCCTGCGGCGCGGATCAGGCCGGAGACTGAGACCAGCCCCGTCCCGGACCGCGACGATCCGCAGCAATTCGCTGGCCGGCGCACGTTGCCGACAACCCACACAGGTGCGTTCCGGCGTTGTGCGTCGTACCACTGGAAGAAGTCTACCCCTAGCTGCCCGAGATCGCGCCGCCCGGCTCCCGCACGTGATCAGCTGCCGCACGCGCGGCGGGAGCGGTCTGCTCCGCGTCGGACCGAATGTCGATCCGCCAACCGGTCAATCGGGCCGCGAGTCGGGCATTCTGCCCCTCCCGGCCGATCGCGAGCGAGAGCTGGAAGTCGGGAACCGTCACCCGGGCGGCCCGATTCGCCAGGTCGACCACCTCGACCCGCAGTGCCTTGGCCGGCGACAACGCGTTGCCGACGAAGGTGGCCGGGTCGTCCGACCAGTCGATAATGTCGATCTTCTCACCGTGCAACTCGCTCATCACGGCCCGCACCCGCTGACCCATCGGGCCGATGCAGGCGCCCTTGGCGTTCACGCCGGGGGTGGTGGATCGTACGGCGATCTTCGTGCGGTGACCTGCCTCACGGGCGATCGCGCCGATCTCCACAGTGCCGTCGGCGATCTCCGGCACCTCCAACGCGAACAGCTTCTTCACAAGCGCCGGGTGCGACCGGGACAGGGTGATCTGCGGCCCGCGCATGCCCTTGGCCACGTGCACCACGACACAGCGGACCCGCTCGCCGTGCGCGTACCGCTCGCCGGGCACCTGCTCGGACTGCGGCAGCACGCCCTCCAACTTGCCGAGGTCGACGCTGACGATGCCCTTCTCCGTACGCGTCTCGTGCGCCTGCACCACGCCGGTGACCAGGTCACCCTCGCGGCCCACGTACTCACCGAAGTGCACCTCGTCGGTGGCCTCCCGCAGACGCTGGAGAATCACCTGCTTGGCGGTCATGGCGGCGATCCGGCCGAAGTCGTGCGGGGTGTCGTCCCACTCCCGCACCAGACTGCCGTCGGAGTCCATCTCCTGCGCGTACACCAGGGCTGCGCCCGACCTGCGGTCGATCTCCACCCGGGCGTGCGGTTCGGCACCATCGGTGTGCCGGTAGGCGGTCAGCAACGCGGTCTCGATCGCCGCGAGAATCGTGTCGAACGGGATCTCCCGCTCGCGCTCGAGTGCGCGCAGCGCCGCGAGGTCGATGTTCACCTCTCCTCGTCCTCCACATCATCTTCGTCGTCGATGTCGTCTGAATCGTCGATCTCGTCTGAGTCGTCCGTGTCGTCGAACTCTTCGTCCGGCTCGCCGAGTTCGGCGAGCCGGGTGAACTCGACCTGCACACGGCCGGGGCCAAGCTGGGCGTACGTCCAGGAGGCGCGACCGCCGTCGGTCTCCAGGTGCACGCCCTCGTCGTCGGCCGCGACCACCCGGCCGGTGAGCTGGCGGTCGCCGGCGGGCTGCTCGCCACGCTGGCCGGGCAACGCGGCCCCGCCCCGAGCGGTGACCTTGACCAGCCGGCCCACGTTGCGCCGCCAGTGGCGGGGCAGGGTGAGTGGCCGGTCGACGCCCGGCGAGCTGACCTCCAGTTGGTATTCCCCGGCGACGATGTCGCCACCGGTCTCCTCGGCGGCGTCCAGGGCGGCCGAGACCGCGCGGGAGACGTCGGCCACGGCGTCCAGGTCGATCCCGCCGTCGGCGTCCACCATCACCCGCACCACGTGCCGGCGACCGGCCCGGGAAACGGTCAGGTCCTCCAGGTCGTAGCCGGCGTCGTTGACCACCGGCTCGATCACGGCCCGCAACCGGGCACGCCGCGCTGCGAGGTCACCGCCACGGGGACCCGCGCCGTCGCGGGGTCGCCCAGTCGACCTGGTGGCACGGCCACGCTGCGTCATCTCCGCACCCTCTCCCTGGTCGACGGTGATCGGTCGTCCCGACATGCCGGCACACCACCGGAGCAGACGCGCCGGTGGCTGCGCAGAGCGTAACGCGCCTGCCCGCCGGTGGGCCGGGCGGCGCACCGACGGCGGTGGCCCCCGAACCGGCGGGCATGGTGTTGACTTGCCGGGTGGGGACCGGCAGAACGACACAGCGCGACCATGCATCCGGACATTCCCGGCGAAAGCTCTTGCGCGCCGGGGCGCTGCTGGCGCTCGGCGGCGCCGCGGTGCCGCTGACCGGCTGTGATCTTTTCGACCGTGACGATCAACCGGCGCCACCACCGGACCCGCTGCGGCCGATGGTGGACGAGTCACTCGCGCTCGCCGCCGCATACCAGGCGAGCGCGACCGCGCATCCCGACCTGGCCGGGCGGCTCGGCCCGATCGCCGAGGCGCACACCGCGCACGCCACCGAGCTGGCCCGGGTGATCGGCGTCGCCCTGCCGACCGCGGCCGCCACACCCACCACCGCCCCCGCCGCCGACCAGGCCGGCGCGCTCGCCGCCCTGCGCAGGTTGGAGAAGACCGCCCAGCAGTCGGCCACCGCCGCCTGCGCCGCGGCGAGCGCGGAACGGGCCGCACTGCTCGGGTCGATCGCCGCCGCCCGAGCCACCCACCAGGAGGCACTGAAGTGAGGCAGCCGTCCGCCGGGGAGGCGCTCGCCTCCGCCCTGTCCGCCGAGTACGCGGCCATCTACGCCTACGGCCGGATCGGGGTCCGACTCACCGGGGCGGCGCGGGACGCCGCGCACCAGGCCGAGGCCGCGCATCGAAGCCGACGCGACGCGCTCGTGGTGCAACTGAGCGCGGCCGGCGGCGTCGTGCCGCCCGACCGCGCCGGGTACGCGCTGCCGTTCCCGGTCACCGACCGGGCCAGCGCCCTGCGGCTCGCCGCGGAGGTGGAGGACCGCACGGCCGCGCACTGGCGGGCCGCTCTGGCGTCCACCACCGGAGCCGAACGCAACCAGGCGCTGGCCGCCCTCGTCGAGTACGCGGTGCGGGCCACCCGGTGGCGCAGGACGGCCGGGCTGACCCCGCTGACTGTCCCATTTCCCGGTCGGCCAACCTGAACCGTTCCGCTCCGGTTGCGGTACGCATACCAGGTATGCATACTCCGTGGCCATGTCCATCCGTCACGGGTTGCTCGCCCTGCTCGAACGCGGCCAGATGTATGGCTACCAGCTGCGCGCCGCGTTCGAGGAGTCGACCGGCTCGACCTGGCCACTGAACATCGGGCAGGTCTACACCACGCTGTCCCGGTTGGAACGAGACGGTCTGGTGCGCCCGCTGCCGGAGAGCGAGGCCGGTCAGCGCCCGTACGAGATCACCGACGCCGGCCGGGCAGACCTGGCGCTGTGGTTCGCCACGCCGGTCAGCCGCAACGACAGACCCCGCGACGAGCTGGCGATCAAGCTGGCCCTGGCGTTGACCACCCCGGGGGTGGACGTCCGCTCGGTGGTGCAGGCCCAGCGCAGCGCGACGATGCGGGCTCTGCAGGAGCTGACCCGGCTGAAGTACGGCAGCGACCGACCGGAGGACCTTCCCTGGCGCCTCGTACTGGACTCGATGGTCTTCCAGGCCGAGGCGGAGGTGCGCTGGCTGGACCACTGCGAGACCAGTCTGGTGCGCCACCGGCCCAGCGGCCCGGCACCTCCCCCGCCACGCGCGGGTGACGCCGACGCGCGGGACGGGGCGCGCTGGGCCGGCGAGGAGGCCCGACGGTGAGCGGGCCGGACGACGCGGTGCTGGAGCTCCGCGCCGTCCACCGCACCCACGGTGCCGGACCGGCCGCGGTGCACGCGTTACGCGGGGTCAGCCTGGTCGTTCGGCCCGGCGAGCTGGTCGCCGTGATGGGCCCGTCCGGCTCCGGCAAGTCGACGTTGCTGGCCCTCGCCGGTGGCCTGGACCGCCCGACCAACGGCGAGGTCCGGGTGGAGGGGCAACCGCTGGGGGCGCTGGACCGTCGCGGTCTGGCCCAACTGCGCCGCCGTCGGATCGGTTACATCTTCCAGGAGCTCAACCTGCTGGGCAGTCTGAGCGCGGTGGAGAACGTGGCGCTTCCGCTGGAGCTGGACGGCACCAGCGGACGGCAGGCTCGCGGACTGGCCATGGCCGCGCTCACCGAGGTGGGTCTACCCGCGTTGGGTGACCGCTTTCCGGACCAGCTCTCCGGCGGGCAGCAGCAGCGGGTGGCCATTGCCCGCGCGTTGGTGGGCGAACGGCGGCTGGTGCTCGCCGACGAGCCCACCGGGGCACTGGACTCGCAGACCGGCGAGGCGGTGCTGCACCTGCTCCGCCGCCGGATCGACGCGGGTGCCGCCGGGGTGCTCGTCACCCACGAGGCACGGCACGCCGGCTGGGCCGACCGGGTGGTGTTCCTGCGCGACGGCATCCTGGTCGACACGACGGCACCGCTGGGCAGCGTCGACCAGTTGCTGTCCGGCAGCGGCCGGTGACGATCCGCCGTCCGACGCGGGCCCCCGCTCCGGTCGACACCGCGACGGCGCGGCCGGTCTCGCCCGGCGCCCCGGTCGGCCGACGGCTGTTCGCCGAGCTGACCGGCTCCTGGCGGGCGGCGCTGCGGATCGCCCGGCGGGAGTCCCGCCGGGCCCGCCGCCGGACCGCCCTGGTGCTCGCGATGATCGCCCTGCCGGTGGCGGCGCTGGCCTTCCTCGCGGCGAGCTACGACATGGCCGAGCTGACCCCGGCCGAAGGGGTCGACCGTCGGCTCGGCGTGGCCGACGCGGAGCTGCGCTGGATCGCCGACGCGCCGGTGCGACAGGACGAGGAGGGTGACACCTGGTACGTCCGGGACGGCGGGCAGCAGCCACCCCACGCCCGGGCCACCTCCGCCCAGGTGAGTGCGCTGCTGGGACCGGGCAGTCGGGTCACCGAGGTGCGCGCCCGCATCCCGCTGACCCTGCGGGGCCCGCGCCTCGACGAGGACGTGGAAGGGCGGGTGCTGGACCTCGACGATCCGTTGGCCCGCGGGCTGGTGCGGTTCCGGGCGGGCCGGGCACCGCGGCAGCCCGGCGAGGTCGCGGTGAGTCCGGCGGCGCTACGCCGCCTGGACCTGCGCCTCGGCCGCGCCGTGGCCCTCGCCGACGGGAGCCGCGCGTACACCGTGGTGGGGGTGGTCGAGTTCCCCGACGATCTCGGAATGGTGGTGGCGCTGCATCCGGGTGCGGTGCCACCGACCGGTTCCAGCTCGGCGACCAGCTGGCTGGCGGACGTGCCCGGCACCGTCGACGCCGCGCTGGTGTCCCGACTCAACGAGCGTGGGGTGGTGGTCACCACCCGTCCACCGGCCGACGATCGGAAGCGGACGTGGCTCGGCCCGGTCGACCCGAGCGGCACCGGCGACCTGAGCACCGGTGTGCTCATCGCCGGCCTCGGGCTGCTGGAGGTCGTGCTGCTGGTCGGCCCGGCCTTCGCGGTCGGCATCCGTCGCCGACGGCGGGATCTGGCGCTCGTCGCGGTGGCCGGCGGGGATGCCGCCCAGCTTCGCCGGGTCGTGCTGGCCGACGGCGTGGTGCTGGGTGTGCTGGGCGCCGTCGCCGGCCTGCTGGTCGGCGTCGCCGCGGCGTTCGCCGGTCGTCCGCTGGTGGAGCAGTACGTCTTCCACGCCCGCTTCGGTGGGTACCGGTGCTGGCCGATCGCGCTGGTGCTGCTCGGCGGGGTCGCGGTGCTGGCCGGGGTGCTCGCCGCGCTGGCACCGGCCTGGACCGCCGCACGGCAGGACGTCAGCGCCGGGCTCGCCGGACGGCGTACCCCACCGGTGTCCCGGACCCGGTGGTTGGCCTTCGGTCTGTCGCTGGTGGTCGGCGGGGCGGGGTTGGCGGCGTTCGGGGCCACCCGTACCTCCCCGGCGGTGGTCCTCGCCGGCCTCATCCTCGGCGAGTTGGGCCTGGTGTGCTGCACGCCCACGCTGATCGGCGCGCTCGCCCGGCTCGGCCGGATGCTGCCGTTGGCACCGCGAATCGCGCTGCGCGACGCCAGTCGCAACCGGGCGGCCGCGGCGCCCGCCATCTGCGCCGTGATGGCCGCGGTCGCCAGCAGTGTGGCGCTCGGTGGGTTCCTGGCCAGCAGCGACGCCCGACAGTCGCGCGCCTACCAACCGTTGGTGCCGACCGGCAACGTGCTGGTCTACGCGAACGAATCAGCGCGGCAACCGACCCTGGCCCAGGTCGCCACCATCGCCCGGGAGCACTTGGGTGCCGACACGATCGCCCCGATCAACTCGGTGGGTTGCGCGTCCCGGAGGGGTTACTGCGACGTCGCGCCGGCGCTCCCACCCGCGCAGGTATGCCCCTGGCAGCCGGGGGTCGATCTCTCCGCGGCGCAGCGTCGGCAGGCTCGGGCCGACCCGCGTTGTCGGACCGGCCCACTGGGCTACGACGGCGGCTACGTGCAGACCGGAGTGGATGACGGGACCGCACTGCCGCTGCTCACCGGTGCGGACCCGGCGACGACCGCCGCCGCCACCGCCGTGCTGCGCGCCGGCGGCGTGGTGGTGACCGACCCGCGCTACCTGCACGACGGCCTGGTGACGGTACGGGTGAACCAGGTGGATTCCGGGACGGACGGGTCCACCGCCGCCGACCTGCCCGGGTACGCGCTGAGCGGGGTGGTCAGCCAACCCCAGCTGCTGCTCTCCGCGTCCGCGGCCCGGCACCTCGGCCTGACCTGGTCGCCGGCCGGTTGGGTGATCGGCACCTCGACCCCGCCGGACCGGCATCAGGAGCAACGGTTCACCAGCGCACTGCGGCCCTTCGGCACCTTCATGGTGTCCGTGGAGTACGGCGGTGGTCCCAACGACATCTCACCGTTGCTGCTGCTGCTCGCGGCGGCGGCCGGGGTGATCACGGTGGGGGCGGCGGGGATCGCCACCGCGCTCGCCGCCGCCGAGGGGCGCGCGGAGCTGACCACCCTCGCGGCCGTCGGCGCGGCGCCGTCGGTACGCCGAATGCTGGCGATCTGCCAGGCTGGAATCATCGCCGGTGTCGGTTCGGTGCTCGGCATCGTGGCCGGCCTCGGCACCGCCGCGATCGTGCTGGTCTCGGTCAACCGCGAGTACGCCAGCGACTGGCCGGCGTCCGATCCGTACCCCCTGCTGGTGCCCTGGCCCGCGCTCGGGGTCCTGGTGCTGGTGCCGGTGGTGGCGATGCTCGGGGCGGGCCTGTTCACCCGCGCCCGGCTGCCGATCGAACGGCGGCTGGACTGACGCCGGTGCGGTGGCCGGCCGGCTGACGATCCGGGCGCGTACGGGGGTGCCGCCGGGGCCGGGCAGCCGGCAGACTGATCGGCGTGTCAGCGCTGGGAAACATCACCCGTCGAGTCGGTCATCACCGCTGGTTCGGCGCCGCCGCACGCCTGCTGGTCCCCGCCGACCGGGTGGTCGGTCGACTCACCCGGGGGCGGGTGGTCGCGCTCGGCCTGATCCCGTCCCTGGTGATCACGACGACCGGCCGCCGCTCCGGCAGGCCCCGCAGCAATCCCCTGCTCTACGTGCCCGACGGCGACACCTACGTGGTGATCGGCTCCAACTGGGGGCAGACCCAGCACCCCGGTTGGGCGATGAACCTGCTCGCCGATCCCACCGCCGCGGTGGACGTCAAGGGCCGGCGGATCGCGGTGCGGGCCGAGCGGGCGTCCGGCGCCGAACGGGACCGGCTGTGGCAGCTGCTGGTGACCGAGTGGCCCGCGTACCGCACGTACGTGCAACGGGCCGGTGGCCGGGAGATCCACATCTTCCGGCTCGTGCCGACCGGCCCGCCGTCGGCCGGCTAGGACGAGCCGGCCCGCGAGCGGCCCGGGCCGCGTCAGAGCCCGCCCGGCACACCGATCAGCGAGCCGATCAGGTAGGTGGCGCCGGCGGCCGCGGCACCCAGCAGCAGTTGCCGCAGCCCGCTGGTCCACCACGGGCGTTGGGTGAAGCGGGCCACCACCGCGCCGGCGGCGAACAACCCGAGCCCGCCGACGGCGAGGGCCAGCCACAGCTCGGTGGCGCCGAACAGGTAGGTCAGGAGCGGCACCAGCGCGCCCGCCGAGAAGAACAGGAACGACGAGATCGCCGCCGCCCACGGGCTGGGCTGGTCGTCGGGGTCGACGCCCAACTCCTCACGGACGTGCACCCGCAGGGCCTCCTCCGGGTCGCGCCGCACCGCCTCGGCGACCTGGGTGGCCAGGTCGCGGGGCAGCCCCCGGGCCACCCAGGCGTCGGCCAACTCCCGGGCCTCCGCCTCCGGATGCCGTTCCAGCTCGCGTCGCTCCTTGGCCACCTCGGCGGCGACCTGCTCGTTGGCGGAGCGGACGCTCGTGTATTCGCCGAGGCCCATCGAGATCGCACCGGCCACCAGGCCTGCGGTGCCGGTCAGCACGATGTTGCGGGGCGACACCCCGCCGCCGCCGACGCCGGCGATCAGGGCGATGTTGGTGACCAGACCGTCCATCGCGCCGAAGACGGCCGGGCGCAGCCACCCGCCGGAGACGTCCGCGTGGTGCGCCTCGAGCAGCGCCGCTGGGGTGTCGGTCACGGCGCCTGCCCTTCGTTCGCGACTGCGGGACTCCGCTTCGCTGCGTTCCTCGCGCTCACGGAAGGGTCAGGATCTCGTGGCCGTCGTCGGTCACCACGATGGTGTGCTCGAACTGGGCCGTCCACTTCCGGTCCTTGGTGACCACGGTCCACCCGTCGTCCCACATGTCGTACTGGTAGGTGCCGAGTGTGATCATCGGCTCGATGGTGAACGTCATGCCCGGCTCCATGATGTCGGTGGGCCGCGGGCTGTCGTAGTGCGGCACGTAGAGACCGCTGTGGAAGGCCTCGCCGATGCCGTGGCCGGTGAAGTCGCGGACCACGCCGTAGCCGAACCGCTTGGCGTACGACTCGATGACCCGGCCCACCACGTTGATCTGCCGTCCCGGGACGACCGCGCGGATGCCGCGCATCATCGCCTCGTGGGTCCGCTCGACAAGCAGCCGGGCCTCCTCGCTGACCTCGCCGACGCAGAAGGTGGCATCGGTGTCACCGTGCACCCCACCGATGTACGCGGTCACGTCGACGTTGATGATGTCGCCGTCGGCCAGGACCGTGGAGTCCGGGATGCCGTGGCAGATGACCTCGTTGAGGCTGGTGCAGCAGGACTTCGGGAAGCCCTTGTAGCCGAGTGTCGACGGGTACGCGCCGTGGTCGCAGAGGAACTCGTGCACCACCTTGTCGATCTCGTCGGTGGTCACGCCGGGCTTGCAGTGCTCGCCGGCGAGCTGGGTCGCCTGGGCGGCGAGCCGGCTGGCGATCCGCATCTTCTCGATGGTCTCCGGCGTCTGCACGTGCGAGCCGCGCCACTGGATCGGGCGCTCCTTGCCCACGTACTCCGGTCGGGCGATCTGGGGTGGCACCTGACGCATCGGGGACAGCGCGCCTGGCGTCAGCGGCGGACGGACGGTCATGCCATCAGCCTATCGCCGGGGCCGCTGGTGACCCGCGCCACGGGCGCTGGAAGGGGGTTGTTGCCCTGCCAGGTCGGCTGTGCCATGGTGGCAGCGTGGATCAAGGGGGAGCACCACCCGTCTTCTCCGCCAGCGCGGAGATCGACGGTGACCACCTCCAGGTGGTGGTGGCCGGTGAGGTCGACATGGCGACCGCCGACACCATGCTCCAGACCGCGTTGCGCGAGCCCGCCCGGCGGATCACCCTCGACCTGAGCGCCGTCACCTTCTTCGACTCGGCCGCCATCCACGCCCTGGTCCGGCTCGCCCAGCAGTTTCCGGGCGTGCTCACCGTCCTGCCGTCGCGGCAGGTCCGCCGCGTGTTGGAGATCTCCGGCCTGGGCGAGCAGAGCTGGCTCCGTCCGGCCTGAGCTGGCTGCCCGCCGGGCCGGGCCATCAGCCGCCGCCGGGCGCGCGGTCAGCCCCGCAACTCCCGGCGCAGCGTCACTTCGGTGCCCTCCTCGGTGCGCCGCACCGACAGCTCACCCAACGCCCTGATCAGCGCCAGGCCACGTCCCCGGAAGCCGGAGCCTGTCGACTCACGCCACTGGCCGCTGTCGCGCACGGTGGCCGTCACCGTCCGGCCCTCGATGGCCACCGCCACGCTGATCATCGGCTCGGCCGGGTGGACCGGATGCTCGATGGCGTTGGCCGCGGCTTCGGAGACCGCCACGGTCAGGTCGAACACGTCCGTCTCGTCGACGGCGTGCGCGACGAGGAAGTCCTCCAGGCGCTTGCGCAGCACGCTCAGCCGGGTCGGGTCCGCCGGCAGCCGCAACGCGAAACGGTTCAGCTCGGCCGCCTCAAGGGCGAGGACCGCCACGTCGTCGCGGCGCGGACGCCCGTCGACCCGCTCGACGACCGCGTCGATCAGGTCGACCACGTGCTCACTGGGGGTCGCCGCGTCGACGCGCAGTTGGGCCAGCGCCGCGTCGATGCCGAGCTGACGGTCCTCGATCAGCCCGTCGGTGTAGAGCAGCAGCCGGCTGCCGGCTACCAACTCGCCGTCGACCGCCTCGTACGTCGCGTCGGGGATCGCGCCGATCGGTGGGCCGAGCGCACGGTCGTGCAGGAACGACACGTCACCTCCTCTGATCACCAGCGGGGACGGGTGACCGGCGCTCGCGTACCGCAGCCGGCCGGTGCGTGGGTGGAACAGCAGACAGACCACAGTGGCGAAGGAGCGACCATCGGTGGAGCCGACCAGCCGGTTGAGCCGGGTCAGCGACTCGCCCGGGTCGTAGCCCTCCAGCAGGTACGCCCGCAGCGCGTTGCGCAGTTGCCCCATCGCCGCCGCGGCCTGGACGCCCTTGCCGACCACGTCGCCGATGACCAGCACCAGGTCGTCGTCCTCGACGTTTATCGCGTCGTACCAGTCGCCGCCGACCTCGACGTCGGCGGTGCCGGGCAGGTACCGGCTGGCCAACACCGCTCCCGGTAGCTGCGGCAGCGACCGGGGCAGCAAGCTGTGCTGCAGGGTGGTCGCGATGCGGTGTTCGGCTTCGTAGAGCTGGGCGTTTTCCAGGCGTACCCCGACCAGCCGGGCCAGTTGGGTCAAGGCGGCCTCGTCGGTCTGCGCGTCGTCACCGGCCGGACGCCAGACCCGCAGCTCGCCCAGCGGTTCGCCGGCGGTGCCGGTCAGTTCGGCAACGAAGGACGGGTCGGCGGCGGTGGCGCCGCCGGTGTCCGCCTCGGACCGGGCCCCGGCGGCGGTGACCACCACCCGCGCGGCCTCGGCGAGGCACAACGCGTGCCGGGCGGCGACCTGGAGCACGTCGGCGGTGGACCGGGCGGTGTTCACCGCCACCGCCGCGTCGGCCAGCGCCCGGAGCCGACGGATGATCTGGCCACGGAGCTGACCCAGCTCGACGTTGGCCCGGACCCGGGCGATCAGCTCCTGGCCGGAGAACGGCTTGGTGAGGTAGTCGTCGGCGCCGGCGGAGAGACCGGCGACGGCCTCCGCGGAGCCGGCCCGCGCGGAGAGCAGCACGATCGGCACATGACGGGTACGCGGGTCCGCACGCAGCGCGGCGACCAGCCCGAACCCGTCCAGTCGGGGCATCATCACGTCGCTGAGCACCAGGTCGAACCCACCCTCGCGGGCCAGCGGCAGAGCGGCCAGCCCGTCGCTCGCGGTGACCACCTCCCAGGTCGGGGAGAGTAGTCGGGTGACGTGCTCGCGCAGGTCCACGTTGTCGTCGACGACCAGGATCCGGCCGGCCGGCGCGCCGTTCGTCGGTCGGCCGGCGACCTCGGGCGTCGGCTCGACGCCGGTCCAGAACGCGGTCTCCGCCACGTAGAGCCGGGCCTGCTCGGGCTCACCCGGGGGCAGCAGGTCGAAGGCCGCGACCCGGTCCGCGGGCAGGTGTGCCGACCCGAACGGGACTGTCACCGTGAAGGTGCTGCCCTCGTCGACCTGGCTGACCAGCCCGGTCTCGCCGCCGTGCATCTCGACCAGCTCCCGGACCAGCGCCAGGCCGATCCCGGTGCCCTCGTGGGTGCGGGCGCGAACGCCGGGCACCCGGTGGAACCGCTCGAAGACGTGCGGCAGCTCGTCCGGCAGGATGCCGACGCCGGTGTCCGTCACCTCCAGTCGGGCCGTGCCATCCATCGCCCGGATCCGCACCCGGATCTCGCCGTCGAAGGTGAACTTGACGGCGTTCGACACCAGGTTGAGGACGATCTTCTCCCACATGTCCCGGTCGACGAAGACCGGCGCCGGCAAGGGTGGACAGTCCACCACCAGCCGCAGCCCGGCCCGGTCGGTCGCCGAGCGGAAGGTGCCGGCCAGCCGGGCGGTGTAGCTGGCGAGGTCGGTGGGCTGGTAGCGGGCGACGAGGCGACCGGACTCCAACCGGGAGAAGTCCAGCACGGTGTTGACCAGTTTGAGCAGCCGCAGCGCGTTGCGGTGCATCATGGTGAGCCGGTCGGTGTCGGCCGGGGGCAGCGCCGGGTCGGCCAGCATGTCCTCCAGCGGGCCGAGCACCAGGGTCAGCGGGGTGCGGAACTCGTGGCTGACGTTGGCGAAGAAGTTGGTCTTCGCCAGGTCCAGTGCGGCCAGCTCGGCGGCGCGGGCCCGCTCCTGCTCGTACGCCCGCTGGGTGCCGGCCGCGCGGGAGACCTGGGCGGCGATCAGCTCCAGGAAGTCGCGGTAGTCGGCGCCGAGCGGGAGTTGGCGGGCCACGCCGACGACAAGCGCGCCGACCGTCTGGTTGGTCGCGGTGAGGGGCAGCACGAGGGCCTGGTCGGCGGCGTCGGCCGGCGGCGGGTCGAGCAGGTCGGCCACGTCGACGGTCGCGGGCGCGGTGTCGGCGGTGACCCGGGCCAGCAGCTCGGCGGTGTCGCCGACCGCGGCCGGGGCGGTGCCGGTGGACCCGGCCAGGGCGAGACGACCGCTGTCGTCGGCCAGGTAGATCAGGGCGAAGGGCACGTCCGCCCGGTGCCGGCCGAGCACCTCGGCGACGCTCCGGCCGAGTTCGGCAACACTGCCCGTGTCGGTCAACTCGGCACCCAGCTCGGCGAGTGCCCGCAGCCGGCGCTCGCCGAGCACCCGGCCGGTGGTCTCGTTGACGATGCAGTAGACGCCACTGACCGAGCCGTCGGCGCCCCGGATCGGGTCGTACGAGACGTTGAAGTAGGTCTGCTCGACGAAGCCGTGCCGGTCCAGCAGGAAGGGGTGGTCGTCACCGCGGTAGGAGCACCCGGTGCTCCGCACGCCGTCGAGCAGCGGACCGAGCACCGACCAGGTCTCCGCCCAGTGCTGCCGGGCCGGTTGGCCGAGCGCCTCCGGATGCTTGCCGCCGATGGTCGGTCGGTACGCGTCGTTGTAGAAGGCGAGCTGCTCGTCGCCCCAGAACATGACGATCTGCGCACTGGAGGCGAGCATCATGCCGACCGCGTTGGAGAGCGCCGGCGGCCAGCGGGCGGGCTCGCCCAGCGGGCCGGTGGACCAGTCGAAGCCGCTGATCAGCTCGCCCATCTCGCCGCCGGCCGCGAACGCCGCCGCCAGCATCGGAGGAGCCTGCGGACCGGGCGCGACGAAACGCCCGATGTCCGCACCCCCCTGGGCCGAGCTCATACAGCCTCCGCTCCGGCCGGCACCCCGCGACCGTTGATCTTTACCCGCCGTGCCTCGACTTGTACCCCAGCGGACCAGCAACGTAACGCAACACGACGGTCGGGCGCTGTTTACCTACGCGCGAGCCGTCCGGCACCGGACAGTGCGGGCGCGCACCGCGACGAGCGGCGGTCGGCGGGGTGCCCGACCAGTCAGAAGACCGGCAGCCCGTCGATGCTCGTGGCGTTCTTGGTGGCCCGATAGACCACCAGGTCATCCGCGCTACGACGGGAGTGTGAGGTGAGTAACAGGTCGCGCTCGGCGCGGAAGTCCATCAGGGGCACCGCGTAGCCGCACGAGTCGCTGACCCGGTCCACGTCGACGGTGATCACGGCCCGGACGGCGTGCACGTCCGGCGGTGCGGGAAACTCGGCCAGCCGGTCGGCGAAGGCGTCCTCGGTGACCGCGACGCTGTGGCCCCGGCCCTGCAGTCGGACGATCTTCGGTGGCCCGTCGAAGGCGCAGAACATCAGCGTGATCCGGCCGTTGTCGCGCAGGTGGGCGATGGTCTCCGCCCCGCTGCCGTGATAGTCGAGGTAGGCCACCCGGTGCGGGCCGAGGATGACGAACGTGCCCCGCATGCCCTTCGGTGAGACGTTGACATGCCCCTCGACGTCGGACGCCGCGGTGGCCACGAAGAAGACCGGCTGGCCCGCGATGAAGTCACGTAGCCGACTGTCGATCTCCGGATAGACCTTGCCCATGCGCCGATCCTCCCACCGGCCCCACCAACCGACCGCGGCGAGCTACGTCACACCGCATGCCCGGACCAGCGCGGTGATCGGGCGGGGGTCCGGTTCGTTCTCCGGATGCCACTGCACGCCGAGCACGAACGGCAGCGCCGGATCCTCGACCGCCTCGACCACGCCGTCCTGGGCCCACCCGGTGACCGTGAGTCGGCCCGGGTCGGCGACCGCCTGGTGGTGGTACGAGTTCACCCGGTCCACCCCGGTCAGCACCCGCGCGGCCAGACTCCCCGGGGCGAACCGCACCGCGTGGGTCCCGTAGACGCCGGGCGCCGGACGGTGCCCCTCGTGGCCCACCACGTCGGGCAGGTGCTGGTGCAGGGTGCCGCCGTAGGCGACGGCGAGCAACTGCATCCCCCGACACACCCCCAGCACCGGCAGCCCGGCGGCGAGCGCGGCGGCCAACAGCACCAGCTCACCGGCATCCCGGTCCGGCCGATCCTCGGTGCGCGGGTCGGGCCGCTGGCCGTACCGCCCCGGACCCACGTCGGCGCCACCGGCCAGCAGCAGCCCGTCCAGGGCGGCCACCACGTCGCCGTCCACGTCGTCGGGCGGCAGGACCACCGCACGGCCACCCGCCGCCGTCACCGCCCGCGCGTACGCCTCGGGCACCAGCACGGCCCGCACGCCCCGCCAGGCCGCCCAGTCGACGGGTTCGACATACGAGCTGATCCCGATCAGCGGCCTCCTCACAGGGGTGTGACGTAGGCGCCGGTGATGCCGCCGTCGACCACGAACTGCGCGGCGGTCATGAACGAGGCGTCGTCGCTGGCCAGGAACGCCACCGCGGCGGCGATCTCCTCGGGTTGCCCGAACCGGCCCATCGGCACGTGCACCAGCCGGCGGGCGGCCCGCTCCGGGTCGGCGGCGAACAGCTCCAGCAACAACGGGGTGGCCACCGGGCCGGGACAGAGCGCGTTGACCCGGATGCCCTCGCGGGCGAACTGCACACCCAACTCCCGGGTCATCGCCAGCACCCCGCCCTTGCTCGCGGTGTACGCGATCTGCGACGTCGCCGCCCCCATCAGCGCCACGAACGACGCCGTGTTGATGATCGAACCCCTGCCCTGGCGGCGCATGTGCGGTATCGCGTACTTGCAGCAGAGGTAGACGCTCGTGGTGTTGACCCGCAGCACCCGCTCCCACGCGTCCAGGCCGGTGTCCAGGATGGAGTCGTCGTCGGGCGGGGAGATGCCGGCGTTGTTGAACGCGATGTCCACCCGCCCGTGCCGGTCGGCCACCCCGTCGAACAGGTCGCGTACCGCCGACTCGTCGGCCACGTCGGTGGCCACGAACTCGCCGCCGCACTCCTGCGCGGCCCTCGTGCCGGCCTCCGCGTCGATGTCCACGCAGACCACCCGGGCACCCTCGGCGGCGAACCGCCGCACGGTGGCCAACCCGATGCCGCTGCCCGCTCCGGTGACCACGGCCACCCGGTCCTGCAACCGACCCTGCACTGGCGTCACTCCTCTGTCGCGATGAACACGTTCTTGACGTCGGTGAAGGAATGCAGCGCATCTGGGCCCAGCTCACGGCCGAGCCCGGAACGCTTCATCCCGCCGAACGGGGTCCAGTAGCGCACCGAGGAGTGCGAGTTGACGCTGAGGTTGCCCGAGTCGACGGCACGGGCCATCCGCAGCGCCCGACCCACGTCCCGGGTCCAGATCGAGCCGGAGAGCCCGTACTCGGTGTCGTTGGCGAGCCGGACCGCCTCGGCCTCGTCGTCGAACGGCAGCACCGAGACCACCGGGCCGAAGATCTCCTCCCGCCAGTGCCGGTCGGCCGGCGAGTCGGCCAGCAGCACGGTGGGCGCGTGCCAGAAGCCGGGCCCGTCGGGGCAGGAGCCGGTGAACGCGACACGCGCACCGGGCAGGTAGCCGGCGACCCGGTCGCGTTGGGCGGCGGAGATCAGCGGACCCATCTCGGCGCCCTCGCCCGACGGGTCCTCCACCCGCACCGCGCGTACCGCTGGTTCGAGCAGTTCCAGGAACCTGTCGTACACCGTGCGCTGGACCAGGATCCGCGACCGTGCGCAGCAGTCCTGGCCGGCGTTGTCGAAGACCGCGCCCGGCGCGGTCGCGGCGGCCCGTTCCAGGTCGGCGTCGGCGAAAACGATGTTCGCGCTCTTGCCGCCCAACTCCAGGGTGAGTCGCTTCACCTGGGCGGCACAGCCGGCCATGATCCGGGTGCCGACCTCGGTGGAGCCGGTGAAGCAGATCTTGCGGACCGCGGGATGGGTGACGAACCGCTCCCCCACCACCGCGCCCTGGCCCGGGAGCACGGTGAACACGCCGTCGGGCAGGCCCGCCTCGCGGGCCAACTCGGCCAGCCGCAGCGCGGTGAGCGGGGTCAGCTCGGCGGGCTTGAGCACCACTGTGTTGCCGGCGGCGAGGGCCGGGACGAACCCCCAGGCGGCGATCGGCATCGGGAAGTTCCACGGCACGATCACGCCGACCACGCCGAGTGGCTCGTGGAAGGTGACGTCCAACCCGCCCGGCACCGGGATCTGTCGCCCGGTCAGCCGCTCGGGCGCACCGGCGTAGTAGTCCAGGACGTCGCGGACGTTGCCGGCCTCCCACCGGGCGTTGCCGATGGTGTGCCCCGAGTTGCGCACCTCCAGCAGGGCCAGTTCCTCCAGGTGCGCGTCCACGACGGCGGCGAACCGCCGCAGCAACCGAGCCCGATCCCCCGCCGCAACGGAACGCCAGGTGGCAAAGGCCGAAGCGGCCCGCGAGATCGCCCCGTCCACGTCCTCCACCGAAGCCGCAGCAACCTCCCGAAGAGCAACCCCAGAAGCCGGATCCACCAGTACCGTCACACGCCCCACCCCTCGCCACACCAGTCGATCATGGAGTTGTGGTGCCTCACAAAAGCCGCCTCAGGCGACTTTCCGCCCACCACAAGTCCATGATCGACCCGGTGAAGGGGTGGGGGCTAGAGGCGTTCGAAGCCACGGGTCAGCTCCCAGTCTGTTACCGCCGCTTCGAAGGCCTTCAGCTCTACTTTTGCTTGATTGGCGTAGTGGGCTACCACCTCTTCGCCGAACGCCTCCCGGGCCACCGTCGACGCCTCCCAGAGGGTCAGGGCGTCGCGCAGGGTGCTGGGGACGCGCTCGGCCTCCGGGTCGTCGTACGCGTTGCCGGCGCACTCCTCGCCCAACTCCAACTCCCCGTCGATGCCGTGCAGTGCGCCGGCGACCAGCCCGGCGATCGCCAGGTACGGGTTGACGTCGGCACCGGGCACCCGGTTTTCCACACGCATGCCCTGCCCGTGCCCCACCACCCGCAGCGCGCAGGTGCGGTTGTCCACGCCCCAGCGCAGCGCGGTCGGGGCGAACGACCCGGGCTGGTAGCGCTTGTAGGAGTTGATGTTGGGGGCGAACAGCAGGCTGAACTCCCGCATGGTGGCCAGCAGCCCGGCCAGCACCCGCTGCCCGGTCGGCGACAGGTGCGCCGGCCCGTCACCGAGCATCGCCGAGCGACCGTTGCCGTCGCGCAGCGAGAAGTGGATGTGGCAGGAGTTGCCCTCCCGCTCGTTCGGCTTGGCCATGAAGGTGATCGCCATCCCCTCCTGGGCGGCGATCTCCTTGGCACCGTTCTTGTAGATCACGTGGTGGTCGGCGCAGGCGACCGCCTCGTCGTACCGGAACGCGATCTCGTGCTGGCCGAGGTTGCACTCACCCTTGGCGCTCTCCGGCGTGAGCCCCGCGCCGGCCATCTCGGTGCGGATCCGGCGCAGCAGCGGCTCCACCCGCGCGGTGCCGAGCAGCGAGTAGTCCACGTTGTACTGGTTGGCCGGCGTGAGATCGCGGTAACCGCGCCGCCAGGCGTCCTCGTACGAGTCGCGGAACAGCACGAACTCCAACTCGGTGCCCGCGTACGCGGTCAGCCCGTGCTCGGCCAACCGGGCCAGTTGCCGGCGCAGGATCTGCCGGGGCGAGGCGACCACGTCACCCGAACCGTCGAGCCAGGTCAGGTCGGCCAGCAGCAGCGCGGAGCCCGGCTGCCAGGGCATCCTGCGCAACGTGCCGAGGTCCGGCACCATCGCGAAGTCGCCGTAGCCGCGGTCCCAGCTCGACATCGCATACCCGTCGACGGGGTTCATGTCGACGTCGACGGCGAGCAGGTAGTTGCAGCCCTCGCTGCCGTGCTCGACCACCTGGTCGAGGAAGAACGGCGCGTGGAACCGCTTGCCCTGCAGCCGACCCTGCATGTCGACAAGGGCCAGCACCACGGTGTCGATCTCGCCGGCCTGGACGGCGACCCGCAACTCTTCCAGCGTGAACGGAGCTTTCGTCATGCGCGGGCCTCCATCACCAAGGTCTACTGGCAAACCGGATCACCGTCAATGCCCCCGATGGCGACGGCGGCAAACCCGGCGGGACGGGCGCGCCGCCCATCCCGCCGGGCACCGACTCAGGCCGGGCCGTCGACCGGTGCCGCCTCGTCCGCCGGCGCACGCTCCTCGACGGTACGCACGGGGCCGGTGAACCACCTACGGGCCGAGGCGTACCACCACACGGCGACCACCAGCAGCACCCCGCCCACGGCCAGCGGCGCGTAGTTCACCGCCGACCAGGTGAAGTCGTCGTTGCCGGGCACCCCGGCGGGCACGATCGGCAGCACGAAGTAGACGGCGATGATCGCGATCTCGATCACCGCGATCCAGCCGAGCGGCTTGTACTTCCGCCCGAGCGTCCACGGGCCGGGCACGAACCGGTCGCCCATCCGCAGTCGCAGCGCGATCGGGATGAGAAACGACAGGTAGAGCCCGAGAACCGCGACGGAGACCACCGCGTAGAAGGCGATCGGGATGCCGGCCGAACTCTCGTAGAGCGCCGGCAGGGTCAGCACCAGGCCGGCCAGGGTCGCGCCGATGATCGCCTTGACCGGGGTGCCGTTGCGGTCGACTGTCGACCAGAGTCGCCACCCGGGCACCGCCCGGTCCCGGCTGAACGCGTACGCCATCCGGCTCATCGAGGTCACGCAACTCATCCCGCAGAAGAACTGGCCGATGGTGGAGATGATGATGACGATCTTGAAGAAGACCGGGGTCAACGCGGACTCGAAGATCGCACCGGAGAAGCCGCCCGCGGCGTTGACCGCCTCGACGTCGGTGGCCGCGAAGAGGAACGCCAGCAGCAGGATCCAACCCCCGATCGCCGAATAGAAGATCGACTGCCAGAGCCCCCGGGCCGCCGCCTGCGAGGCGTCCCGGGTCTCCTCGGAGACGTGCGCGCAGGCGTCGAAACCGGTGATCGTGTACTGGGTCAGCAGGAAGCCCAGCGGCAGCACGAAGAACCAGAACGTCAGCCCGCCGGTGTCGCCGTCGCCGAAGCCGGAGTTGTTGAACCGCTCGGTGAACACGAACTGGAAGCTCTGGTGGTTGTCGGGCACCAGGACCAGGATGGCCACCACGACGGCCGCGCCGGCCACGTGCCACCAGACCGAGACGTTCTGGAGTACGTCGATGATCCGGTGCCCGAAGATGTTGATCAGACCGTGCAGCACCAGGATGATCACGAAGAGGAAGAACGCCTGCCGCAGCGTCCCGGCCCAGCCGTCGAAGAGCGCCGACAGGGTGAGGTTGAGAAACGTCGCGCAGCCGTAGTCGACCGAGGCGGTGACCGCGACCAGGCCGATCAGGTTCAACCAGCCGGTGAACCAGCCGTGCACCGGGCGCCCCATGGTGGCCGCCCACCAGTAGATCCCGCCCGCGGTCGGGTACGCCGACACCAACTCGGCCAGGCAGAAGCCGATGATCAGGATGAACAGCGAGATCAGCGGCCATCCCCAGGAGATGGCGACCGGCCCGCCGTTGTTCCACGCCTGACCGAAGGTGGTGAAGCAGCCGGCCAGGATCGAGATGATCGAGAACGAGATGGCGAAGTTGGAGAAGCCACTCCACTTGCGGCGCAACTCCTGTTTGTAGCCGAGTTCGGCGAGCCGTCGGGCGTCGTCGTCCATCGGTTGCTCGGCGGTCGGCATCGGGGTCGTTGCCACTGCACACCTCCCTGAGGTGGTTCCGCGTGCGAGTGCGCAAAGTGTCGACCCGGCCGATCAAGACGGTCAATACATCGCGGGTGGGAATCTCACCGCCGGAGGGCTAATTGCGTTGCCGTCCGACCGCTCCGACCCGCATCCTTGACCCCGTGACCAGGCCCGATCCACGGGCCACTCCCGGGCACTCGGACCGCCCGGCCCACGGCGCGGGGCACGCCTCTCTCTCACACACGGCATCCCGCCGTACCCAAAAGTGCCCCGCGCCCCGGGCGGGGGTCAGGTTAGGAGGAGGCCGGTTACCCAGAGGGCTGCGACCACGAGGCCGGCCAGGAACTCCACGAGCATCGACAGGCCGGCCGCCTTCAGGGCCTGCACGGTGGACGGCCACGCCAGCTGGTTGCTGCCCAGCCGCAGTCGCTCCGCCGCCCACACCCCGGCCACGAAGCCGAGCACCAGCCCGACGACCGGCACCACGAAGAACCCGACGATGCCGAGCACCCCGCCGGCGAGCAGCGTGGACGTCGGCACACCGGTGCGCTTCAGGTTGCGACCCGGCCACGCGTACTTGATCACGGTGCCGCCCGCCGCGACGACGGTGGCGGCGGCGAACACCGCCCACCCGCCCGTCCCGGCACCGCCGAAGATCGCCCAGACCAGTACGCCGCCCCAGCACAGCGGCAGCGCCGGCAGGCCGGGCACCACCACGCCGGCCAACCCGGCCAGGATGGCCAGCCCGGCCACCACTGTCACCGCCGTCTGCGAATCCGTCAGATCCACGCCGCCACCTTCCATCGCCGCCATCCGACCGGACCGAGCCGACCGGACCGCAGGTGCCCCTCGCGCACGCCGTCCGGCGGGCGGTCCACGGTGGTGTGGCCGCGCCAACCGCCGCCACCCCACCCCCGCTCACGTCGCCCCGCCCCGCAGCCGGGCGGTGATCTCGTCGGCCGGGGCCGGGGCGCCGAAGTACCGGCCCTGCCCGGTGTCGCAGCGCAGCGCCCGCAGCCGTTCCGCCTGCACCCCGGTCTCCACCGCCTCGGCGGTGACCCACAGCTCCAGGGCGTGCGCCAACCGGACCAACGCGTCGACGATCCGTTCGTCGCGGTGGTCGGCGGCGACGTCGGTCCCGTCGGCGCGGATGCCCTCGACGAACGGGCCGGCGAGCTTCAGGCAGTGGATCGGCAACCGCCGCAGGTACGCCAGGTTGGAGTAACCGGTACCGAAGTCGTCCACGGCCAGCCGGACACCGAGCGCGGCGAGCCGATAGAGGCTGCGCAGCGGCTCACCGGCGCTGCCCATCACGGCGCTCTCGGTCAGCTCCAGCTGGAGCAGCTCGGCGGGCAGCCCGCTGGTGTGCAGCACGTCGGCCACCGTGTCCACGATCGCCGGGTCGTCGGCCTGCCGCGCGGCCAGGTTGACGCTGACCACCAGCCGGGCGTCGGGGAACTCCCGCCGCCACCGCTCGGCGTCCTGACAGGCCTGCCGCAGCACCCACTCGCCGAGCCGGACGATCAGGCCGGTCTCCTCGGCCAGGCCGATGAACCGGTCCGGCCCGATCAGACCAAACTCCGGGTGGTCCCATCTGACCAGCGCCTCCACCGCGAGCATCGTGCCCTCCAGCAGCGACACGATCGGCTGGTAGTGCAGCACGAACTCGCCCCGGTCCAGGGCGGCCGGCAGCCCGGCGACGAGTGCCGACCGGGCGATGTCCCGGGCGCTGCGCTCCGGGTCGTACACGGCCCAGCGGCCCCGGCCCGCTCCCTTGGCCCAGTAGAGCGTGGTGTCCGCCGCCTTCATCAGCTCCGACGCGGTGGTCTCCGCCGCCGGGCACTGCACGATGCCCACACTTGCCGAGACGGCCAACTGGTGGTCTCCGACGTGCACCGGGGCCGCGACGGCGGCCAACGCGGACTCCGCGACGGCCACCGCGTCGTCGATGTCGTCCCCTCCGTCGACGAGGATCACGAACTCGTCGCCACCCATCCGGGCGACCAGGTGGCCGCGGTCGGCCACGCACGCGGCCAGCCTGCGGCCGATCATCACCAGCAGTTGGTCGCCGAGGTCGTGACCGAGGCTGTCGTTGATCGCCTTGAAGCCGTCCAGGTCGAGGAAGCACACCCCGACCCGCTGCCCGGTGCCTGCGGCGTCGAGGACCCGACCCAGCGTCTCGAAGAACAGCGTCCGGTTGGGCAGCCCGGTCAGCGGGTCGTGCAGCGCCTGGAAGCGCAGCCGCTGCTGGAGTTCGTACCGCTCGGTGATGTCCTCGATCATCGCGACGGTGAACCGGGGTCGGCCGTCGCCGTGCCGGATCAGCGAGACGGCCAGATCCGTCCAGACCACGCTGCCGTCCTTGCGGTGGTAGCGCTTCTCCACCCGGGCGGCGTCGTGTTTGCCCTCGATCAGCTCCTGGTAGAGCTCCCACATCCCGGCGGCGTCGTCGGCGTGGAACAGCGCCGCCACGTTGATCTCGCGCAACTCCTCGATCGAGTAGCCGAGCATGTCGGCGAACGCCTGGTTGACGTCGATGATCTGACCGTCGACGCCGGCGATACCGATCCCGATGGCGGCGCCGGTGAAGACCGCCCGGAACCGGGCCTCGCTGTCGCGCAGCGCCTGCTCGACCTGGTCACGCGCCTGCCAGGCAGACTGGGCGATCCGCTCCTGCTGGCTGAAGGTGCGGTCGCGCAGGGCGCGGGCGAACCCGGCGGCCAGCCGGCCCTGCAGCGCCGCGATCCGCTCCGCCAGGTCCGCCGGCCGGTCGGCAGCACCGAGTACGCGCCGCGAGAAGTCCGAACCGAGTGCGCTCAGCGTCCACTCCAGGGCTCGCGGCTCGCTGAGGTGCGCCTCGACAAGCGCCCGCCCGACCTCCTCGGCGGGGCCGGAGTGGAACGGCTCGGCCGACACCGCCTCCGCCAGCCGGATCGTGTGCGTCAGCAGCAGCCGTTCGGTCTCGGCCGCGCTGAACGGCACGAACCCGAGGCGACGGACCGCGCGGGCCCAGTCCGCGGCGAACCCCTGGACGTCGGCCCGGCCGGCGTCGACCCCGACCGGGTCCGGGACGGCGGCCATGTCGATCAGCCGGCGGGCTGGTCGTACCGGGCGACGCCGCCGAAGGCACCGAACCGCTCCGGGTGCTCGTCCACGTCGGACGGTGAGTCGGGACGCCAGAGCGGCATGTGCACCACACCCGGGTCGAGGACCGTCCAGTCGCCGAAGAAACCGGTGACCTGGGCACGGGAGCGCAGGGTGATCTCGGTGGCCGTCCGGGCGGAGAGCCGCTGGGCGTCCAGCATCTCCTGCGGCTGGTCCTCGAAGGTGGAGTGCGAGACGACCAGGTAGCTGCCCGGTGCGGCGGCGGCCCGCAGGGTGGTCAGGATCTCCTCCGGACGGTCGGCGTCCGGGACGAAGTGCACCACCCCGGCCAGCAGGATGCCCATCGGCCGGCCGAAGTCGATGAGCCCGAGCTGTCGGGTCTCGGCGAGGATCCGCTCCGGCTCGCGCAGGTCGGCGTGGATGACGCCGGTCAGCTCGTTGCCCGCGAGCAACTCCCGGCTGTGCGCGACGGCCACCGGGTCGATGTCGACGTACACCACGCGGGCCTTCGGGTTCACCCGCTGAGCCACCTCGTGCACATTGCCCACGGTGGGAATTCCGGAGCCGATGTCGAGGAACTGGTCGATGCCGGCGTCGAGCAACACCCGGACGGCCCGACGCAGGAACTCCCGGCCGGAGCGCATGGTGGCGGCGAGATTCGGGGTCATGCTGGCGATCTGTTCGGCCAGCCGCCTGTCGATCTCGAAGTTGTGTGCCCCACCCAGAAAATAGTCGTACACCCGGGCCGCGCTCGGCCTGGTCAGATCGATCTCGGTCGGTAGTCCGTCCGGCATCAGTGTGCTCCCCAGTTCATCGCCGCTGCACGGGACGGCACCGGCGTCGACGGGCGTACGCGAACACCGGCCGACCCGCGGGTCGTGTGGTGTGCACCACTCTAGGCGGCTGACTCCAGCATCAGCGAGATGCCTTGACCGACGCCGATGCACATGGTGGCCAACGCCCGCCGGCCACCGCGTCGGCGCAGCTCCAGGGCGGCGGTCAGCGCCAGCCGTGCCCCGCTGGCACCGAGCGGGTGCCCCAGCGCGATGGCGCCGCCGTTCGGGTTGACGTGGTCGGCGTCCACGGGCAACCCCAGCTCACGCAACACCGCCACGGACTGCGCGGCGAACGCCTCGTTCAGCTCCACCACGTCCACCGCGCCCACCTCGACGCCCACCCGGCCGAGCAACTTGCGGGTCGCCGGCACCGGACCGATCCCCATGATCCGGGGTGGTACGCCGGCCACCGCCGCACCGCCGATCCGGGCCAGCGGGGTGAGGCCGTACCGGGCGACCGCCGCCTCGCTGGCGACGAGCAGCGCGACCGCGCCGTCGTTGACGCCCGAGGAGTTGCCCGCGGTGACCGTGCCACCCTCGCGGAACGGGGTGGGCAGCGCGGCCAACTTCGCGAGCGTGGTCTCCCGGGGGTGCTCGTCGACCTCGACCAGCCGGGTCTCGCGTCGACCGGCCGGCACCGACACCGCCACGATCTCCTCGGCGAACCGGCCGTCGGCCTGCGCCTTGGCCGCACGCTGCTGCGAGCGGTACGCGAAGGCGTCCTGCTCGGCACGGCTGACGCCGTACTCGGCGGCCACGTTCTCCGCCGTCTCCGGCATCGAGTCGACCCCCCACCCGTCGCGCATCAACGGGTTGACCAGCCGCCAGCCCAGCGTGGTGTCGTACACCTCGGCCGAGCGGGAGTACGCCGACGTCGCCTTCGGCATGACGAACGGCGCCCGGCTCATGCTCTCCACCCCGCCGGCGATCATCAGCTCCGCCTCCCCGGCCACGATGGCTCGGGCGGCGGTGGCCAGGGCGTCCAGGCCGGAGCCGCAGAGCCGGTTGACGGTGCTGCCCGGCACCTCCTCGGGCAGGCCGGCGAGCAGCGCCGCCATCCGGGCCACGTTGCGGTTGTCCTCGCCGGCCTGGTTGGCGCAGCCGAGCACCACATCGTCCACCCGCGCCCAGTCCACCGACGGGTGTCGGGCGACCAACTCGCGGATCACGTGCGCGGCCAGGTCGTCGGGGCGGACGCCGGCCAGCGCGCCGGCGTACCGACCGATCGGGGTGCGGACACCGGCCACCAGGTATGCCACGGTCATCGCGAGTCCTCAGGGGTGCAGACGGCGGGGGTGGGGACATGCCCACCGGGTCGCGGGGGCTGCCGGCCGCCAGGATATCCGCGCCGGCAGCGGATAGGTTGGCGGCATGCCCCGGGCCCAGTTCAGCGCAGAGACCAGCGGCGGCGGCGCGTTCGTCCGCCAGCCCAACCGGTTCACCGGGCGGGTCACCGCCGACTCGACCGCCCCACCCGGTGGCGGCCCGGACGAGCAGGACCGCTGGCCGTTGGAGGCCGGCCGGTACCGGCTGGTCTGGTGCCGGGCGTGCCCGTGGGCGCACCGGGCGAGGATCGTGCGCGGCCTGCTCGGGCTGGACGACGCGATCTCACTGGGCACCGTCGACCCGATCCGCGACGAACGGGGCTGGGCGTTCGCCCTCGACCCGGACGGCTTCGACCCGGTCCTCGGCGTCGGTTTCCTCTCCGAGGCGTACCTGGCCACCGACCCGGACTACACCGGCCGGGTGACCGTGCCGGCGCTCGTCGACACCCTGACCGGCCGGGTGGTCACCAACGACTACCCGCAGCTCACCCTCGACCTCTCCACCGAGTGGCGATCGTTGCACGCGCCCGACGCACCGGACCTGTACCCGGTCGCGCTGCGCCCGGAGATGGACGCGCTGATGGCCCAGATCCACGCCGACGTCAACAACGGCGTCTACCGGTGCGGGTTCGCCACCTCCCAGGAGGCGTACGACGAGGCGTTCCGGGCGCTCTTCGCCCGGTTGGACGCGCTCTCCGAGCGGCTGGCCGGGCAGCGTTACCTGCTGGGTGACGCGATCACCGAGGCCGACGTGCGGCTGTTCACCACACTGGTCCGCTTCGACGCCGCCTACCACGGCCACTTCAAGTGCAACCGCAACAAGCTGACCGAGATGCCGGTGCTGTGGGCGTACGCCCGGGACCTGTTCCAGACCCCGGGCTTCGGCGAGACTGTGGACTTCGACCACATCAAGCGGCACTACTACGGCACACACCGGGAGATCAACCCCAGCGGCATCGTGCCCCTCGGGCCGGACGAGTCGGGCTGGCTCACGCCACACGGGCGTGGCTGAGCCGGGCCGGTCCGGCACCACGACCGCGTCGAGGGCCGGCTCGGACGTCGCCCGCCGGGTCGCCGCCTCCGCCGCGGCGGGCTGCGCGCTGGCCGGTGCGGTCGCGGTGACGTTCGCCGTGGCCGCCGGTCCCGGTCCGGGGCTCACCGGGTACGTCAGTGAGGCGGGCATCGCCGGCAGTGGACACGCCGCGACGTACCGGATCGGGGTCCTGGCCCTTGCCGGCGCGTTGCTGCTGCTCGGCGCGGCGCTGCCCCCGGGGGTGTGGGCGGCGCCGGCGCTGCTCGCCACCGGTGCCGTGTTCGCCGCCGTGTCCGGGGCGGTGACCTGCTCCGCCGGCTGCCCGCTGCCGCCCTTCGAGCGCGCCACCACGGCGGATCTGGTGCACGGCGGCGCGAGCATCGCGGCAACCGCGTCGGTGGTCTTCGCCATGCTCACGCTCGCCGTGTCCGGGCCGGCCGGGCCGGCGGTGCGTCGGCTGGCCGGCGTTGCCGCCGCGCTGACCCTGCCGCTGTGCGCGACGGTCGGGCTGGCCATGCTCGTCGTCGGCCGGGGCGCGCTGGCGGGTGTGCTGGAACGGCTGGTCCTCGCGCTGGTGGTCGCCTGGGGTCTCGCCACCGCCACCGCCACCGCCCTGGCCCTGGACCACCGGCAGGCAACGCCCTGGTAAGGATCCTCACGCCAACCGCTCCTTGCGATACGCCACTGGCGGCGTAACGTCGGTTGGCGATGAGCAATGTCTGGGGCCTCACTGTCCGCCTGTATGTCGATCTCCGACTACAGGCCAGTGGCATCTGTCCGGGTTAGTCGCCTTCCCACGCCTGCCCTGATCAGACCGGACAATTGGATAGCTTCCTCATGCCCTTCAGCCTGCGCAAAATTCCCTTCGCCGTGCAGATCCTGCTCGGCCTCGTGCTCGGCGTCGCGCTCGGCTTCGTTGCCCGCAGCAACGACCTGAGCTGGCTGACCAGCACCCTGCACACCGTCGGCAGCCTCTTCGTCCAGCTACTCAAGCTCGCCGTACCGCCGCTGGTCTTCACCGCCATCGTGGTCAGCGTGGTCAGCCTGCGCGGCGTGGCCAACGCCGCCCGGCTCGCCCTCAGGACCCTGCTGTGGTTCGGCATCACCGCGCTGATCGCGGTGAGCATCGGCATCGGCCTCGGCCTGCTCACCAACCCGGGCAAGGGCGTGACCCTCGACCTGGGTGGCGCCACGGCGCCGAAGAAGACCGGCTCCTGGACCGACTTCCTCACCGGCATCGTGCCCACCAACCCGGTCGGCGCGTTCGTCGAGGGCAACGTCCTGCAGATCGTGTTCCTCGCCGTCGTCATCGGCGCCGCGGCCCTGCTGGTCGGTGACGCCGCCGAACCGTTCGTGGCGCTGAACCGCTCCCTGCTGGAGATCGTCCAGAAGGCGCTCTGGTGGGTCATCCGGCTCGCCCCGATCGGCACCCTCGGCCTGATCGGCAACGCCGTCGCCTCGTACGGCTGGGACCTGCTGGCACCCCTCGCGAAGTTCACCACCGCCGTCTACGTCGGCTGCGCCATCGTGCTGTTCGTGGTCTACCCGCTGGTGCTGATCCTCGCCGGCCGCCTCAACCCGCTGCGCTTCTTCGCCGGCGCCTGGCCGGCGATCGAGCTGGCCTTCGTGTCCCGCTCCTCGGTCGGCACCATGCCGGTGACCCAGCGCTCCGTCGAGCGCCTCGGCGTGCCCCGCGAGTACGCCTCGTTCGCGGTGCCGTTCGGCGCGACCACGAAGATGGACGGCTGCGCCGCCATCTACCCGGCCCTCGCCGCGATCTTCGTGGCGCAGGTCTTCGGCGTGCACCTCGGCGTCGGCGACTACCTGCTGATCGCGTTCGTCTCGGTGGTCGGCTCGGCCGCCACCGCCGGCCTGACCGGCGCGATCGTGATGCTCACCCTGACCCTCAGCACGCTCGGTCTGCCGCTGGCGGGTGCCGGCCTGCTGCTGGCCATCGACCCGATCCTGGACATGATCCGCACCGCCACCAACGTGGCCGGGCAGGCCCTGGTGCCGACCGTGGTCGCCGCCCGCGAGGGCACCCTGGACCGGGCCGCGTACGAGTCCGCCGGTCGACGCGACCTGACCGACCCGGAGCCGGTCGCGGAGACCCGCCCCGAGCTGACCCCCGTTCCCGCCTGACCACAGCACACCGACGGCGACCGGCCCCTCCCCGCAGGGGCCGGTCGCCGTCTTCGAGAGGATGACCCCCATGAGCTCCCTGTTCACTCCCCTGGCCCTGCGCGCCGTCACCCTGCCCAACCGGATCGCCCTGGCGCCCATGTGTCAGTACTCGGCCGGCCCGGATGGTCTGCCCACCGACTGGCATCTGGTCCACCTCGGCAGTCGCGCCGTCGGCGGCGCCGGCCTGGTGCTGACCGAGGCGACCGCCGTGCTCCCCGAGGGGCGGATCAGCCCGCAGGACACCGGGCTGTGGTCCGGCGCGCACGTCGACGCCTGGCGGCCGGTGACCGCGTTCGTCGCCGCACACGGCGCGGTGCCGGCCGTGCAACTCGCGCACGCCGGGTTCAAGGCCTCCACCTACCGCCCGTGGGCGCCGGAACGCGGCGGCGTACCGGACACCGAGGGCGGCTGGACGCCCGTCGCTCCCGGTTCGGAGCCGTTCACCGCCGGCTACCGGACGCCGACAGCCCTCGACGAGGCCGGCATCGCCGGTGTGGTCGACGCGTTCGCCGCCGGAGCCGAACGCGCGCTGGCCGCCGGCTTCGCCGCCGTGGAGATCCACGCCGCGCACGGTTACCTGCTCAACGAGTTCCTCTCCCCGCTGACCAACCACCGCACCGACGGCTACGGCGGCGACCGGGCCGCCCGGATGCGACTCACCCTGGAGGTGGCCCGCGCGGTGCGCGCCGCGGTCGGCGAGGACGTGCCGGTGCTCACCCGGATCTCCGCCACCGACTGGGTCGAGGGCGGCTGGACGATCGAGGACAGCGTGGTGCTCGCCGGCGAGCTGGCCGGAGTCGGCGTGGACCTGGTCGACGCCTCCTCCGGCGGGGTGAGCCCGGACCAGCGCATCACGCTCGGCCCCGGCTACCAGGTGCCGCTGGCCGCCCAGATCCGCCGCGGGGCCGGCGTGCCGACCGGCGCGGTGGGCCTGATCGTGGAGCCCGAGCACGCCGAGCAGATCGTGGCCGGCGGCGAGGCCGACCTGGTGCTGCTCGGCCGGGAGTTGCTGCGCGACCCGTACTGGCCGCGCCGGGCCGCCGCCAAGCTCGGCGTCGTCCACAGCGGGCCCGCGCAGTACGCCCGCGCCTGATCCCCCGCTCGGACGGCTGCCGGGAACGGCAGCCGTCCGAGAGGATCAGCCCGCGCTGCCGCCGTCCTAGAGATCAGCCCGCGCTGCCGCCGTCCGAGGGGTCAGCCCGCCAGGTGCGACCAGTCGTCCTCCAGGTCCTGCCAGGTGCCCTGGGCGGCCACCGTGCCACCGAGCAACACCACCACGTGGTCGGCGCGGACCAGGGCGGCACGCTTCGCGGTCGAGCCGACAACCGTCACCCCGTGTTCGCGCAACGCCTGCCACAACGCCAGCTCCGTGGTGACGTCGAGCGCCGACGACACGTCGTCGGCGACCAACAGTTCGGTACGCGGTGCCAGCGCCCGAGCCAGCGCCAACCGCTGCAACTGCCCGCCGGAGAGCCGGGTGCCCTTGTGCCCGATGAGCAGACCCAGCCCACCGCCGGCGGCGGCCAGGTCGTGGTCGAGCTGGGCGGTGCTGACCGCGCCGGCCGCGTCCACCTGATGGCCCAGCGCGATGTTGTCGGCCACCGTGCCGGAGAGCACGCGGGGCAACTGGCCGACGTAGCCGACCTGGTTGGGACGCAGGAACAGCTCCGGCTCGGTGACCGGATCACCGTTCCAGGTCAGCTCGCCGGTGTGGTGCACGATCCCGGCCAGCGCCCGCAGCAACGAGGACTTACCCGAACCCACCGGCCCGACGACAAGCACCAACTGCCCCCGCTGCACGGTCAGGTCCACCTCGCGGACGGCCACCGTACCGTCGGAGTGCACCACCCCGAAGCCACGCAGCTCCAGCCGCCGCAGCGGATGGCGCGGCGCGGGCGTCGGCGCGGGCGCCGTCCCGGCGGCCAGGTCGACAGCCGGAACCCCCGCGGAGTACGCGCCCACCCCGGTCATCGCCGTCGTGCGCCGGGTCCAGACCCGCGCCGAGGGCAACTGCGAGATCAGCGACGCCGTCGTCCAGGCGAACCAGCGTGCCGCCCCCAGCGTGGAGACGGCCACCAGCACCGCACCGGCGGACAGCGAACCGCCCAGGTAGAGCGCCCACGCGCCGATCGGCAGCAGCCCGCTGGCCATCGACGGCGTGGAACGCGCCCACACCTGCACCGAGATCTCCCGCCGCTGCCGGTCGCTGCGCAGCACGTCCAGGCTCGCCAGGTGACGCAGCACCGCCGTGGTCGCGCCGGCGAGCTTCACCGTCCGCGCCGCGGAGAGCGCCGAGACCAGCGCCGTGGCGAAGGCCGCCCGCGCCGTCACCGTCGCCTGGGCCGCACGTTCGAGCTTCGGCCCGAACAGCGTAGCGGCCAGCCCGGAGACGACCATCGTGCCGAGGAAGAACAGCCCCGGTACGACACTGCCGGTGACCGCCGTCATGGCGACCACCAGGACCAGCGCGACGCTCTGGTCCAGCACGTTGTCGGCGAGCTGGACCACCCGCTCGGTGTCGCCGCCCTGCGCCACCACCTCGGCCGGGGTGTGCGAGCTGACCCGGCGCGGCCCGGTCTGGCCGTGCACCAGGCGCAGGCCGATCCGCAGCATCTGCCGCACCCACCACTGCGGGAACCAGACGTGGGTGTAGTACGGCAACGGCAGGGTGACGAGCAGCCCGGCCACGATCCCGGCCGCCGGCAGGTACGGGTTGCCGGTGCCGTCGACCAGGTCGGCCCAGAGCCAGGGCAGCACCGGGCCGTCCAGCCCCAGCAGGCTGAGCCCGAGGAACAACCCGATCGCGGCCAGCCCGTACCGGGGATCGTTGGTGCACAGCCGGACGATCTCCCGCAGCGTCCGGGCCGGGGGCACGGGTGGCAGTGGCGGCGGCTCGGTCCGCGTCGGCCCGACCGGTGTGGTTTGCGCTTCGCCCGGCCAGGCATCGGCAAGGTCGGAGTCGGCGGCATTCGACGGGCCGCCCGGCCACGCGCCGGCCAGGTCGGAGCCGGCGGCTGTCGGCGGGCCGCCCGGCCAGGCCGGGGCCAGGCCGGGACCGACCAGCAGGTCGGTACCGGCGCCGGTGCGGCCGTTCGGCGCCACCGCGGCGTACGCGGCGGCGTGACTGGTCGCCAGCAGTTCGGCGAAGCGCGTCGACGTCTCCAGCGGGCCAGCCTCGACCACCGCGCCGTCGGCCAGCACCACCACCTCGTCACAGCGACGCACCGAGGAGAGGCGGTGGGCGATGACGATGCCGATCCGATCGCGCAGCAGTCGTTCGGTGGCCCGCTGCACCCGCGCCTCGGTGACGGGATCCAGACGCGCGGTGGCCTCGTCGAGGATCACCACGTGCGGGTCACGGACCAGGATCCGGGCGAACGCCACAAGCTGCTCCTGGCCGGCGGAGAGCACGTGCCCACCCTCCCCCAGGCGGGTCGCCAGCCCGTCCGGAAGCTCGGCGATCCAGCCGGCCAGGCCCAGCTCGTCGAGTGCCCGGGCCGCGGCGTCGAGCAACTCCGGGTCGTAGAGCGCGACGTTCTCCGCGAGCGTCCCGGCCAGGATCTCCGTACGCTGCGGCACCAGCGCCACCCAGCGGCGCAACTGCTCGACGTCGAGGTCGCACAGGTCGGTGCCGCCGAGGAAGACCGTGCCCGGCGGCACGTCGACCGCCCTGGTCAGCACCTTCGCCAGCGTCGACTTGCCCGAACCGGTCCGCCCGATCAGCGCGTACGAGCGGCCGCGCGCGAAGGTGAGGCTGAGCCCACGCAGCGCGGCGGCCCGATCGTTCTCTGATCCGCTCACCTGGTACTCGAAGGTCAGGTCCCGGATGCGCAGGTCACCCTCGGTCGGGTTGGCGCCGCCGACGGGCTCCTGCCGAGCCTTGTGCAGCAACCGCACCCGGGCCCACGCGCCGAGAGCCTCCTGGATCTCCGGCACCATCCGGCTGACGTGCTCGGCAGTGGCCCCGAAGGCCAGGGCGAGCAGCCAGATGGCGGTGAGCCGGGCGGCGTCGATCCGGTCGGTGGCCAACGCCCAGGCCCCGCCGAGCACCACCACGCCGATGCCACCCCGGATCGTCGCGGTGGCGGCCGCGGCCACCCGGGCGGACAACACCCAGACCAGACCGCCCCGGGACAGCACAGCGGCGGCCCGCCTGGCGTACAACCGCAACACGTACGGTCGGGCCAGGCTGGTGCGGACGTCGTCCTGGCCGTGCACCGCCTCCTCCATCACCGCGGCCAGGTCGGACCACGCCTCCTCCTCGGCCATCCGGGCCGGGGCGATCCGCGCCGTCGGCCCGCGCAGACCGGCCGCGAGCACCACCGTGAGCAGCAGCATCGCGACCCCGGCCGGCCACCACACGAACAACGCGACGACCATCGACAGCAGGCCGACGCAGAGACCCTGGGCGAGCCGGGTGCCCTGGTTACGGATCCCCGACGCCACCTGGTAGACGTCCCCGTCGATCCGGTCCAGCAGCTCACCCACCGGGGTGGTCTCCAGGGTGGGCAGGTCCTGTCCGAGAGCGACCCGGCAGAGCCGGCGGCGCACGTGGGCGGACCAGTCGGCGGTCACCCTGGCCATCAGCAGGCTCACCGCGAGGTCGCTGAGAACAACGGCGACCAGCGCCGCGGCCAGCACGGCGAAGAAGCCGGCCGAGCGGTGCACCAACACGGCGCCGGCCAGCGCGGACGCGCCCGCCTGACCGGCGGCGCCGAGCACGATCAGGACCGCCACGATCGTCATCCGACGGGTCGAGGTGCCCCACAGATCACGGAGCAGGCGCATGGAAAGTCCTCCGGAGGTGGGGTGGCGGAGACTTCAGCCTGCCGGCGTCAACGACCAGATTCAACCGAATTTCCGCCCCTGAGCAGGGCCTCAGCCCACCAGGAACTCCATGATCCACTCGGCTTTCATGAAACGGGGGTGTCACCGGGTCCCGGACACCGCGACTTCCTGAAAGCCGAGTGGATCATGGCCGACCCGCGACGCCCGACGCCCGACGCGCGGGCTCGCGGGCTCGCGACGCGACGCAGCGGTCAGAAGAGGACGGTGGCCAGGGTGCCGATCGGCTGGAAGCCGCAGCGTTCGTAGACCCGGCGGGCCGGCAGGTTGAAGTCGTTGACGTACAGGCTGACCGTGGGGGCGACCCGCAGCAGCGCGTCGCGGACCACCGCGGCCATGGCGGCCGTGGCGATCCCCCGGCCCCGCCACTCCGGTGCCACCCAGACGCCCTGGACCTGTGCCGTCCGCTTGGTGACCACGGCCAGCTCGGCCTTGAACACGACCTTGCCATCGACGAAGCGGGCGTACGCCCGACCGGAGCGGACCAGGTCGTTGACCCGCCGGCGGTAGCTGCGCCCGGCGTCCTCGGCCAGCGGGGAGACGCCGACCTCCTCGGTGTACATGGCCACCGCGGCCGGGAAGAGCAGATCGACCTCGCCGGAGCGGACCTGGCGGACCTCCGGGTCGGCCGGTACGGGTGGCAGGGTGTCGGCGGCCAGCAGTGGCTGGTTGGGGCGAACGTCTCGTGCTGGCCCCCAGGTGTCGGAGAGCCGGTCCCACAGCCCGAGCACGGCATCGGCTCGGCCGACGATCGAGGAGCAGAGCCGCTCCTCGCCCGCGAGCAGATCG
Organism: Micromonospora sp. NPDC048898; assembly: GCF_043198035.1. NCBI lineage: Bacteria > Bacillati > Actinomycetota > Actinomycetes > Micromonosporales > Micromonosporaceae > Micromonospora > Micromonospora sp. NPDC048898. Next base: position 431,606 of record NZ_JBICUF010000001.1, read on the forward strand.
GCGAAGGCGGCCACCGCGGCGTCGCTCGCCAGCACCGGTGTGAGGTTGCCGCCGAGCCAGCACAGCGATTCCAGGTTGCGCCGCGCGCCGTACCCCAGGATCCGGCCCTCGGCCCTCCACCAGGACAGGCCGCGCGCGGCGATCCGCTCAGCGACCTGCGCGCCCGCGAACGGGTCATGGTCGAGTAGTCGCTCGACCGCGCGGCGCTCCGATTCCCCCAGTTGGCGTACCGGCACCGTCAGCACGACTACCAGCCTGCCAGATCGACCCCCGACCCCGCCGGCCGAGTGACAAGGCGGGCGTAGGCCCGGCCGACGCAAGCCCGGCCGACGCGGGCCCGCTGACCGGCCGGGTCCGCCCGGCCCACCGGACGACCGGGGGCACCAGCGCTCCGCGATCACGTGTGCGAACGCTCCGAGGCCGAGCAGGACCACCGCACCGGTGGCAACTGAAGACTTGTCGACGACGCATTGCCGATATATCGTTGATGCATCAGCGACAGTACGAGATGAAGGAGAACCCGATGAGGTTCCATCGAGAGCACCACCCGCTGCACGAGGCCCGGATGCGGGGATTCGGCTTCCCGCCGGTCCCGCCCGGCCCGCACGGGCACGGACACGGCGGCCCCTGGGGCGGTCGGGGCCGCGGCCGAGGCCGAGGACGACGCCCCAACGTCCGAGCCGCCGTGTTGGCTCTGCTCACCGAGCGTCCGATGCACGGCTACGAGATGATCCAGGAGATCGACTCCCGCACCGGTGGTGCGTGGCGGCCGAGCCCGGGGTCGATCTACCCCACCCTTCAGCTTCTGGAGGACGAGGGTGTGATCGTCGCCAGCACCGAGGAGTCCGGCGGCGGGCGGAAGCGGTTCACGGTCACCGAGGCCGGCCAGGCCGAGGCCACCGAGGCCGCGCAGGCCCCCGCGTGGGCGGACGTCGCCGAGGGCACCGTGACCAGTTGGCACGACATCCGCGACTCCGGCGCGCAGGCGATGAACGCCCTGCGCCAGGTGATGATGAACGGCACCGACGACCAGCGTGAGCGGGCCGCCCAGGTGCTCGACGAGACGCGCCGCAAGCTGTACGCGATCCTCGCCGAATCCGAGTGACGCCAGGCCGCGCCACAGCGCCACAGCGCCACAGCGCCACAGCGCCACAGCACGAGAAGACCAGGAACGCACAGCGGCCGTTCCCCGCAGGGGGAACGGCCGCTGTGTGCAGATGGAAGATCAGTGCACGGTGACCGTCGGGCCGCTGATCAGCCCGCGCAGCTCCTCGGGCAGCTCGGCGCCCATCTCGTCGGCGATCCGCAGCGCCTCCTCGATCAGCGTCTCCACGATCTGCGCCTCGGGCACCGTCTTGACGACCTTGCCCTTGACGAAGATCTGGCCCTTGCCGTTGCCGGAGGCCACGCCGAGGTCGGCCTCGCGGGCCTCGCCCGGACCGTTGACGACGCAGCCCATCACGGCGACCCGCAGCGGCACCGGCAGCCCTTCCAGGCCGGCGGTGACCTCCTCGGCGAGCTTGTAGACGTCCACCTGGGCGCGTCCGCAGGACGGGCAGGAGACGATCTCCAGGCCGCGCTCGCGCAGGCCCAGCGACTCCAGGATCTGGTTGCCGACCTTGATCTCCTCGACCGGCGGGGCGGACAGCGACACCCGGATGGTGTCGCCGATGCCCTCGGCGAGCAGGGCACCGAAGGCGACCGCCGACTTGATGGTGCCCTGGAAGGCCGGACCGGCCTCGGTGACGCCCAGGTGCAGCGGGTAGTCGCACTGCTCCGCGAGCTGCCGGTACGCGCGGATCATCACGACCGGGTCGTTGTGCTTGACCGAGATCTTGATGTCGCGGAAGCCGTGCTCCTCGAACAGCGAGCACTCCCACAGCGCCGACTCGACGAGCGCCTCGGCGGTGGCCTTGCCGTACTTGCTGAGCAGCCGCTTGTCCAGTGAGCCGGCGTTGACGCCGATCCGGATCGGCACCCCCGCCGCCCCCGCGGCACGGGCGATCTCCTTGACCTTGTCGTCGAACTGGCGGATGTTGCCCGGGTTGACCCGGACGGCCGCGCAGCCGGCGTCGATCGCGGCGAAGACGTACTTGGGCTGGAAGTGGATGTCGGCGATCACCGGGATCTGCGACTTCTTGGCGATCGCGGGCAGCGCCTCGACGTCGTCCTGGGACGGCACCGCCACCCGGACGATCTGGCAGCCGGACGCGGTCAGCTCGGCGATCTGCTGGAGCGTGGCGTTGATGTCGGAGGTGAGGGTCGTGGTCATCGACTGCACGGACACCGGAGCACCACCGCCGACCGGCACCGAACCGACCATGATCTGGCGGCTGGCCCGCCGGGGAGCGAGCGGCGGGGGCGGCACGGCGGGCATACCGAGACTGATAGCTGTCACTTCAGGCACTCACCTTGAGAAGAGCGTGATGGGGTTGACGACGTCCGCGGCGATGGTCAGCAGCGTGAACGCGCCACCGATCAGGATCACCGCGTACGTGAAGGGCATCAGTTTGAGGTAGTCCACCCGGCCGGGGTCGGTCCGGCCGATCCGCGCGTACAGCCAGGAGCGGGCGCGTTCGAACCAGGCGATGGCGATGTGGCCGCCGTCCACCGGGAGCAGCGGCAGCAGGTTGAACACGCCGATGAAGAAGTTCAGTGAGACGAAGAGCATGAAGAAGACCAGCCAGGCGTTGTTCTCCACCGCCTCGCCGCCGAGCCGGCTGGCGCCGACCACGCTGATCGGGGTGTCGACGTCCCGTTCGCCGCCGGTGAGGGCGGTCCACAGGGCGGGGACCTTCTGCGGGAGCCGTTGCAACGCCTGCACGGTGCCGACGGCCAGTTCGCCGGTGAAGTCGGCGGTGGCGCCGAAGGCGCCGACCGGGCCGTACGTCACGCGGGTGGGCGTGCTGGGGACGAGCCCGACGCCGAGCGCGGCCACCGGCGCGGCGGCGCCCTTCGGGTCGTCCAGCGGCGGACGCTGGGTCTGCGCGAGCACCGTGCTGGCGGTGCCCGGCTGCCCGTCGCGGACGTACTGGATCTGCGCGGTCTCCCCCGGCTTGAGCGCGCGCAGGGTGGTGAGCAGGTCGCCGTAGTTGCCGATCGACCTGCCGTTGATCGAGGTGATCCGGTCACCGTCGCGCAGTTGCGCCTGGGCGGCCGGGCTGGCCGCGTCGGCGGGGGTGCACGCCCGCACCGAGTTTTCCGGCACCACGCACTCACTGAGCCGGATGACGGCGGGCTCCTGGCGGGCCTGCGCGTCGGTGGTCGGGAAGTCGGGGTTGGGCAGGCCGGCGGAGACGGCGAGGATCCAGATCGTGATCAGGGCGAGCGCGAAGTGCGTGAACGACCCGGCGGCCATCACGATCGTCCGCTTCCAGACGGGGTAGCGCCACATCACCCGCGACTCGTCACCCGGCTCGACGTCGTCGTCGTGCGGGGTCATTCCCACGATCTTGCAGAAGCCGCCGAGGGGGATGCCCTTGAGGCCGTACTCGGTCTCACCCCGCCGAAACGACCAGATGGTGGGGCCGAAGCCGACGAAGAACCTCGTGACCTTCATCCCGAACGCCTTGGCGGTCACCATGTGACCCGCCTCGTGCAGGCTTGTCGAAATGAGAATGGCCAGGGCGAAGAGGACCACCCCGAGCAGGTACGACATCAAGCTCCTTCCACCGAACCCGCGATGATCTCCTGCGCGTGCGCGCGTGCCCACGACTCGGCCGCGAGCACGTCCTCGACGGTACCTGGTTCGTCGAAGTCCGGGGCCTCCTCCAACACGCGTTCGAGGGTGTCGACGATGCCGAGGAACGGCAGTCGGCCGGCCACGAACGCCGCCACGCACTCCTCGTTCGCCGCGTTGTAGATCGCCGGGCGGCAGCGCCCGGCCTTCCCCGCGGCCTTGGCCAGCGCGACGGCCGGGAACGCCTCGTCGTCGAGCGGCGCGAACTCCCAGGTGTGCGCCGCCGTCCAGTCGACCGCCGTGGCCGCCTCGGGCACCCGGTCCGGCCAGCCGATGCCGAGCGCGATGGGCAGCCGCATGTCCGGTGGGCTGGCCTGGGCGATCGTCGACCCGTCGACGAACTCGACCATCGAGTGGATCACCGACTGTGGGTGCACCATCACGGTGATGTCGGCGTACGGCACGTCGAACAGCTCGTGCGCCTCGATCACCTCAAGCGCCTTGTTGACCATGGTCGCCGAGTTGATCGTGACGACCGGCCCCATGTTCCACGTCGGGTGTGCGAGCGCCTGCTCCGGTGTGACCTGCGTCAACTCGTCGCGCCGCCGACCCCGGAACGGGCCGCCGCTGGCCGTGACGATCAACCGGCGCACCTCGCCACGCGACCCGGACCGCAGGCACTGGGCCAGCGCCGAGTGCTCCGAGTCGACCGGCACGATCTGCCCCGGCCGCGTCACCGCGCCCCTGACCAGGGGGCCGCCGGCAACCAGCGACTCCTTGTTGGCCAACGCGAGGGTACGACCACCACGCAGCGCGGCCAGCGTAGGAGCGAGGCCCAGCGAGCCGACCACCCCGTTGAGCACGACGTCGCACGGCCACTGGGCCAGCTCGGTCATCGCGTCCGGCCCGGCCACGATCTTGGGAAGCTTGAAGTCACCGGTGGCCCAGCCGCGCCGGCTCGCCTCGGCGTAGAACGCGAGTTGCAGATCCTGCGCGGCGGACGCCTTGGCCACCCCGACCGCCTCGACGCCCAACTCCAGGGCCTGCGTGGCGAGCAGCTCGACGTTGCCGCCACCCGCACCCACGGCGACCACCCGGAACCGGTCCGGGTTGCGCCGGACGATGTCGATGGCCTGCGTACCGATCGAACCGGTGGACCCGAGCAGGACGAGGTCACGGGGGGAAGTCACGCGGCCATTCTCCCCCACCGTCACTGAACGCCCGCTGGGAGCCTCAACCCTCCCCGCCCGCACCTCGCGCCGCGCCCCGCGCCGCCCCGCCCGCCGCTTCCGCCCCGCGCCCCGCCCGACCTCGCTTGATCAACTCGGCTTTCAGGAAGTCGGGCTATCCCAGGCACTCGGACACCCCGGTTTTCTGAAAGCCGTGTCGATCAAGCGTTGTCGTCGGAGGAGTCGCTGGTGCATGTGTCCGGGGGTGCCTCCTCGCCGAGCAGGTCGGCCGGATCGATGGAGAACTCGAACGGCTCCCGCATGACGAAGCGCGTCCCGGCCGCGGCGGCAGCCACCGGCCGGTACTCCCCCTCGGCCAGCTCGTACAACGCGATGGTGGGCACCCGATTGCGCAGGTCAACCCGGAGGAAGAAGGGCACGGCCGCGGCGGCGTACTCACGTGGGCGGTCGATGATGTCCTTGCGTCGGTTTCCGGGAGAGACGATCTCCCCGAGAAGCGCGGCGTGCCCGATGTCCATCGTCGTGCGACCGCCGCCAGGCGAGTCGAGAATGACGATGTCCGGAATGAAGAGATCCTCGCCCGAGACGATGTTCGTCTCAAGATAGAGCCACAGTTTCGCGCGACGGGCCGCCTGCTTGAGGAGATAGGCGAGATCCAGCTCCGCGTCCTGATGGTCGTACCCGGCATGTGGTGTCACGATCACGCTTCCGCTCAGGACCTCAACCTTGGGGCCGTTGGTCTCCGGCAACAGGTCGAGGGCGAGCTGCGCGGTCCACGGCTCGTCGTGCCACCGCAGCACGTCGAACGACGGCTCGGTGTGCTGCGGCGCCGGCTCCGGCGCGAACGCTGCCTGGGCCATCCGGGCTCACCCCCTCAGCGGGACATTCGGCTCAGCTCAGCCTAGCCACCGCAGCCCTCGATTTAGGGATCGCACACCGAGTCCGTCATTGAGATCTACCACATCTCGAAACGCCTCAAGCGATGATGACTTCCTCTTGACGGCAACCGTGACGGCAACGGCGACAAGCAACTGCAGCTGTTGACACATTGGACATCATCTTGACCACGCAGAGCGATCTGAAAAAGGCCCAGATCGCACGAATAGCGTTCTCGCACATCGGGTCGCTCGATTTGGCCACCTTCGATAAGGCCGTCGAAGCCACTCCGCCACGAAGCCAGCCGATATTAGGCCTGCACGGAGCCTTTTATGCTGTTCAATGGCCGGATCGACACACTCTCCACAGGAACCTCCAGCTCTTCCGGGGCCGGTGTCATTAAGTAAATTCCGAGGCCCGGCAGTTCGAAAGCTAGATCAGCAACGAACTCGGGATTGATGGCAGACCGCCGCAGATCATCGATAACTTCACTAAGGGGACGGTCAAGCAACTGCACCCCTTCCACGAAGGTATCTGCACCACCTATCTCAATCTCCCTCAGTCGGTCTTCCTCGTCATAAGAAAGCATTAGAGTGACATCAAAGTAGGCGTCCACGACTCCCGAGCCAGGAACGCGCTCGAAGGATGTCCGACTTCCAAGCCTTGCTTGGTGGATAGCGCGCATCTCGCCGAAATGCGCCCCGGGCACCCCCACACCTGGAACGATGCTGTACGACGGAAGCATGAATCACTCACCCCGGCTCATTCTGGTTACCGCCCGACACCTTCAAGCATTTGAAGTATCGCACCATCATACTTCGGCCCGAACTTGGAACGTATATCCTCGATGTCCATCATTACAGCACCAGCCGTGTCGCCTGAGTCCCACAATGCCTTCTGCCTGGCACGATAGTCTGCCTGGGCGGATCCTGGACCCCCACCGGTACTGGCAAGTTGGCGATGGTCGGCCCTATCCATTTGGATAGCCCAGCCCCGCGAGAATGGCATATCAGTGGAAGAGTGCGCAGGAATATGGTTGATCTCGATCCCGGCCGGATTGCGCGGCCCCTTAGGCGTATCAACCTTGAGGCCGCCGTGCTGGCCGCCGAGATATACATGTGCCGGATCAGCGCGTGGCTGACGGCTGCCGCACTCACAAGCATTTCCATTCGCATCCGTTCCTCCACCGCAGTTGTGGACGAGGACTGACTCGGTGCCTGCGAGCACATAGTACGTGTGGATGTTTGCGACGGTGAGGTTGTGGACGGTGGCCCACGGGGTGGTCCAGCGCTCGATCGCGGTGATCTGTACGAGGGTGCCGGCGCTCGTCCGCAGCATCTGGCCGGATCGCAGGTCGGTGGCGTCGATCCACTCGTTCAGCTCCGGTACCCAGAACGGGTGACCGTCGGTCGCCGTGACCTCGGCCGTAGCCGACGCCTGGTCGCCGTCGGTGTCGATGGTGACCTTCACCAGGTGCTTGACGCCGTCACCCTTGATCGCCGCGGTGACCGTCTCCACCTCGACCCGGCCCGTCTCCGGGTCAGTGACCTGGACCTTGTCGCCCGGCTTGACGTCCTCGATCGGCTTCGTCGATCCATCGGCCATGAGCACCTTGGTACCGGGTACGAAGCTGTTTCCAGAAGTCTTGCAGGATCCGCCGCTGGAGCCGCCGTTACTCCGCTCGGAAGCGCCCGTGTTTCCCCCGGCTTTTGATTGACCCTTACCGGCACCGGACTTTCCGGCACCGCTCGCCGCAGCCGAGGAGCCCCTCGGGTTAGCCTTCGCCTGGGCGTTCTTCTGGACCGGGTTGCCGGTCTTCTTCGTGGCGTTTGTCGCCTTGTTACTTGTCGTACTGACCTTGTCGGCGGCCTTCTTCTTCGCCGCCTGCGCCGCCTGCTTCGCCCGTTCGATGGCCAACTTCTTGGCGTTCAGCGCCGCCGTTTCCGCCGCTTTGGCGGCGGCAAGGACAGCTTCGGCGGCTCTCTTCGCCGAACGCCAAGCCTGGATGGCGCCGATCGTTCGGTCGATGGCCCTGGCCACCTTCGGAGCCTTGAGAATCTTGCCAGGTGGAATCGCCCCGAGGATCAAACTCCCACACGCCCACAGGTCACCGCCGAAGCAGTTCATGGCGTCGTTGATGCCGATGAACTCCTTCAGGATGGACCAAGCCGAGTCGAGCACCACCGACATCAACGACCGGCCCATGTTCGCCTGCGCCTGGGAGACCATCGCCGCCGACAGACCCGCGCCGGCCAGCGCCGCCGCCGTCTCCGAGGCGGTAAGCGCCACCGACAGACCGGACGGGTCGGACAGCGTCGCCGGGTTGTTGTGGGCGTACGCGTACCCGTTGGACTGGGCCGGGTCGCTCAGGTCCAGGATCGGGTCCGCGGACAGGAACCGGCCCACCGTCGGGTCGTACAGGCGCGCTCCGAGCGGGGTGTAGCCGGAGGCGTCATCGCGGAGGGCACCGAGGAATCCGGTGTTGTTCAGAAGGTTGACGTTCAGGGGTGCGGCACCGCGCTCGTTGCCGAACGGATCCTGCTTGCGGACCCGCACCGGCATCGCCGAGTTGTACATGCCGATTTCGGCGTACGTGCTGCCCTGGTGATCACCGGCGAGGGCCAGCAGGTAGGAGTTGGAAACGGCGTTGTTCGCGTAGCGCACCACAGCGCCACCCGGGGTGGCGTACGAGCGGTTGACGGAGACCTGCGCCCCGCCCCGCTGCACGGTGAGCTGCGCCTCGCCCAGGTTGAGGGTGGCCTGTCGCTGCTGGATCGTCAGCAGACGGGTGCCGCCCGGCCCGTAGATGTGCCGGGTCTCGTTCTGCGCCTCCCACTGCTGCGCGGGCACAGTGGCGCACGCGGCCAACACGATCGGCGTGCCCTCGGCGGTCGCCGCGTCCTTGACGGCCACGCACAGGCCGGAGGCGATGTGCTTGAGCTGGCCGGTCGACTGACGTTCCAACTGCTGGCTCGCGCCGGCGTCGCAGCTCTGCACGGCGAGGGCCGAGCCCGCGGTGTTGGCCGCCGGCTGGATGCACCACTTGTCGTACACGGACAGCGTGCCCAGGTTGGCGTTGCTCTGACTCGGAGTGGCGGTGAACGTGAACTTCTGGGCGGGGGAGTCGTTGCACGGGTACAGCTGGATGGGCTGGTTCGGGACGGCGAGGCCACCGCTGAGGTCGAGGCAACTGCCGGCCAGACCGGCGTACACGCTCTTGCCCTTGCTACCCGCGCCGACGACCCGCTCGACCTGGCCGTCGTAGGTCCAGGACAGCGTCTGCTCGTCACCGTTGTCGATCGAGGCGACGGACTTCGTCTCGCCGGTCAGCTCGTACAGCCGCTCGGCGGCGGCGGTGACCGCGGCACCGGCCGGGGTGACGTAGTTCTTGGTCACCTTGGTCAGGGTGCGCGGCTGGCTGCCGTCGGCCTTGCCATAGGTGTACGTGGTGGTGGAGTCCTTGGCGGCGACGCCGGTCAGGTCCTTCTCCACCAGCTTGGTGCGGTTACCGAGCAGGTCGTACTCGTACTCCTGCCAGTAGCCGGACTTGTCCGGGCCGGCCGCCACGTTGAGAGAGCCGTCCCCGTTTGACCGGGCCTGGGGAACACTGCGCCTGGTCCTTGGCGGTCCAGGCCGTCTTCAGCCGGCCGACCGAGTACTGGAAGCACTGCCGCTCCTCGATGCCGGTGGCCTGCTCGCGGATCGCGGTGACGTTGCCGGCGTCGTCGTAGGCGTAGGAGCGGTTCGAGACGAGGTTGCCGCCGACGATGGTCTTGTCGCCGGTCTGTTCGCGGTAGACCTGCTGGCTGTTGAGGGCACCGCTGGCGTCGTCGTACGACGCCAGGGCCCACACCCGGTACGGCTGGGCGCCGAGGGTCGAGCGCAGCACCTGCCCGTACGGCGAGTAGGTGGTCTCCGCGCCGTACCAGTCCTTGCCGGACACCGAGAGTGGCAGCCCGTCCTTCGTGTAGCGCATGACGAGCTTCTCGGACGGCAGGCTGCCCACGGCGGGCAGGACGGCCGACTCGGGCAGACCGGTGTCGGTGTAGGTGTAGTCGTAGCGGTGCGAGCTGCGCAGACCCCAGGTGTCCGCGACCGACTGCGGCCGGTGGCGGTCTTCTGCCGACCCCGCTGGTCGTAGGTCCAGGTCCACGGGCGGGTCGGGTCGGCGGAGTGGGTGGCCTGCGCCAGTTGGCCGCGCGCGTCGTACTGGTAGCGCATCGACGTGAACGTGGTGCGGTTGGCGCTGGGTTCACTGAAGACGCCTGGCGGATCGCGCAGCGGTGACGTCTTCTACGGCTCAGGATGGACGGCCAGCAACATCACCGCGCTCATCGCCGTTCCCGACCTCAACGGGGACCGGGTGCCCGACTTCTGGGCGCGGCACGCGTCGGGCGGCGGGATCTGGGTCTACTACGCCACCACCACGGGCACCGGCTCGGCAATGATCGTGATGGGTGACGACGTGAGCAGTGTCAAGGCCCTCGGCTGAGACCGGCCGACGACGGGCCCGAGCAGTGACCTGCTCGGGCCGTCGTTCTGCCTGAGAGGCGGTAGCGCCGAGGACCGGCGGCCGGTCGTCAGGCTTGCTCGGTAACGTGCTTGGCCGCCTGAACGAAGGCGGTCCAGGCCGAGGGGGTGAAGGTCAACGCCGGCCCCTGCCGGTCCTTGCTGTCGCGTACGCCGATCGCGTCGGCGAACCCGGCCACCTCGACGCAGTCGCCCTCGCCGCCGGACCGGGACGACGTGCGCCAGACTCCGTCACGCACCATCTGTCATCTCCTTCGCTATCGCCGCGATCACCTCGCGGGACTCGTCGGCACTCAGCGCCCGCTCGCCGAGGGAGCGCCACGCGTCTTCGTAGATCTCGATCTCGTGGGTCTTGTCAAGGTAGACCGCCCCGCACGGACCGTCCATGTAGATGGTGGTCGGCTCCGGCTCGCGCACGTCGGACGGGAAGTCGAGCATGGTGAACGTGCCGGCCTGCGCCCAGCGCACCAGCCCCGCGTCGAGCGGCAACACCCGGATGCCGATGTTGTGCTGCCGCGACGACACCACAAGCGACTCCAGTTGCCGGGCCATCGCCGCACGGTCGCGCAGCGGGCGGCGCAGCACCGCCTCGCTCAGGATGACGTCGAGGCGTGGCGCGCGGGGCACCGCCCGAGCCAGCAGGCGTTGGCGGCGCAGCCGCACGTCGACCTTCGTCTGACGTTGCTGCTCGTCCATCTGCGGCTGGTCGGTAGCGATCACCTCGGTCATGTACTCGACCGTCTGCAACAAGCCCGGGACGAGGTCCGCCTCGTACTTCCGGATGCGGGTGGCGGCGGCTTCCAGGCCGACGTACAGCTTGAACCAGTCCTTGATCGCTTCGCCGTAGCTGTGCCACCAGCCGTGCGCCTTGGTCTCGCGCGCCAGCGCCCGCATCCGCTCGATCGTCTCGGGAGACGCGGCGTAGACCCGGCACATGGCCTCGACGTCGTTCGGGTGCATGGGAACCTGACCGGTTTCGTAGCGCCAGATTCGAGGGGCCGACCATTCCAATTCCTTGGCCGCTGCGGTGACCGTCACATAGGCATTTTCGCGAAGCTCTCTCAGGTATCTGCCAAGTTGCCTCCGTGGGACCGTGCTGCCGGAGTCGTCCACGTCATCTCCCTGGTTGTCGTCGCGTAAGACACCCTGACCCTTGGTCTGCATTCTGCCGCGAAAGATTGCGTTGGGCGAGCACCGGAATGACCATCGTGGATGACCAAGAAAAAGCCAGCCCAACCGAAGGAGGGTCATGGACCCGGTCGACGACAGCACCGAAGACCTGCCGCTGCCGCCCTACGTGACCAAGGAGGACGTCGTGTTCGCGCTGAGGGCCGTCGCCGTGCACGCCGCCGACCTGACACCCGACGGCGAGCGTTGCCGCAAGGACGAGGCCGCGCATCCGTGCCGGCTGCACCGCTGGGGCCGTCGCGTCCTGGAACGGCGCGGCCTGACCGACGCACAGGTGCAGACCCTGATCGCCGGAGGAACGGTGGCGCTGCGATGAGCTGCTGTGGCCCGACGACGCCCGACAACCGGCGACCGCGATGACCGCCCCGTGCTGGATCATTCACCTGCCGACCACGCTGACCAGCCCCGACGAGGCCACCGCCCTGGCCGTGGCGCTACGGGACTCGCTCGGCCACCTCGGCGTTCTCGACTTCGGCGAGATCACGCTGAGCGAGGAGGACGCGCAGTCTCTGCGTACCCGAGTGTTCTGTGACGCCGCGCTCGACGGTGCTGGCCGCTGCCGGCGGCGCGACGGCCACGACGGACCCTGCGCCGCGGTGCCCAGCACGGAAGTGGGGGGGGGGGGGGGGGGGCGGGCGCCCCCCCCCCCCGGGGGGCCGGGGGGGGGGGGGGGGGGGGGGGCCGGGGGCGGGGGGCGGCCCGCCCCCCCCGCCCCCGCGCCGGGGGGCCCCCCCCGGTTTGGGGGGGGGGCCCCCCCCCGCCCCCCCCCCGACTTCCTGGAGAGCGTGTGGATCAGGGAGTGACGACGAACTGTGAGCCCGGCTGGATGACGATGTTGCCGTCGGCCGAGTTGGTGATTGTCACGTTCGTCAGGTTGGCGTTACCGCGTGCGCCGCTCATCGCGAGGATGCCGGCACCGTTGTTGGACCTGTCGATCCGCACGTTGGTGATGGCGACGTTCGGTATGTTGCCGCCACCGTTCTTGAACTGGATGCCGTCGAACGTGGAGTCGACGATGTCGGTGTCGCGGATCGTGACCCCGACGATGTCCCGGGTGGCCGGGAAGAGGGTGATGGCACCGAACTCCTGGTCCTCGTTCCAGAACGCGCCACCGGTGCGGTAGAGCCCGTTGTTGGCGATCAGCGTCGTGCCGGAGAACGGCAGCGGGTCGTGGTCGGTCGCCAGCATGATGCCCGGGTAGTTGGCGGTGTCGTAGATCAGGTTGTTCTCGATCGAGTTGTCGTAGCCGCCGTAGATGGCGATGCCGTTGGCCCGCCAGGGCAGCTGGATGGTGTTGTTGACGAAGTGGTTGTCGTGGGCGATGTCGACGCTGCGGTCCTTGACGTACGGGTTCGCCCAGACGGCCAGGGCGTCGTCACCGGTGGTGCGGAACGACGAGTTGAACACCCGCGAGTTACGCGTGCCGTTGCTGAAGTTGATGCCGTCGGCGTACGTGTTGCGGATCCGCATCCCGCTGAAGTCCAGACCGTCGGCCGGGCCCCACAGGTCGGGGATGTTGTCGTAGTCGCGGCCCACCCAGACACCCACGTTGGCGTGCTCGATCCACACGTTGCTGATCTTCGTGCCGGTGCCGAAGCGCCCGTTCAGACCGACGCCACCTTCGGCGTTGCCGTCACCGCCCCGGATCCGGCCGGAACCGAAGATGGCGATGTCGGAGATCTGGGTGTTCCTGTCGATGTCGAAGCCGAAGTTGCCCTCGTGCGGGTGGTTGATGCCGCCCACCACGTTCTGCGGCTCGGTCAGCGTGTAGAGCTGCGAGTGCCACATCCCGGCGCCCCGGATGGTGACGTTGCTGATGCCGACCTGGTTGTGCGTACCCCGGTTCTGTGGGTCGTCGGTCAGGATCTTCTGCTCCTGCCGCCACTGCCCGGCGGGGATCCAGACGCAGCCGATGACGCCGTTCTGGTCGTCGGTCACCGCCCGCTGGATGGCCGCGGTGTCGTCGAGCCCGTCGTTCGGGACCGCACCGTACGACGTGATCGAGGTGCAGCCGGCCGGCTGGCTCGCCGCCGGTGCCACCTGCTCCAGGTCGATCATGTCGATGACGTAGAACGAGGCGGTGTCACCCGAGTCGCGCTGCAACTTGAAGCGGGTGCCGGCCGGGTACGACTGCGCCAGCAGCGCGTTCGACTCGTCGAAGAGCCGTCGGGCGTCGGCCTGCGGGGTGTTGGTCAGCGCCTCCGGCCCATCGGTGTTGCCGTAGAGCCAGCTGTGCCTCGACGACAGGGTCAACTTCCGGGAGAAGACGTCGTTGACGTAGAGGCTGATGGTCGCCTCGATGCCGCCGCCACCTGGCGCGTCCGGAATCGAGTTACGCACCACGATGGAGTTGGCCTGGTTGGCCGAGGTGAACTCGACGAACTGGCCGGTGCTGGTGAGCCGTACCGACTTGCGGCCCGAGGACTCGCTGGCGAAGTTGGTGTGCCCGAAGGTGCGCAGCGGGTCGGCCTCCAGCAGCGTGCCCTGGTAACGGCCGGCTTCCGCCTCGTAGGAGACGTACGGAACGGCGGCCCCACGGCCGACCACGATCGACTGGCTGTACGCGTTGTTGGTCTCGTTGGTCTCGGCGACCACGTTCGTGGCGTCGGCGGTGGCGGTGATGGTGGCGCCGCCGCTGGTGGCGGTCCAACTGCCGGTGACGGCCACGTTGACCGTCGCGCCGGCAGCGATCGAGGCGGTGTTGGTGTTGAGCGTGGTGCTGCCCGCCACCAGCCGGGTGACGGTTGTCGCGCCGGTCGCGGTGGTGCCTCGGTTGCCGACCGTCACGGTGAAGGTGACGGACGCCCCGACGGCCGGGTTCGGCGGGTTCGAGGCGATGCTGAGCACCTGGAGGTCGGGGCCCGGGGCCTGCGCCACCACCAGCGGTGACGCGGCCGTGAAGCTGTTGTTGCCGTTGTTCTGCTCGACGATCGTGTTGGTCGGGTCGACCACCGCCGAGACGGCGTAGCTGCCCATCGGCCGGGCACCGGCGTTGAACGACACGGTGGTCGAGGCGCCCGCGCCGAGCGCGCCCACCGTGGCGCTGCCGACGACCGCGCCGGCCAGGCTGAAGTTCACAGTGGTCGCACTGGCGGCTGCGGAGCCGATGTTCTGCACCACGGCCGAAAGGGTGACCGGGGAGACCTCGCTGGGCGACGTCGGCGACCAGCTCACCGAGCTGACCACCAGGTCCGGGTTGGGCGCCGGCGTACCGCACACCTCAAGCTCGGCCACCTGCCCGGACGGGGCGCCGGTGTTGCCGGTGAACCGCAACTGCACGTCCGCCGTGGTCGCGCTGACCGGGATGCTCACCGCGTTGGTGCCCTGGACGAACTGGTAGGCCGCCGCCGACACCAGACTGGTGTACGCCGACGACGCCTGGTCGCGGCCGAGGACCTGGATGGTCTGGGTACGGGTGCCCCACGACGAGTCCGGGTTGAGCCGGACGGTGACGCCGGAGATGGAGTGGTTGGCACCGAGCGCCACTGTCAGGTTCTGCGGGTAGCTCGCCGCGCCCTCCCAGTAGGTGCCGAGCTGCCCGTCGTTCGCCTTGTCCGGGGTGAAGCTGAAGGTCGAGCCGCTCGCCGTCATGGCCTTGCCCGATGCCACGTTGGTGCAGGCGGGCGGGTTGCTGCCGGTCCGGGTCACGGTGTTGCTGTTGCCGGAGAGATTGCCCGCGGCGTCGCGCGCCCGGACGTGGTAGGACACGGTGGCCGTCGCCGGCTGGGTGTCCTGGTAGGTGAGGACGGTGCCCAGCGCCGCGATCAGGTTGCCGCCCCGGTAGACGTTGTAGCCGGCCAACCCGCTGCCGCCCGCGTTGTCGGTGGAGGCGACCCAGGTGAGGCTGATGGTGGTGCCCGCCTGGGTGTAGGAGAGGTTGCCGGGGACGCTCGGCGCGGTGGTGTCCGGGGTGGTGCCGCCGCTGCCGTACACCTCCAGCTCGGAGAGCTGCCCGGCCGGCCAGCCGCTGTTGGCGGTGATGGTGATCCGGACGTACCGGGTGGAGGTCGAGCTGACGTCGATCGTGACGGTGTTGCCGCTCGCCGGGTTGAAGGTGTAGGTCTGCGACCCGACCAGATCGGTGAAGTACGAACCATTGGTGCTGCCCCGCACGCTCAGCGTCTGCGTCCGGGTCCCCCAACCGGAGGTCGGCAGCTTCAGCACGACCTGGTTGACGTTCTGCGACGAGCCGAGATCGACCTGCACCCACTGCGGGAACGCGTTGTTGACGCTCTCCCAGTAGCTGCCCGCGCTGCCGTCGACGACCTTCGACGAGTCGTAGACGTCGGCGTGGCCGCTCTCCTGGGTGGGGCGGCCCTGCGCGAGGTTGGTGGCCGCCGCGGCGAAGCCGCCGCTCGACGGGGCCGCTTCGGCGGCGGGGCGGTCGGCGTTCGAGGCACCGGCGCTCGCCGGGTTCGCGAGGGCTGTCGCCCCCGCCGTGGCCATCAGCGTGGCCGCGGCTGTGGCCGCCACCATCCTGAACAGACTCGTTCGTCTCATCACTGTCCTTGTCGTCGGGGACGGCTGCCGCGGCGGCTTGACCACGGGGTGGGGGTGCGGCGGTGGGGACGACCATCAACGGGCCCCTCCAGGAGACCCGTTGAATCTTCCGAGTGCGTGCCAGAAATCCTGCACGCGTTTGTCGAAATCTTGCGTCACTTTGGCCAAAGATTACTGACGTGCTACGGGAGCGTCAACACTTCGACCGACGTGACTATTTATGGCCGTGCGCGCCCTACGGGCTGTCGCGGCCACCGTGGGTGGCGCGGTCCTCGACACATGAGTGATGCCGGTGAGTCATCAAGATGACTCACCGGCATCAGACTTCTCGACGCGCCGGCCTCTCGACGCGCGGGCACTGGCATGCCCTGGTGCTCAGGCGGTCGGTGCCTCCAGAACGAAGGTCTCCAACAGTTCCCCGCCGTACCAGTCGGTGCGCTGCCCCACATGGGTCATGCCCAGCCGCCGGGCGACCGCCATCGACGGCTCGTTGCCCGGCGACACGACCGCGTAGATCTCCGGGGTGCCGGTGGCGAACTCCCGTGCGATGAGCGCACGGGCCGCCTCGGTGGCGTAGCCGTGACCCCACGAATCCGGGTGCAGGTGCCAGCCCGTCTCGATGTCCTCGGTACGCACCGCCTCGTCCCGCCCCGGCAGCGGCTTGAGCAGCGCGGTGCCCACCACCTGGCCGGTCTCGCGTACCTCGATCGCCCAGGTGCCGTACCGGCCGCCGTCGTCGGCGTGCCGGTCGCGCCAGATCCGCAACCGCTCGACGGCCTGGGCCGGGTCGGTCATCGGCAGACCCGGCGAGGCGCCCAGCCAGCGGGTGATCTCCGGGCGCCGGTAGATGTCGTAGATCCGGGCCAGATCGGCCGGATCGTCGGTCCAATCCCGCAGGATCAGGCGTTCGGTGGTGAGAACAGTCATGACCGGCGATCTTAGGGAGTGACGGTCCCGACGACAGGGAAGGAGGACCCGATGGGCAACGGATGGCAGCGCACGAAACGGATCACCAGTGCCGCGTTCCGTCCGGTGCGCGGCCGGGACCTGTCGCTGCACGCCGCCGCGATCACCTTCTACGGCGCGATCGCCGTGGTGCCGGTGGCCCTGCTGGCGATCTGGCTCACCGCCCTGGTGGCCGGGGCCGACCGGGTCCGCCGACTCACCTCGTACGCCGTGGAGGCGCTGCCCACCGCGATCGGCGCGCCCCGGGCGGTGCAGGCGCTCGTCGAGGCCGGGGTGGGGTTGACCCCGTTGCTGGCGCTGGCCTCCCTGCTGCCCGCCTCGCTGTACGGCGAGGGCCTGCGTCGGGCGTTCGTCTCGGTTGCCGCACCCCGCTCCGACGAGCACCTGATCGGCTGGCGGGGCCGGCTCCTGCTGCTGCCCCTGCTCGCCCCGGCCCCCGCCCTGCTGCTGTCGATCCTGCTGGCGCTACCGCTGACCACCCGCCTCGTACGGCAGGGTGGTTGGCTCGGTGTGCTCGGTGTGGTGCTGTCGTTCCTGGCGGTCTGGCTGGTGCTCACGCCGGTGCTGGTGTGGGTGTTCCGGGTCGTCGGGCCGGCCTCACCGGACTGGCTCTCCACCCTCGGCGTCGGGTCGTTCACCGCGGCGAACCTCTCCGGCTTCCTGCACGGCTTCGTGCTCTTCGCCTCGCTCCCGCTGGACCTGGGCGTGCCCTTCGGCGGCTTCGACGACATCGGCGCCGGCGTGGCCGTGCTCCTGTGGCTGTACCTGTTCCACGTGATCGTCCTGGCCGGCTACTCCGCCACCCTGGCCCTCTCGAACTGGCGCACCACCCGCCCCCGAACCCCCACCCCCAACCCGCCGGGTTGAGGGCAGGGGGTTAGGGAGTGGAGAGGGCTTCGGTGGGGGTCAGGCGGGCGGCTCGGATTGACGGGTAGACGCCGGCTACCACCCCTACCAGGAGGGCGCCGGTGATTCCGCCTAGCACCGAGGTCGGTGGGATCGTGGGTGGCCAGCCCTGGTAGCTGGCGTAGCCGACCGTGGCGAGCACCCCGAGGGCCGCCCCGGCCGTGCCGCCGAGCACGCTGAGCAGCACCGACTCGGTGAGGAACTGCACCCGGATCTGGCCACGGTTCGCACCGAGGGCCCGGCGCAGGCCGATCTCCCGACGGCGCTCCAGCACCGAGATGACCATGGTGTTGGCCACGCCGATCCCGCCGACCAGCAGGGCGACCGCCGCCAACCCGAGGAACAGCGCGGAGAAACTGTTCTCGGTGGCCCGTTTCGCGGCGAGCGCGTCCGAGGGGCGGCTGACCTGGACCAGCCCGGGCAACTGCGGGTTGAGGGTGGCCGGCAGCACGGCCCGGACGTCCTCCAACGCGTCCTCCCTGGCCCGCAGGTAGACGACAGTGGGGTGACCGTCGAAGCCGAGCATGGCCTTGGCGGCGTCCCACCCGACAAGCACCGAGCGGTCGAGATCCGGGGAGAGCGGCAACGGGTCCAGGATGCCGATCACGGTGAACCAGCGTTCGCCGATGAACAGCTGGGGTGGTTGCCGGGGGTCCACGGTGGCGAAGCCGAGCCGGCTCGCCGCGACGTAGCCGAGGACGGCGGTCGGGAGCCGGGCCGTCCCGGCGTCGAGGGCCCGACCGCTGCGGATCCGGCCGTTGACAGTCCCCATCAGGTCCGGCCGGGACGCGAGCACACTGAGCCCGGACGTGTCGTACCGGTCCAGCAGCTCGTTGCGGCGCACGGCGGTGTGGGTGTTCGCGACCGCGCTCGCCGTCTCGACCGGCCCGATCCGCGCCACCATGGCGGCGGCGTCCTCGGGCAGCAGGACCGGCGGATCCTGATCCGGTACGGGCTCGGCCCGCAGCAGGTTGGTGCCGAGCGCGTCGAGCTGGTCCATCAGGTCACGCTGGCTGGACGCGGGGATGCCCACCACGACGACGAGCGTGGCGATGCCGATGGAGATGCCCAGGGCGGAGAGGACCGCCCGCATCCGGCGGGTGGTGATCCCGAGCAGACCGAGCCGGAGTACGTCGGTCGGGGCGAGCCGGGTCGCGCTCACGTCCCGCTCCCGGTGACGGTGTCGGCCACGATCCGGCCGTCGCGGATCTCCACCTGTCGGGGCGTACGGGCGGCGAGATCGCGGTCGTGGGTGATCACGGCGATGGTGGTGCCCTCCGCGTTGAGGTTCGTGAGCAGGGTCAGCACCGCCTCCCCGTTGGCCGTGTCGAGGGCGCCGGTCGGCTCGTCGGCCAGCACCAGCGCGGGCTCGTTGACCAGTGCCCGAGCGATCGCCACCCGCTGCCGCTCCCCGCCGGAGAGTTGCTGCGGCAGGTGGTCCACCCGGTGCGCCAGGCCGACCCGGGCCAGCGCCTCGATCGCGGTGCGGCGGCGACGACGGCGGGGCACCCCGGCGTAGAGCAGGCCGGTGGCGACGTTCTCGGCGGCGTCTAACCCGTCGGTGAGGTGGAACTGCTGGAAGACGAAACCGAGCCAGCGACCCCGTAGCGCGGAGAGCCGACGGTCGGACAGGGCGGTGACCTCCTGCCCGGCCACGCGTACCCGGCCACGTGTCGGCAGGTCGAGGGTGCCCATGATGTTCAGCAGCGTGGACTTGCCGGACCCGGACGGCCCGACGATGGCGAGCATCTCGCCAGCGCGCACGGTCAGGGAGACGTCGTCCAGCGCGGTCACCCCGCCGGGGTACGTCCTGCTGACGCCATCGACGTTGAGCACCGGCTCGGCGATCACGATGCCGTCACCACGTCGAGGCCCTCGGTCACACCGGTGCCGCTGATCTCGACCAGCCCTCGGGCGAACATCCCGGTCTCCACGGCCACCAGCCCACCGTCGGGCAGTTGCAGCGCGTGCCCACCCTCGCGGAGCGCCACCAGCGCGCCGACCGGCACCGCGAGCACGTCCTTGTGGACGGCGGTGGTGAACCGGACCTGCACCGCGGCCGCGTCCAGCTTGGCCACGTCCGCCGCCCGGGTCGGTGCGACGAGGACGTCCACCGTCGGCGGGCTGCCCTGCCCGGTGCCGCCGTCCTGCCCACCGCCGCGCACCGTCTGCGAGATCGAGGCGACAGTGGCCGGGATCTCGGAGCTGTCCGGCAGGGCGACGACCACGGCAGCGCCGACCGTGATGGCGGCGACCTCGGTGGCACCGACCGGTACGGTGACCAGCTTGACCTTCTCGGTGACGGCCAGCAGCTCACCGGCGACCGGGTCACCGGGCAGCGCCTTCACCGCGCTGACCCGGGCCGGCCCGGTCAGCACCGCGACCTGCCCGACCCCGATCATGCCGGAGGCCTCCAGACCGAGGGCCTCCTGCCACTTCTTGATCGCGGCGACGAGGCTCGCGGTGAGCAGGGCCTGACCCGTGCCGATCCTCGTGCCGTCGGTGCCCCGGGACGGTTGGGAGCCGGTCTGGTAGCCCAGCGCCCTCAGGTTGTCCGACACGATCCGTACGTCGCTGCCCACCAGTCCGGGCTTGTCGAGGGTGCGAAAGAGCGGGCTCCCGCCGAACAGCACCGGCACCGGTCGGTCGTTGACCCAGTAGAGCGGCTTGCCCCGGGCCACCGTGTCGCCCACCTTCGGCAGCCGGGTGACGACGCCCTCCCCGGCACCCTTCACCAGCCGCTCCGGGCCGTAGCCGAGCGTCCCGTTGAGCGAACGGGTGTCCGACAGGTCGGCCCGGGTCACCGTCGTCGTGGTCACCGACGGCGGGGCGCTCGCCACGTCATCGTCGGCGTGCCGCCGCAGCGCCAGCACCCCGATGCCGGCGCCGACGGCGATCACCAGGGTCACCGTCGCCACCACGACCGCGGTACGCCGGGTGGTGCGCCGACCGGGAACGTCACTCGGGTTACTTCTTGGCACCGAAGATCTCCATGGTGCATTCCCGCTCGGCCTTGTCCATCGCGGGATCGTCAAGGCCGCCGGTCGGGTCGGCGACCCCGTCGTCGTAGGTCCAGCCGGAGCCGTCCGGCAGGGAGTGGATCTTCAGGCCGCGCCCGCGCAGGCACTGGACGTAGTCGTTCCACTGGCTCACGTAGTTCGGGTTCTTCTCCGGGTCCAGCTCCGGCGGCTGGAGCGGCAGCTTGTTGGCGCACGCCACGTACGCCGCCTTCGGCTCCCCGCTCTGGTCCAGGGACAGGCCCGTACCGTCCCCCACCGGGCCGGGTTGCGACCGGCCCTCGTTCAGCTTCACGCCGTTGTCGTGCAGGCAGATGTTGTACGCCCCCCAGAGCCGCTCCTCCTCCTCGTCGGTCATGTCCAGGCGCAGCTGCGGCCGACCGTTGGCGGCACCACCGGCGGGGGTGGCGCTGGCCGAGGCCGACGGGGTGGTGAGCGAGGCGACGTCACCGCCGGCGGTGCCCTTGTCGGCGCTTGACGCTCCGCCGCCGCAGCCGGTGAGGGCGACGGCGAGGACGGTGACCGCGGCGAGCCCGGCCGCGAGCCGATGGGTTGGGTTGGTCATGGCGTGGAGCTTCACGCCGATCTGTCAGAGACCTGTCAGGAACCGGTCGTCATCCGGTAGTCCCAGCTCAGCGGCACCGCCGGAGCCGGCCGGGGCCACGTACAGTCGCTGCCGTGTGTGCGTACGTGCTGGTAGCCGAGGACGACCGGAAGCAGGCCGAGTTGGCGCGCCGGTATCTGGAACGCGAGGGACACGAGGTGCTCGTGGTGGCCGACGGGCGGGCCGCGCTGGAGCAGATCCGGCAACGGCCGCCGGCCCTGCTGGTCCTCGACGTGATGATGCCGAAGGTCGACGGCCTGGACGTCTGTCGCATCCTGCGCCAGGAGTCCGACCTGCCGGTGCTCATGCTGACCGCCCGGTCGACCGAGGACGACCTGCTGCTCGGCCTCGACCTGGGCGCCGACGACTACATGACCAAGCCGTACAGCCCGCGTGAGCTGGTCGCCCGGGCCCGCAGCCTGTTACGCCGGGGCCAACGCACGCAGCGGCAGGCGGACCCGGTGCTGCGGGTCGGTGCCGTGCACGTCGACCCGGTGCGCCACGAGGTACGCAGCGACGGACGCCTCGTCGACTGCACACCCGGCGAGTTCCAACTGCTCCAGGCGATGGCCGCCCAACCCGCCCGGGCGTTCACCCGGGATCAGCTCCTGGGTTACCTGCACGGGTTCGACAGGTACATCACCAGCCGGACCGTCGACATGCACGTCATGAACCTCCGCCGGAAGATCGAGCCGAATCCGCGCAAGCCGGCCCGGCTGGTGACCGTGTACGGCGTCGGATACAAGTTGGTCGAAGAGTCGCCCCGTGTCGCGTGAGGTTCCGCTGCGCCGCAGTCTGCTGCTCCGGCTGCTGGCGCTTGCCGTCCTCATCGCCGTCGGCTCGATCGCGGCGACCGCGTGGCTGGCCGTGCGCACCACCACCGGAGCGATCCGGCAGGAGCAGGGCCAGGCGCTCGCCGACGACACGCGCATCTACGACACCCTGCTCGCGTACGCGGCGACCCACCCGAGCTGGGACGGGGTCGACGCGGTCGTTCGGCCGCTCGCGCAGGACGTCGGCCGGCGGATCGCGTTGACCACCGACACCGGTGTGCCGATCGCGGACTCGGCACCCGGTGCGGGCCCGTTGCCGACGACGTCGTCCGCGACAGTCGACGCGCTCGCCGTCGACACCGCCCTGATGCCCGGGACCACTCCGGCGGGCGGCGGTGACGGCGGCACCAGCCGCATCGACCCGCGCACCACCGGGCCGTACCTGCTCCCGCCCGAGGAGCGCGCGGCGCTGCGGTCCCGGGCGGCCCAGGCGGCCCAGTGTCTGCGGATGCGAGCGCAGATCGACGCCACAGTCGTGGAGGGGCCCACCGGTCGTCCACGGATCGAGACGCCCGGCACCGACCTCGCCGACAATTCCGCCTGCCTGCAGCCGAGAGTAGATCTCGCGACCCGTACGGCCACCGAGGGCAAGGCGCTCGCCCAGCTCAACGCCCTGGTGAACACCTGCCTGGCGCGGCGGCGCCTGCCCGCCGTGCAGGTGGACCTGAACTGGACCTGGACGAGGCAGTCGGCGCCCAGCGCGCCCGACTCCCGGCCCACGGCCGGCGTCGACCAGGAGCACAACCGGGCGATCAGCGCCTGCGTCGGCACCAGTCGACGCGAGCAGCTCCTCCCGTACGTCGCCCCGGCCGTGACCCTCTTCGTCACCGACCCGGGCGGTCGCCCCTCGACCACCTTCGACCTCTCCCGGGCCAACCAGACCCGCATCGTCGCGGTCGCCGGTCTCGTCCTGCTGGTGACGATCGGCTTCACCGTCCTCGCCGGCATCCGGCTGACCCGCCCGCTGCACGCCCTGACCGGGGCGGCCCAGCGGATGCGCGACGGCGACGGCGCAGCCCGCGTCCGGGTGACCGGCCGGGACGAGATCGCCCGGCTGGCCGAGGTCTTCAACGACATGGCCGAACGGCGGGAGCGGCTGGAGCAGTTACGCCGCGCGATGGTGAGCGACATCGCCCACGAGATGCGGACGCCGGTAAGCAACATCCGCGGCTGGCTCGAAGCGGTCGAGGACGGCGTCGCGGCCCCCGACCGCAGGCTGCTCTCCTCACTGTTGGAGGAGGCGACAGTGCTCCAGCACGTGATCACCGACCTGCAGGACCTGGCCGAGGCCGACGCGGGCGCGCTGCGGCTGCACCGCGAACAGGTCTACCTCACCGACCTGCTCGCCCAGGTCGCGGAGGCGCACCGGGCCCAGGCCGACCGGGTCGGTGTCACCATCACGGTACGCACGGAGGCCGACCCGCAGGTGGACGCCGACCCGGTGCGGCTCCGCCAGGCCGTCGGCAACCTGGTCGTCAACGCGGTACGGCACACCCCGTCGGGCGGGCGCGTGACGATCAGCGCCAGCGCGACCGACACCGGGGTCATCGTCTCCGTGGCCGACACCGGCAGCGGTATCAGCGCCGAGGACCTACCCCGGGTCTTCGACCGCTTCTGGCGGGCCGAGAAGTCCCGGAGTCGACAGACCGGCGGCAGCGGCCTGGGCCTCGCCATCGTGCGCAAGTTCACCGAGGCCCACGGCGGAACGGTCAGCGCCACCAGCACCCCCGCCCGCGGCTCCACCTTCACCCTCCACCTACCCGTGATCACCGAGGACGTGCGCGGAAAGGGTGACCGGTCCGGCGGGGCGGGCTAGGCTGCCGCGGCATGAGCAGTGAGATTCCGGCCCGCGTCGACGTCGTGATCGTCGGTGCCGGGCACAACGGTCTGGTCTCCGCCGTCCTGCTGGCCCGCGCCGGCCTGGACGTCCTCGTTTTGGAGGCCGCCGACATGATCGGCGGTGCGGCCCGCACCGAGACCCCGTTCTCGAAGGTGCCGGGGCTGCGGCACTCCACCGGTTCGTACCTGCTCGGACTGATGCCCCCGGAACTGCTCGCCACGCTCGACGTCCGGATCCCGGTGCTGCGCCGCGACCCGCACTACTTCCTGCCCACACCGGGCGGCCTCGGCTCGCCGTACCTGCTCTTCGGCAGCGACACCACCGCCACCCGGGCCCAACTCGCCGAGTTCTTCTCCCCCGCGGACGTCGCCGCCGACGACGCCATGCAGGCCGAGTTGGCCGCTCTGCGGGAAGACCTCGCCCCGGCCTGGCTGGCCGAGCCGCTGAACGTGCACGAGACCGCCGAGCGGCACGTCCGCCCCGCGCTGCGCCAGGTCTTCGTCGACCTCGTCCAGGGCTCGGTCGCGGACTACCTGGCCCGGTTCGAGTTCCGCTCCGAGCTGCTGGTCAGCATGTACGCGGTCACCGACGGGCTGTCCGGGCTCAACGCCGGCCCGGACGACCCCGGCACCGGCCACAACTTCCTGGTCCACAACATGTGCCGGCTGCCCGGCTCCGGCGGCACCTGGATGATCGCCGAGGGCGGGATGGGCACCGTCTCGCGGACGTTCGCCGAGGCCGCGCGGGCCGCCGGGGCGACGATCCGGACGGGTACGCCGGTCAGCGCGGTGACCCTGGACGGCGGCGCGGCCAGCGGCGTGGTGCTGGCCGACGGTCGACAGGTCGCCGCGCGGGTGGTCCTCGGCGCGTGTGACCCGTACCGGCTGATGGACCTGTTGCCCGACGGCGCGCTCCCGGCGCCGCTCGGCGAACGGATGGCGGCGGTCCGCCGCACCGGCACCACCCTGAAACTCAACCTGGCGCTCAGCGGGCTGCCGCGGTTCTCCTGCCTGCCGCCTGGCACGCCGAGCCCGTTCGGCTCGACCATCCACCTGCTGCCCGGGTCCGCGTCGCTTGTCGGCGGGGACGCCACCTCGCCGATGACCGCCCTGCGCGGCATGTGGGCGGACGTGCGGGCCGGGCGGTTGCCGGCGGAGCCGACCATCGAGTGGTACCTGCACACCACAGTCGACCCGTCACTCTCCGACGCCGCCGGGCACCACTCGTCGGCGCTCTTCGTCCAGTCGGTCCCCTACGAGCTGGCCGGCACCACCTGGGACGCGGCACTGCCCGGCTACGTCGACCGGCTGATCGAGATCGTCGAACGGTACGCGCCCGGCACCGGTGACCTGATCGCCGACGCGGTGCCCCTGCCTCCACCGGGCATCGAGGCGCACTTCGGCATCACCGGCGGCCACATCCACCACGTCGACAACACCGTCTCGTTCACCGACCGGATGCCCTACGCCACCGGCATCGACGGCGTCTACGCCGGCAGCGCCGGCTGCCACCCAGCCGGCAGCGTCATCGGAGCAGCCGGCCACAACGCCGCCCACAAAATCCTGGCGGATCTGAAGAGCTGACCCCCGACCCGGTCGATCAAGGAGTTGTGGTGCCCGTTGTGGCGCCTGAAGCGGCCTTCGTCCCCCACCACAACTCCATGATCGACGAGAGGGGGCGTGGGCGTGGGGGCGGGGCGGGTCAGATCGCGGCTTCGCCGGCGGGTGCCGGGGTTTCCGCGTCTACTCGGTGGGCTCTCACCTTGTGGCCGACGCTGGTCAGGCAGCGGCCGCTGGGCAGGTCGAAGCGCCAGCCGTGCAGTTGGCAGGTGAGCTGGTCGCCGTCGACGATGCCGAAGCGGGTCAGGTCCGCCTTCAGGTGCGGGCAGCGCCGCTGCACCACCCAGTCGCCCAACGTGATGTCCTCGGCGTCGGTGCTGCGCTCGTGCTCGTCGTACCAGCCCTCGGCGTACTGGAGTCGCTCCTCGGAGAGGCACTTGAAGAACGCGTAGACGAACTCGTTGTACTGGCCGATGCGGGCCGCCGAGAACCGGCAGGACAGGAAGAGCGAGTTGACCCAGTCAACCTCGTCGATGAAGAGCAGGTGCTCGATCAGCGACCGCTCGGTCCGGAACCGGTAGCGCACCTTCTCGTCGGCGTACGGCCGGACCTCCTTACCCGGGAAGTCCACCACGATCGACTCGACGCTCTCACCGTCGTACCCCACCAGGTCGAAGCGGACCGGACCGCCCACGCCCTTGGCCAGGTAGATCGACTCGTCGAGCAGCGGCTCGATGCGGCGCTTCATCTCGCCGAGGACGTCCACCTCGGGGTGCCGCCAGGACGCCTTCTCCGCCTCGATGATCGGGCGCTTGCGCTCCCGCATTTCCTCCAGGTGGGCGACCTTGTTCGCGAAGAACTCGTCCACCGGCACCGGGTGCGTGGTGCTCGCGCCCTCGGTGGTGACCTCGGTGACGCTGCCCGGCAGCAGCACGATGCCGTTGGTGCCGCCGACCTTCGCGTACTCGGACAGGAAGACGGACTGGTCGGGGAAGATGTTGCCCTCGTCGCCGTGGATGTCGTTGAACTGCCACAGGGCGTCGTCGAGGAAGCACGGCGGGCCGGCGATCGGGAAGACGTGCGACGCCTTCAGGTCGTCGATGTAGCGCCAGGTCCGGTCGAACTGCCGGTCACGCTTCTGCTTGCCGAACGCGGTCTTCGCCGCCTGCGGCAGCTCGTAGACCATCGGGTACCAGATCGCGCCGGAGAACTGGAGCAGGTGCGCGTGCACGTGCCCCAGCTCGGCGAACACGCTCAGGTCGGTGGGGCGGGCGTCGTTCTGGTTGAGCAGCCGCACCCCGTCGTACTCGACCCAGAGCGACGAGTCACCGATCGGCCCGTCGGTCGGGCTGGTCAACGCCTGAATCATGATCTTCAGGCCGCCGGGCAGCTCCACCACCTGCTCGTTGGGGGTCTTCAGGAACTTCGTGAAGCCCAGCCCCCGGAACTCGTCCTCCATCTCCGAGGTCGGAAACTCGGGGAGCAGGACCGTGGCGTCCTTCGAGACGAAGTCCCGCAGGTGCTTCGCGTCGAAGTGGTCCCGGTGCAGGTGGGACACGTACAGGTAGTCGACCTGACCCAGGCTCTCCCAGTCCAGCAGAGAATTGTCCGGGAACGGGAACCACGAGGCGAAGTAGGCCGGATTGACCCACGGGTCGCACAGGATGCTGCCCGCGGCCGTGTCGATCCGCATGCTGGCGTGCCCGGTTCCGGTCACTCGCACCGCACAGTCCCCCTCAAACAGACAATCAGGTGTACGCCAAACGCTACCGGAGCGGGTCTGACCGTTGCCCCGCGACGCCGGTAGTGCCGTTCCACCCGCCCTTCGAGAGCGGGGCGACCTGCTCGACCGCCGGTCAGGAGGCGGTCGGAGCCGTCCAGCTCCGCCGTGGCGGCGCGGCCGAACACCACGCTTCCATGAGCCCGGAGATCTCGTCGGGCGGGGCCGCGACGTTCACCTGCTGCCCGCCACCGACCTGATGGTCGGTCTCCTGCGACACGTTGCCCTCGCTACAGCAGGAGCAGATGACACGCACGCCGCTGGCCGGCTCCGCCGCGTACCCGTGCTCGTCGAACAGCGCCGCCAGCGCACGGACGTCCTCCGGCGTCTCGGCCGTGACGTGGACGGTGGTGGTCGGCAGCTCGGACGCACGGAACAGCAGCAACTCGTCGAAAACGCTGTACGTCTGCCCGTCCACCTCGCGCTCACCGTTCGGCGCGCCGTCGTGCACCACGACCTCACCGAACCGGCGCCCCGACTCCGGGGTCGGCACGTTCAGCACCCGGGCTCGGGCCGGGCAGAGCCGCTGCGCCCAGACCACCTCGCCGTTGCTGGCCGGGTCGAGCCGGATCGGGGTGACTCCGAAGTCGGCCACGATTTCGCCGTCGCCGTCCGGCACGGGCAGTCCGAAGCCGCGCCAGGCGTCCCGGGCGGTCGACCAGTCCTCCATGATCGTCGCGGCGATGCCGAGGTTCCAGAAGGCCGGCTCCTGCGCGTCCCGGTCCGCGCGGGCGGCCGCCTCACGGCCCAGTTCGTACGCCTTCGCCCAGTTGCGCAGGAACTTGTACGCCAGTGCCGCGTCGTACCACCACACCCCGGCACTGCGGTGATCGGGATGCCGCCGTGCCAACCGCTCCAACAACTCCCCCGCCAGCGACCAGTTCTCCGACTCCCACGCCTCGTAGGCCGCCTTCAGCAGCTCGCGATCCTCCTCGCGCGTCATGCCGTCCCCTCAACTGGTCGGACCCTGCGCCGGGGCCGGCACGAGGCGTGCCAGACTAACCAAAGATCCGATCGCGAGGGAAGGACCGACAGTGGCAGGAAGCGAGCCGGTAACGTCGCCAGACCAGCACAAGCCCGGGCACCGGAAGCTCGGGCGCATTGGCGCGGTGGTGTCCGCGCTGGCGCTGCTGGCGATGATCTGCGGCAACCACGAGGGCAAGGTCGAGGACATCTGGCTGGTCGGCCTGGCCGCGCTGCTGCTGATCATCGTGATCGGCGACGTCGTGCTGCGGCGCAACGGTCTGCGTTCCTGACCCGACCCACCGCCGGACGACCGGCCACCATACGCCGAGGGCCCGCCCCCACCCGGGGACGGGCCCTCGTCCGTACGCGTCGGACGTCAGCGCCCGAAGAGGATGTCCTGCACGTCCTTGAGCGCGGCGTCGACCTCGGCCTCGAAGTAGCCACCGGGCACCAGGCCGAACCGGAGCGTGTCCAGGTCCTTCGGGTCGACGGGCATCGGGTTGCGGCGCTGCATGCCGCCGAGCAGGGTGTCGAAGAACCGGTCCACCTGGTCGGGGTCGTACCCGCTGCCGAACCGGCGCACCTGGAAACTACGGCGGATCTGGTCGACCCGGTAGAGGTCGCTGCCGGGCGGGCCGGCCATCGGCGGACCACCCATCGGAGGGCCGCCCATCGGAGGGCCACCCATCGGCGGGCCGGCAACGGCGGGCGGACCGGCCATCGGCGGGCCACCGATGCCCTGCTGCTGCATCGGAGGCGGACCGGCGGGGCCACGGCGCAGGTCGCGCAGGTCCCGCTCCGGCATCCGGATCTCGGCGGTCATGTCGGTGCGGCCGTGCCGCCCCGCCTCGAAGCCGTCGAAGCGCGGCTCCTCCGGCGGATAGCCGCCGGGCGAGCGCTTGTCGTCCGGGCCGTAGCCGCCCGGCCCACGCTGGTCGTCCGGACCGTAACCACCCGGCCCACGCTGGTCGTCCGGACCGTAACCACCCGGCCCACGCTGGTCGTCCGAGCCGTAACCACCCGGCCCACGCTGGTCGTCCGGACCGTAACCACTGGGGCCGGCCGGCAGGCCGCGCGGCGGCACACCATGGCCACCCATCTGGCCAGGACCCATCGAGCCGGGACCCATCGGGCCGCCCGGGCCCATCGGGCCGGGACCGGCCGGGCCTCGCGGCGCCTCGTAACCGCCGCGAGGGGCGTCGTATCCACCGGAGAAGGCACCGGTCGGCTCGTCGTAGCGGCCGTAGCGGTCGGCGGGCGGGCCGGCCTGCGCGGGCATCGGTCGCGGCGGCATCGGCTGC
This sequence comes from Micromonospora sp. NPDC048898, assembly GCF_043198035.1. Taxonomy (NCBI): domain Bacteria; kingdom Bacillati; phylum Actinomycetota; class Actinomycetes; order Micromonosporales; family Micromonosporaceae; genus Micromonospora; species Micromonospora sp. NPDC048898. The sequence goes on from NZ_JBICUF010000001.1 coordinate 461,341, forward strand.
GGGATCATGCCCCGGTCATCGCGCATCGGCGGGCCCATGCGGTCCGGTGGGCCCATCCGGTCACCCATCCGGGGGTCGCCACCGCGCCCGGCGCCGCTACGCTCCTCAAGCTCGGCCAACTGCCGCTCGACCCGGTCCAGGTGCAGGTCGACCTGCCACTCGTCGTAACCGTTGAAACGGACCCGGAAGACGACGTCGTGGACCTCCTGGGAAGCCACCGGCGCGCCGACCTGTCGGCCGTCGAGCGTCGCCTCGACCCGGTCGAGGAAGGCATCCACCTCGTCGACCTTGTATCCCCGGCGGAGCGCCTTGCGCCGGAAACGCTGACCCTGACTCGCCACTATGTCTCCTGGTCTCGTTCGCCACGCCCGGTCACGCCGGTGCCTCTCCGGCGCGGTCGGTGAAGGTGTCGTTGTCCTCGGCGGCGGCGAGCTGGCCACACGCACCGTCGATCTCGCGACCTCGGGTGTCCCGTACGGTGGTGGACACCCCGGCGTCGCGCAACCGGCGGACGAACTCCCGCTCAACCGGCTTCGGGCTCGCGTCCCAGCGGCTGCCCGGCGTCGGATTGAGCGGGATGAGGTTCACGTGGGCCAACTTGCCGGCCAGCAGCCGCCCGAGCAGGTCGGCTCGCCACGGCTGGTCGTTCACGTCCTTGATCATCGCGTACTCGATCGACACGCGACGGCCCGTCCGGGCGGCGTAGTCCCACGCTGCGTCCAGCACCTCAGCTACCTTCCAGCGCTGGTTTACCGGCACGAGTTCGTCGCGCAGATCATCATCGGGGGCGTGCAACGACAGCGCAAGGGTCACAGAGAGGTCTTCGCTGGCCAGTCGGCGGATGGCCGGAACCAGACCGACCGTGGAAACGGTGATGTGCCGCTGGGACAGGCCGAGCCCCTCCGGAGCGGGGCTGACCAGGCGACGGATGGCCGCGATGACCCGGGAGTAGTTGGCCAGCGGCTCACCCATGCCCATGAACACGACGTGCGACAGCCGCGGCGGTGAGCCGGCGACGGCACCGGAGGCCGCCACGCCGGCCAGATAGACCGCCTGGTCGACGATCTCGGCGGTGGACAGATTACGCGTCAGCCCGGCCTGGCCGGTCGCGCAGAACGGACAGGCCATGCCACAGCCCGCCTGGCTGGAGATGCAGACCGTCACCCGGTCCGGATAGCCCATCAGCACGCTCTCCACAAGCGCACCATCGTGCAGCTTCCAGAGCGCCTTGCGGGTCGCGCCGTCGTCGCAGGCCAACTCGCGCACCGGGTTGAGCAGCGTGGGCAGCAGCCGCTCGGCCAACCGTTGCCGGGTCGCCGCGGGCAGGTCGGTCATGGCCTGCGGGTCGCGGACCAGCCGCCCGAAGTAGTGGTTCGAGACCTGCTTGGCGCGGAAGGCCGGCTCACCCAACTCGGTGACAAGCGCCTGGCGGCCGGCCAGGTCCAGGTCGGCGAGGTGTTGTGGCGGCATGGAGGCCCGGCGCGCGGCGGGGGCGTCCGAGAGGGCGGGGATCAACGGCAGGCTCGTCATGGCTGGTCCAGTGTGTCACGCCCTCGGCGGCAACCGCCGGTCCGGAGGTGCCGAACGGGCCGCGGCCGTCGGGGTCGGATGACCAGGACGCCGTGATTCATCCCTCAGCTCACCACCGGCACGAAGATCGCCAGCAACAGGTAGGCGGTCGGCACCGCGAACAGGATCGAGTCCAGTCGGTCCATCAGGCCGCCGTGACCGGGCAGCAGGTTGCTCATGTCCTTGACACCGAGATCCCGCTTGATCATCGACTCGGCCAGGTCGCCGAGGACCGCCGCGCAGGAGACGGCCACCCCGAACAGGGCACCCCACCAGGGAGCCACCTCGAACATCAGCCACAGCAGCAGCGCGCTGCCCAGGGCGGCGGCCGTGACCGAGCCCGCGAAACCCTCCCAGGACTTCTTCGGGCTGATCGACGGCGCCATCGGGTGTCGACCGAAGGAGACGCCTGCCGCGTACCCGCCGGTGTCGGAGAGGACCACCGCGATCAGGGTGGCCAGGATCCGCATCCAACCGTCGTCGGGGGCCGCCGCGAGCAGCGCCGCGAAACCCGCGAGGAACGGCACGTAGACGGCGATCAGGGTCGCCGCGGTGACATCCCGCTGGAAGCCGGCCGGACCGTCACCCAGCCGCCAGATCATGGTGCCCAGCACGGTGACCAGCAGCCCCAGACTGAGCGCGTCCGGGCCGGCGAACCAGGCCAGGCCCACGGTCAGCACACCACCGGCGATCAACGGCACCAGCGGTGGATGCGCGCCGCTGCGCCGGACCGCCCGAGCCATCTCCCAGCTGCCGACGGCGACGGCGGCGGCGATCACCGGCAGGAACGCCAACGGGTAGAAGATCAGCGGCACCACGATCAGCGCGCCGAGGCCGAGCCCGACCCCGATCGCCGCCGGGAGGTTGCGGCCCGCCCGCCCGTTGCCCAACTGCTGGGTGGCCGGCCGGTCGGCGCTGGCCCGACGCCGGCCCTTCGACCGTCGAGCGGACGGCGGCTCCGGCTCGGTCGGCGGCTCCGGGTCCGGTGCCACTTCGGCCCCGATGGGCGCGAGCTGCGCGGTCGGGTAGCCGGCGTCGTCGTCGTAGCGGGCCGGACCGTCGAACGCTTGCCGACCGTCGTGCCAGCCGGTCTCGTCGAGCCGCCCGGTCTCGTCGAGCCGCCCGGTCTCGTCGTGCCAGCCGGGCCCGTCCTGCCGCTCCGGGCCACCGCGGCGGGTCGGGGCGCTGTCCGGACCGGCGGGCGCACGATCGCCGTACCGGCCGGTGCGGCCCCGGTCGTCGTACCTGCCGGGTTGGGTCCGGTCGTCGTACCGGCCGGGCTGGTTCCGGTCGTCCTCGAACCGGTCGGGCTGGTTCCGGTCGTCCTCGTACCGGTCGCGGTCGTCGAAACGATCGTGCCGGTCGCGGTCGTCGAAGCGGTCCCGGTCGTCCGGACGGACCGTGCGGCCACGCTCGTCGTACGGGTGCGTCGGGTGCGGGTCGGCGTGCGGCCGGGTGTGCGGGTCGGCGTACAGCTCAGGGCCGACGGCCGGACGGCGGGGCCGCTGGCCGGCCTCCAGGTCCTGGTCCGGCCAGGGCAACGCCACGGGGCGCTCCGGACGGTCCCAGCCGCGAGGCTCGCTGCCGTAGGTGTCGGGGTGGGACATCACGCACCGCGACGCGGCACGAGTACCACCACATGACGCAAGACCACAAGCATCCCCTACACGCGCGATGTTCCTCCGATTGACCGCCCCGACGGTCGGTCGATTCCCGGTGTGCACCGCCCGGTGGCCGGGAATCCTGCCGAGCCTACTGCACCCGCCGGACCGGCACGGCGGACGAGGCACGGCGACGGGCGTCGCCCCTGGCCGGCAGGCCGTCGCGGGCCGAGACAGACCCATCCGGTACGCGGATCCGCAGCCGTCGATCCGACTCGTTCGCTGCCCGATCAGGTACTGAGCCGGGCCCGCCCGACGTGGTCCGCTGGGGCCGCGCCGGTCTCCGCCGACGCGACCACGGGGAAAGGCACGCACATGTACAAGATCAGTCTGGCGGTGCTGGCGGCCGCGGCCATCGTCCTCGGAGCAGGGGCACCAGCCGCCGCGACCACCGCACCGACCAGGATCACCATCGATCGGCACGCCAGCGAACTGTTCCCGTTCGAGCCGCCCGTCGGTGAGCCGGGTGTGACGTACCCGGCGACCACCGTCACCGCGACCGCCCGGCACTGCCCGGCCGGCATCGTCCTGATGTCGGCCTCGCTGGTGCAGGACGGTCTGCCGACCCTCTGGGCCACCGGGGGCCACGGCGCCGGCGAGATCCTCTGTGACGGCGGCACGGTCGAGCTGGCGATGGCCTTCGCCCGGATCACTCCGGCAGTCCACCCCGGTAGCGCCACCGCCCGCTTCTCGCTACGCGACGCGACCACCAACGAGGAGTTCGCCGCGGGCACCAGGACCGTCTGGATTCCCTGCTGAGATACGACACGAGGCCCGTTCCCGGTGTCGGGAACGGGCCTCGAAGCATGGTTCAGACCTCGAGCAACTCGGTTTCCTTGTGCTTCACCAGGTCGTCGATGTTGGCCACGTAGCGCTGGGTCAGGTCGTCGAGTTCCTTCTCGGCGCGGCGACCGTCGTCCTCGCCGGCCTCACCGTCCTTGACGATCCGGTCCAACTCCTCCTTGCCACGGCGGCGGACGTTGCGGATGGCCACCTTGGCCTCCTCGCCCTTGTGCCGGGCCACCTTGATCATGTCGCGGCGGCGCTCCTCGGTCATCTGCGGGAGCAGGATGCGCAGCTGGTTGCCCTCGTTGTTCGGGTTCACCCCGAGGTCCGAGTCGCGGATCGCCTTCTCCATCGCATTGATCTGCGAGTTGTCGTACGGCTTGATGATGGCCATCCGCGGCTCGGGGACCGCGATCGACGCCATCTGGGTCAGCGGCGTGGGCGTGCCGTAGTAGTCGATGATGACCTTGGAGAACATGGCGGCGTTGGCGCGACCGGTACGGATGGCGCCGAACTCCTCCTTGGCGTGCTCAACCGCACGCTCCATCTTTTCCTCGGCCTCGAGGAGGGTGTCGTCGATCACCGGTCTCCTCGCCTCCTTCTGTGCTCGTGGTGGGCTCTGCTGAAAGTCGTCAGACCCGCTGCTGCCGTCGCCGTCGGCGGGGCTCAGGCGGTGATCAGGGTGCCGATCTTGTCGCCACCCACCGCGCGGATGATGGTGTCGTCACCCTGCGCGCCGAAGACCAGCATCGGCAGGCCGTTCTCCATGCAGAGGCTGAACGCCGCCGCGTCCGCCACCCGCAGGTTGCGGCGCAGCGCCTCGGAGAAGGTGATCGAGTCGAGCTTGCTGGCGGTGGGGTCGATCCGCGGGTCGGCGGTGTAGACGCCGTCCACGCCGTTCTTGCTCATCAGCACCACGTCGGCCCGGATCTCCAGAGCCCGCTGGGCGGCCACCGTGTCGGTGGAGAAGTACGGCATGCCCGCGCCCGCACCGAAGATGACCACACGGCCCTTCTCCAGGTGCCGGATCGCCCGCAGTGGGATGTACGGTTCGGCGACCTGGGCCATGGTGATCGCGCTCTGCACCCGGGTCTCGATGCCTTCCTTCTCCAGGAAGTCCTGCAACGCGAGGCAGTTCATCACGGTGCCCAGCATGCCCATGTAGTCGGCGCGGGCCCGGTCCATGCCCCGCTTCTGCAGCTCCGCCCCACGGAAGAAGTTGCCGCCGCCGACCACCACGGAAACCTGCACGCCGCGGCGGACCACGGTGGCGATCTGCCGGGCGATGGCCTGGACGACGTCCGGGTCGACGCCGATCGCGCCGCCGCCGAACACCTCACCGGAGAGCTTCAGCACCACCCGGCGGGCGCGCCCCGGCGGTGGTGCCGTCGGATCGTCCATCGCCAGCGTCCGGTCACTCACAACCTGCGTCATCCGCCCCGCCCTTCCCCACGCGCACGCCCCGTGCGGCGCGTACCGCGAACCTGCCGCTGCCGACCCTATGTGACGAGGAGGCCGCGGTGCCTGTCACGTACACCGGCGGCCTCCTCGTTGACGTCTCCTGCCCACGGGCGCGCGCGGCGCCCGGTGACGGCTCAGGCCTGGCCGACCTCGAACCGCACGAAGCGGGTGACCTCGATGCCGGCCTCGGCCAGCAGCTGCTTCACCGACTTCTTGTTGTCGGCGACGGATGCCTGCTCGATCAGGACGTAGTCCTTGAAGAAGGAGTTCACCCGACCCTCGATGATCTTCGGCAGGGCCGCCTCGGGCTTGTTCTCCTCGCGGGCGGTCTGCTCGGCGATGCGCCGCTCGGACTCGACGACCTCGGCCGGAACCTCGTCCCGGGTGAGGTACTTCGGACGCATCGCGGCGATCTGCATGGCCACACCACGGGCGTCGGCGTCGCCCGCCTCGTCGGTCTTGCCGGTGTACGACACCAGCACGCCAACGGCCGGCGGCAGGTCCTGGGCCTTGCGGTGCAGGTAGACGGCGGTGGTGCCCTCGACCTTGGCGAACCGGTTGAGCACCAGCTTCTCGCCGATCTTGGCGGACTGCTCCTGGATCAGGTCCGCGACGACCTTGCCGTCGAGCTCGGTGGCGAGCAGTTCCTCGGCGGAGTTCACGCCGGCGCGCTCGCCGTGCTCGACCAGCTGCTGAGCCAGCGCGATGAACGACTCGGTCTTCGCGACGAAGTCGGTCTCGCAGTTGAGCTCGAGCAGCGCCTTGCCGGAGTGGGCGACCAGGCCGTTGGCGGCCGTACGGCCGGCCCGCTTGCCGACGTCCTTGGCGCCCTTGACGCGCAGGATCTCGATGGCCTTGTCGAAGTCGCCCTCGGCCTCGGTCAGCGCCTTCTTGCTGTCCATCATGCCGGCGCCGGTGAGGTCGCGGAGCTTCTTGACGTCCGCGGCGGTGATTTGGGACATGGCTCTCTCTTCGGTGTTGAGACGGCGTGTGGATGGTCAGAGGTGCCGGTTACCCGGATCCGGGCGGATCGTGCCCGGCGTACCGCCGCTGCCCGCCGTTCGCGAAAACGGACGGCGGGGCAGCGACGGCGCGATCACTCCGCGGTCGCGGCCGCCGGCTGCTCGGTGGTGGCCTGCGCCGGCTGCTCCGGGGTGGCGGGCTGCTCGGCGGCGGCAGCGGCCGGCTGCTCGGCCGGGGCGGCCGACTCGTCGGCCTTCTTCGGCTCGAGCAGCTCGCGCTCCCACTCGGTCAGCGGCTCGTCGGTCGCGACACCCTCGGGCTTCTCGTCGTTGCCCCGGCGACGGCCGGAACGCGCGATCAGACCATCCGCCACGGCAGCGGCGACGACCTTGGTCAGCAGCTCGGCCGACCGGATCGCGTCGTCGTTACCCGGGATCGGGAAGTCGACCTCGTCCGGGTCACAGTTGGTGTCGAGCACCGCGATCACCGGGATGCCCAGCTTCCGGGCCTCGTCGACGGCGATGTGCTCCTTCTTGGTGTCGACGATCCAGACCGCGGCGGGAAGCTTCTGCATGTCCCGCAGACCACCCAGGGTGCGGGTCAGCTTGATCTTCTCGCGGGAGAGCTGCAGGGTCTCCTTCTTGGTGTAACCGGCGGCGGTGCCGCTGAGGTCACCCAGGCCCTCCAGCTCCTTCATCCGCTGGAGCCGCTTGTACACCGTCTGGAAGTTGGTCAGCATGCCACCGAGCCAGCGGTGGTTGACGTACGGCTGGCCGACCCGGGTCGCCTGCTCGGCGATCGCTTCCTGGGCCTGCTTCTTGGTGCCGACGAACAGGATGCTGCCACCCTCGGCGACGGTCCCACGCACGAACTCGTACGCCTTCTCGATGTACTCGAGGGTCTGGCGCAGGTCGATGATGTAGATGCCGTTGCGCTCGGTCATGATGAAGCGCTTCATCTTCGGGTTCCAGCGCCGGGTCTGGTGCCCGAAGTGGACACCGCTCTCCAGCAGCTGGCGCATGGTCACGACGGCCATGGTTGGGGTACTCCTCAAGATCCCTGGTTGTCACGCCCGGCCGGTGGCCGGGCGTCCTGGCGCCTGGTCGCCGACCCATGGTGGACCCGATCAAGATCGGGACCAGGGAGGCCGTCGCTCCACGACGATTCGTGAAGAGGGCGCGCGAGGTCGACCGCACAAGGCGGTCGCCAGTTGGCCAGTGTACGCCCCTCACCCGCCCACCCGCCCCGGGGTGCGCCGGTGCGCGCAGGCCTGTCGGGTGGACGCAGCGGTCCCCCCCGAGGCGCCGGCGTCGCGCGGCGCGGCACTCAACGCGGCGCGGCGTCCGGCCCGGCGCGACGTCCGGCCCGGCGCGACGTCCGGCCCGGCGCGGCGTCCGGCCCGGCGCGGCGCGGGGCGCTGATCGGCGCGGCACCCCGCGGTGATCGACTCGGTTTCCTGAAAACCGGTGCGTCAAACCGTCCCGGACACCGCGACTTCATGAAAACCGAGTCGATCAAGGCACGGGCGCGGGAGGCGCGGGGCATCCGGAATGCCTGGCCCGCCGCGAACGGCGTTGGCGGAGACGGGTGGTCGGCTGCGCCGGTCAGCCGGCCGCGAGCGCGGCAGCAAGGAAGAGCACCAGGCCGACGGTCAGGTACGCCGTGGGTGGACGCAGCCAGCCCCGACCACCGTCGGCGAGCGCCAGACCTCCGGTTCGTAGGCCGTACAGCCCGGTCGCGAAGATCGGCAGCCCGGCAACCAGTGCGATACCCACCACCACGTTGCCGGCGTCCACCGGGTCGCCGGTCACGCCCGCCAGCAGCACCCGCAGCGCAGGAATCTCGAAGATCAACACCAGCAGGGCGAAGAGTACGGCCAACACCGGCCGGCGGGTCCGGTAGACGCCGTCAGTCACCGGGGCGTACGCCGGCTGCTCCGCAGCGGGCAGGTCGGGGCGTGGGCCGATCCCCGGCATCGGGCCGGTCGGCATCTCCAGCGGGTGCGGCGTGTCGCCGGCCCGGGTCGGCTCGACGATCGGGTACCCACCGAGCGGAGCGGGACGAGCCTGCTCGACGGGCACACCGCCCGGCGGGACGACCGCGGACGTGGTGTCGCGGGCGGCCTCCGGCGCGGGGGTGATCAGCGGGACAGCGGCCGACTCCCGGGCGGCCCGGCGACCGGGCAACTCGCCGGAGATCTCCGAGGGGTCCCGATCCGCCCTCCGGGAGCGGGTCGCCCGGTAGCCATCGGTCTCCGGCCGCCCGTCCGCCAACGGGTCGATCGCACCAAACCGCCCAGATTCTGGCTCGGGCGTACCGAATCGCACGGGCGGGGCGCCCACCGCACCAAAGCGACCCGAATCCGGCTCCGACGTGCCGAAACGACCCGAGTCCGACTCCGGCGCACCACCGAAACGACCCGCGTCCACCGCGCCGAAGCGGCCGGAGTCCGGCTCCCGGCGTCGGCCGATGCCGGTGTCCTCGACGGAGCGGCCCTCGTCGGTGCCACGCTGCTCGGGGACCTCACCGTCCCGGTACCGCGATTCGCCCGTGCCGCGCCACTCCGACTCGCCGTAATCGCGACCCCGCTCGTCGGGGTACCAGCGCGACTCCTGATCTTCCGGAAAGCTCCGTCGTCCGTCCACGTCAGGCACCGTATGCGACCGGCTTCGCCCGCGCCATTTCACCCCGGCTCGGTCGGCGCCGGTCGCCCGCGAGGGATGCCGTAGCACAGCGCGGGCATGATCGTCCGGTTGTCCACAGAGCGCCCGTTGTCCACAGATGGGCCGTCGTCGGGCTAGCCGCGCTGGCACCCGGGCGGGCACCGTGCCGGCCATGACGAAGCGGAACCAGGCGGTCGGCGCGTACGGCGAGCGGTGCGCCGCCCAGCACCTGACCGAGGCGGGTCTGCGCCCGATCGCCCGAAACTGGCGCTGCCCGGCCGGCGAGATCGACATCATCGCGTGGGACGGGCCGGTGCTCGCCTTCTGCGAGGTGAAGACCCGCCGGGGCGACGACTTCGGCACCCCGGCCGAGGCGGTCGTGCCGGCAAAGGCCCGCCGGCTGCGGGGGCTCGCCGCGCGCTGGCTGACCGAGACCGGCACGACCGCCGACGAGGTGCGTTTCGACGTGCTGTCGGTACGGCTGCCCGACGCCGGCCCGGCGCAGGTGGATCACCTCAAGGGTGCGTTCTGACATGCGCGCGGACGGATCGGTGGCGCGGCCGTGAGCTACGCGAAGGTGCTCTGCGTCGGGCTGGTCGGGGTCACCGGCCATCTGGTCGAGGTGGAGGCCGACCTGGCCGCCGGCCTACCGGCTGTGTTGATCTCTGGTCTGCCGGACACCGCCCTGCACGAGGCCCGCGACCGTGTCCGCGCGGCGGTGGTCAACTCCGGCCAGCGCTGGCCCAACCGGCGGATCACCCTCAATCTGCTGCCCGCCACGCTGCCGAAATTCGGCTCGGCGTTCGATCTGGCCATCGCCGCGGCTCTCCTGGGTGGCTCGGGTGAGTTGCCGCTGCTCCCCCTGGAGGGGGTGGTGGTCCTCGGCGAGCTGGGGCTGGATGGCACGGTGCGGCCGGTGCGCGGCGTACTCCCGATGGTCGCCGCCGCGGCCCAGGCCGGCGTCGGGCGGGTCATCGTCCCGATCGGCAACGCCGCCGAGGCCGCGGTCATCCCAGGGGTACGCGTGCGCGCGGTGGACACCCTGCACCGGCTGGTCGCCTTCGTTCGGGACGGTACCCCGTTGATCGAGCCGCCGGAGGCCACCCCGACACCGGTCGTCGACGGGCCGGATCTCGCCGAGGTCGCCGGGCAACAGATGGGCCGGCGCGCGTTGGAGGTCGCCGCGGCCGGCGGGCATCACGTGGCGCTGGTCGGGCCGCCGGGCGCCGGCAAGACGATGCTCGCCGAACGACTGCCGTCGATCCTGCCCGAGCTGGACGACGAGGCGGCGCTCGAGGTCACCGCCCTGCACTCGGTCGCCGGGCTGCTGCCACCGGGCGGTCGCTTGCTGCGCCGTCCGCCATTCCAGGCGCCGCATCACACCGCGACCGTGCCGTCGTTGGTCGGTGGCGGCTCGGGGTTGGCCCGACCCGGCGCGGTGTCGCTGGCGCACCGCGGCGTGCTCTTCCTCGACGAGGCCCCCGAGTTCAGCAAGGGCGCCTTGGAGGCCCTGCGCCAACCGTTGGAACACGGTCGCATCCAACTGACCCGCAGCGGGGGCGGCACGGTCTATCCGGCCCGGACCCAGTTGGTGCTGGCGGCCAACCCTTGTCCGTGCGCGAAACCGTCTGGTGACGCGCACTGTGAGTGCAGCCCGCTGGCCCGCCGCCGCTACCTCGGCCGGCTCTCCGGGCCACTGCTCGACCGGATCGACGTACAGGTGCGGCTGATGCCGGTGACGGCGGCGGAGTTGCTGGCACCCGCCGGCGGCGTCGAGTCCTCGGCGACGGTAGCTGCCCGGGTATCGGCGGCCCGGCAGGCGGCGGCCACCCGCTGGGCCGGCCTCGGCCGACGGCTCAACGCCGAGGTGGAAGGCCCGCACCTGCGCCGACCGCCGTGGCGGCTGCCCGCCCGCGTCACCGCCGAGTTGCGTGGCCGGCTCGATTCCGGCTCGTTGTCGGCACGGGGCTTCGACCGGGTGATCCGGATGGCCTGGACCATCGCTGACCTGGACGGTCGGGACCGACCAGATCTGGACGACGTCCGGGAGGCGCTTCAACTACGGACGGGAGAGGCGACGTGAGCGCCGATGACGAGCGCAGGCTGGCCCGGGTCGCCCTGACCTGGCTGGCCGAGCCGGGCACCCGCGTGGTGCACCGACTGGTCGAACGGCACGGCCCGGTGGCGACGCTGGACCTGCTGCTCGACGGCGGCAGCCCGGACGGTTGGCTGCACACCGCGGTTGCCGCACGCTCGGCGGCCGACGACGCGCGGGCGGTGGCGACGGAGGCCCTGGAGCGGGCGACCCGACTGGGTGCCCGACTGGTCACGCCGGACGACGAGGAGTGGCCGGCCCGGGTCGACGGCTTGGCCGCGCTGCGTCTGCCGGACGTCAGCCGCCGGGTGGACAGTGAGACCGCCCCACCGCTCTGCTTCTGGGTACGCGGGAGTTGGCCGCTCGGCGAAGCCCTGGATCGCTCGGTGGCCGTGGTGGGTGCGCGGGCTGCCACCAGCTATGGCCAGCACGTCGCGACCGAGTTGGGATACGGGCTGGCCGAACGGGACTGGACTGTCGTCTCCGGGGGCGCGTTCGGCATCGACGCCGCCGCGCACCGGGGTGCCCTCAACGCTGGCGGGCTGACCGTGGCGGTGCTCGCCTGCGGGGTGGACCGGCCGTATCCGATGGGCAACGCCGCGCTCTTCGACCGGATCGCCGACACCGGGCTGTTGGTCAGTGAGTGGGTGCCGGGCGCCGAACCACTGCGGCCCCGGTTCCTGATCCGCAACCGGGTGATCGCCGGAGGCACCCTGGGCACCGTCGTGGTGGAGGCGTCGGCGCGCAGTGGTGCGGCGCAGACCGCTCGGCGGGCCATCTACACCGGTCGAGTGGCCATGGTGGTGCCGGGGCCGGTGACGTCGGCGATGTCCGTCGGCGCGCACGAACTGCTCCGCGAGCACCCCGACAAGGTTCGGCTGGTCACCGGAGTGGCGCACGTGCTGGAGGAGGTGGGTCGGATCGGCGCGGACCTGGCCCCGCTGGCGCGCGGTCCGCAGCGGCCCGCCGACGCGCTCGACGACGACGCGCGGTCAGTGTTCGAGGCGTTGCCCCGTCGAGGTGCGATGGGTGTGGACCGGCTCGCTGCCCGCGCCGGTGTCGACGTACGGACGGCGTTGCGCAAGCTGTCCCTGCTGGAGGAGCTGTCCATGGTGGTCCGTCGCGACGACGGCTACGCCCTCGCCCCGCCCCCCAAACCGAAGCGTGCGACGGCGGTAACAGCGGCGGAGACATCAGTGCCGACCTAGCGCCGCAGGTGGGTGTGCCACGGCAGAGCGGGTCGGGGTCCGCGTCTGGACCCGCGGAGGCGGTCGGCACGCGGAGGCGGTCGGCACGCGGAGGCGGTCGGCACGCGGAGGCTGCTCGGGACCTCGGCCGCGCGCTGGTGCCGGTACTGTGCGCGCTCATGGGTGCTATCAAGCCGTGGCATATCGCCGTCCTGTGCTGTCTCGTCACGTCGGTGGCACTCATTGGCGGCTTGGTGGCGCTCCTGGTCAAGAGGGGCAACCGCCGGTAGCCAGGGGCGCCGAACACCGATATCGCGTGGCAGGTGACAGGCGACAATCGGCCGTAGGCTGGTGCCGTGCCAGCTGTCAGTGAGGGTGCCGGGGTCGATGAGCCGGCCAGTACGCGGGCGCGGCCACGATGAGCCGGTCCGACCGGGGCACCCGGGCCCTGCACCAGGCACTGCCGCCAGCGTTGCGCGACGCGGTCGACGACTTCGCCGAGCACCTGTCCCGGGTGCGTAACCGGTCGGCGCACACCGTTCGCGCGTACGTCACCGATCTCGTCTCGCTGCTCGACCACGCCGGGCGGATGGGCTGCGTCGACCTCGCCGAGCTGGACCTGTCGGTGTTGCGAAGTTGGTTGGCGCGCCAGCGCACCACGGGCGCGGCCCGCACGTCGTTGGCCCGGCGGGCCGCGTCGGCGCGGGCGTTCAGCGCCTGGGCGCACCGGGCCGGGCTGCTCACCGCCGACGTGGGCGCCGCGCTGGCCAGTCCCCGCGCGCACCGCGAGCTACCCACCGTCCTGCGCGCCGACCAGGCCGCCGCTCTGGTCGAGGCACCGGCCGGGCGGACACCGCCCGGCAACCCGCCACCCACGGCCCTACCGCGCGCACAGCCAGCAACCACGAACCCAGCCCCGACGGACCCTGCACGCCCGGACCCGACGGGGCCAGGACCAGCACATACGGACCCCACGCGGACAGGACCAGTACTCACGAACCCAGCGACCGGGCCGACGTCGGCCGCCGCGCCAGACGCCGCCACGCCAGAGGCCGCCGCGCTGGACGCCGCCACGGTAGATGCGGCCGCCGAGGCGGTGCCGCTGCGCGACCGGGTGCTGCTGGAACTGCTCTACGCGACAGGGGTACGGGTCAGCGAGGCCTGCGGGTTGGACGTCGGGGACGTCGACCATGGCCGGCGGGTGATCCGGGTGTTCGGCAAGGGCGGACGGGAGCGCTCGGTGCCGTACGGAGTGCCCGCGCAACGGGCGCTGGACGACTGGCTGCGCCGGGGCCGTCCGGCGTTGGTGGGCAACCGCTCCGGCGACGCGCTGTTGCTCGGTGCCCGGGGCGGGCGGCTCAACCCGACGACCGCGCGTCAGATCGTCGGCGGCTACGCCGAGGCGGCCGGCCTGCCCCGGACCAGCCCGCACGGTCTGCGCCACTCCGCGGCAACCCACCTCCTCGAAGGTGGTGCGGATCTGCGCGCGGTGCAGGAACTGCTGGGCCACTCGTCGCTGGCCAGCACCCAGATCTACACGCACGTCTCGGTCGAGCGCCTACGCGCCGCATACCGCCAGGCACACCCACGCGCCTGACCCCGAGCGGCAACGCGCCGCGTACCGCCAGGCACACCCACGCGCCTGACCCCGAGCGCCTACGCGCCGCGTACCGCCAGGCACACCCGGTCACCCGATCAAGTAGCGGGGGCGAACAGACCCGACGGTTACGATCATCACGTGAGCGTCCCGCAGCCCCCTGAGCCGATCCCGGGCGCCCGTCTGCTCTTCTCCCTGGACCCGGCGGTCAGCCATCTCAACCACGGCTCGTTCGGCGCGGTCCCGATCGGTGTGCAGCGAGCCCAGCAGCGGCTGCGCGACGAGATGGAGACCAACCCGCTGCGCTTCTTCACGCAGGGGCTGGTCGACCGGATCGGGCACACCCGCCGTCACCTCGCCGGGTTCCTGGGCGCCGACCCCGACGGCAGCGCCCTGGTGGGCAACACCACCACCGGCGTCGCCGTGGTGCTCCAGTCGCTGGGGCTGCGACCAGGTGACGAGGTGCTCAGCACCGACCACGGGTACGGGGCGGTGAGCCTGGCCATTCAGCGGGAGTGCCGCCGCACCGGGGCGGTCAGCCGGGTCCTGCCGATCCCGCTGGACGCCACCGACGAGCAGATCGTGCAGATCGTCCGCGCCGGCCTGCGCCCCGGCCGGACCCGCCTGCTCGTCGTCGACCAGCTCACCTCGGCCACCGCCAAGCTCCTCCCGACCGCCGCCATCGTCGGGGTGTGCCACGAGCAGGGCGTGCCGGTCCTGGTGGACGCCGCACACGCCCCCGGAATGCTGGCCACGACGGTGAGCAGCATCGGGGCCGACTTCTGGGCGGGCAACCTGCACAAGTGGGCGTACGCCCCGCGCGGCACCGCCCTGCTGGTGGTGGCCCCGCGGTGGCGGGACCGGATCGAACCACTTGTGGTCTCCTGGGAGCAGGAGTCGGGCTTCCCGGCCCGGATCGAGTGGCAGGCGACTCTCGACTACACGTCCTGGCTGGCCGCGCCGGCGGGCCTGTTCACGTTACGCAGTCTCGGCGTCGACCGGGTACGCGAGCACAACGCCGCACTCGCCGCGTACGGCCAGCGGGTGGTGGGGGACGCGCTGGGGGTGCCCCCCGCTCAACTGCCTGCCCCCGGCGGGCCGGGGGTGGCTCTGCGCCTCATTCCGTTGCCGGCCGGCACGGCCGTCAGCATCGACGCGGCGCGGGCGTTGCAGGCGCGGATCGGTGCACGGCTCGCCGTCGAGGTGGCGGTGATGAGCTGGAACGGCCGGGGTTGGCTGCGGCTCGCCGGGCAGGTCTACAACACCGCCGACGAGTACGAGAGGCTGGCCGCACGGCTGCCGGCGCTGCTCGCCCAGCGCTGACCGGACGGACCGGGAGCAGTCGCACCGGGCCGAGGCCGAGCAGTGCCAGCGGGTCCAGGTATTCCGTGCCCCGGCGCAGGCCCCAGTGCAGGCAGGCGTCGGCCGGGCAACCCGGATGCCCGGGCAGCAGCTCCCCCAGTGGTGTGCCGGCGGCGACCGGTTGGCCGGGGCGTACCGCCGGTTGGACCGGCTCGTGGGTGGTCCGCAGCCCGTCGGCGTGCCCCACGGTGATCACCGGTCGGCCGGCCACCGGGCCGGCGAAGAGCACGGTGCCGGCCCCGGCGCTGCGGACCACGGCGCCGGCCGGGGCGGCCAGGTCGACACCCCGGTGGCCGGGCAGCCACGGCCGGGGCGGCGGGTCGAACCGGCGCACCGGGCGAGGTGGCCCGTCGACCGGCCAGCGGAACCGCTCGGGGCCGGCGTCCGCCGCGGCTGGCAACGAGACGGGCACCCGCGCGGCACCGGACGGTGGGCCGCCGGGCAGCGCCGCGACCAGCATGGCCAACCCGCAGAGCGGGATGGTCAGCGCGAGGGGAAGCGCGGCGCGGAGCAGCACGGTGTGACGGATCGAGCCGACGGGCGGGGCGGATGGTGGTCGCATGACAGCAGCTTCCGACCGCCGCTGGGCCGTCTGCCAGCCCGACCGACCAGGCTGTGGACAACCGGAGGCTCTGTGGACAACCACCATCGGCGCGGATGATCTGCTATGCCTCGACCATCCCCACCGGCCGCCCACCGGGCAGCCGCCGGGCAGCCGCACCGCCGGGCAGCCGCACCGCCGGGCAGCCGCACCGCCGAGCGGCCGCACCGCCGAGCGGCCGCACCGCCGAGCGGCAGAGCCGCCGCACCGCCGGCCAGCCGCACCGCAAGTCCGAGCCGCCGGACCGCCGGACAGCGCCGAGCAAGCGAGCCGCCAGGCAACCGAGCCGTTTTCGGGCCGTCGCGCAGGGCCTAGGCTGGGTCGCGTACGGCGGGTGCCGCCGTGTGGACCGGGGAGGCACAGGCATGACCACTGTCGACGACCGGACGCCGACGGTGGCCGACGTGAGCGGCCCGTCGCGGCTCGCGGAGCCGGACGAGGCGATCAGCGCCGAGGAGTTGCAGCTCGCCGCCCGCAACCACGGCATCCCGCTGGAGGCGCTGCGCTACGACGTCACCCCGGCCGGGCTGCACTACCTGCTGATCCACTACGACATTCCGGAGCTCGACCCGGCGACGCACACGCTGACCATCGGCGGGGCGGTGGACCGGCCGCTGACGGTCACGCTCGCCGAGTTGCGGGAGCGGCCGCGGGTCACCCGGCAGGTGACGCTGGAGTGTGCCGGCAACGGGCGTGCCCTGCTGCGTCCCCGGCCGGTGAGTCAGCCGTGGCTGGTCGAGGCGGTGGGCAACGCCGAGTGGACCGGCACCCCACTGGCACCGCTGCTGCGGGAGGCGGGCCTCGGGCCGGACGCGGTGGACGTGGTCTTCACCGGCGCCGACCACGGTGTCGAGCGCGGGATCGAGCAGGACTACCAGCGGGCGCTGCCGGTCGCCGACGCGCTGCGCGAGGAGGTGCTGCTGGCGTACGAGATGAACGGTGCTCCGCTGCTGCCGCAGCACGGTGCGCCGCTGCGGCTGATCGTGCCGGGCTGGTACGGCATGGCGCACGTGAAGTGGCTCCACTCCATCGAACTGCGGACCGAGCCGTTCGAGGGCTACCAGAACGCGGTCGCGTACCGGGTGCGCACCGACGCCGACGACCCGGGTGTGCCGGTGACCCGGATCGAGCCGCGCGCGCTGGTCCGTCCGCCCGGCTTCCCCGATTTCATGTCCCGCCGCCGGGTGCTGCGGCCCGGGTCCTGCACGGTGGACGGCCGGGCCTGGTCGGGGCACGCGCCGGTGGTCTCCGTGGAGGTGACCACCGACGGTGGGCGGAGCTGGGCGCAGGCCGAGCTGGACCCGGCGGACAGCGGCGACTTCGCCTGGCGGCGCTGGCGGTACGTGTGGACGGCGACCCCGGGCCGGTACGTGCTCGGTGCGCGGGCGACCGACGCGTCCGGGCGGACCCAACCGGTCGAGCAGCCGTGGAACCGTGGCGGCTTCGCCAACAACCTGGTGCAACGGGTCGAGGTCGTGGTGCCGGCCGAGTGAGCGGCAGGTGTCACGCCACGGGTGGGGGCCCGCGGTGCGGCCGAGGGGCGGGGGCGGTCAGCTGCCGAAGCCGGAGTCGGCGGGCAGCGAGATGTCCGGCTTCTCCAACTCCTCGACGTTGACGTCCTTGAAGGTCATCACCCGGACGTTCTTCACGAAGCGGGCCGGACGATACATGTCCCACACCCAGGCGTCGTGCATCTCGACCTCGAAGTAGACCTCGCCGTCGGAGTTGCGCACGTGCAGGTCGACCTGGTTGGCCAGGTAGAACCGACGCTCCGTCTCCACCACGTAGGAGAATTGGCGGACAATGTCGCGGTACTCCCGGTAGAGCTGCAGCTCCATCTCGGTCTCGTACTTCTCGAGATCTTCCGCGCTCATCGCACTCCGCCTTCCATGGCCACATCTTCCCCCACCGGCGCCGGAGGCCGAGGCTGCTCGCCCAACGCCACGCCGACGGTACCCCCTGACGCCCCGGAGCGCTCCATCGGCTCTTCCAGCGCGTGGCCGCCGGGGCGTCGGGCGCGCGGCGGCCGTCCGTCGCGGCCGGAGACCGCGGCGACATTGACGTACGAGAACCGGTGCTCCCGGCACGGCCCGTGCTCGCGCAGCGCCGCCGAGTGCTCGGGGGTGATGTAGCCCTTGTGCTCGGCGAAGCCGTACGCCGGGAACACCCCGTCCAGCTCCACCATCAGCCGGTCCCGGGTGACCTTGGCCAGCACGCTGGCCGCCGCCACGCACGCCGCCACCCGGTCGCCCTTCCACACCGCCAGCCCCGGCACGCCCAGGCCGTCCACGCCGAAGCCGTCGGTCAGCACGTACTCCGGGCGGGTGGTGAGCGAGGCGAGCGCCCGGCGCATCGCGGCCAGGTTGCACACGTGCAGCCCCCGGGCGTCGACCTCCTCGGCGGGGATGACCACCACGGAGTACGCCAGGGCGCGGTCCACCACCTCGGCGTACACGCGTTCCCGGCTGGCCGGGGTGAGCAGCTTCGAGTCGGCCAGCCCCTCGACCTCGCCGCGCCGGCCCTCGGGCAGGATCGCGGCGGCGGCGACAAGCGGACCGGCGCAGGCGCCCCGGCCCGCCTCGTCGGCACCGGCGACGTGCCGGAAACCGCGCCGTTGCAGCGCCCGTTCCAGGGCGTACAGGCCGGCCTCGCGGCGGACGACGGTGCGCGGTGGGGTCAGCACGACGCCTCGTCGCGGTCGGTCGAGTGGCCCAGCCGGTTCAGCAGGGCGGGCAGCTCGGCGGGGTAGAACCGTTCGCCGCTGGCCGCCAGGTCGTCGGGCAGCCACCAGCGGTGGCCGGTGATGCTGCGCTGCTCGATGTCGTCGAAGCCTGCCGTGTCCACCTGCCAGGACCCCACCCGGAGGAGGAAGAAATCCTGCACCTGCCGATACCACACACCGTCGAACGGGAACTCGGTCGTGTCGGACCAGACCGGCTCGCCCAACTCGACCGGGTCGAGCCGCAGACCGGTCTCCTCGGCCAACTCTCGGGCCGCGCCCACCGCCGGAGCCTCCCCCGGGTCGAGCCCACCGCCCGGGGTGAACCAGTAGCGGTGGTCTGGTCGAGCCGGGTCGAAGCCCTCGAACAGCAGGACCCGGCCGGCCGCGTCGACGAGCAGCACGCGGGCCGCTCGTCGAGGGGTGTAGACACGGTCGGCACTGTTCGCGCCTGCGGGGCTCGCAAGCTCACTCCTCGCGCTCACGGTCACCGCCTTAGCCTGCCAGACCGACGGCGGATCGCCCACGCCCCGTCGGTCTACGGCTTGGGAATGCCGTCGAACTGATCCGGCACCGTCAGCCAGGTGGCCCGGTTGACCGGCCAGAAGACGGTGAACGCCCGCCCGACCACGTCGTCCTCGGGGATCGTGGCCTCGGTGATGTTCTGCCCGGACTGCTGCCAGTGCTCCAGCGAGTCACCGGAGGCGGAGCGGTGGTCACCCATCACCCACAGCCGGCCTTTCGGCACGGTGATGTCGAACTCCTGGTCGGCTGGCTTGTCGCGGACCCCGTCCATGGAGAAGATGTACGGCTCGTCGAGCGACTTGCCGTTGATCATCAGTCGCTCCTGCGGGTCGCAGCAGACCACGTGGTCGCCGGGAATCCCGATCACCCGCTTGATGAAGTCCTCGCCGTCGGGGTTGCCGCTCCACTCGATCGGAGCCTTGAAAACGATCACCTCACCGCGGTGCGGCGAGCGGAAGTCGTAGACCAGTTTGTTGACCAGCACCCGATCATCGATCTTGAGAGTGTTCTCCATGGACGGGGAGGGGATGAAGAAGGTCTGCAGCACGAAGGCGCGGACCAGCACCGCGACCAGGATCGCCACACCCAGCAGGATCGGCAGCTCCTTCCAGAAGGAGCTGCGCGGCTTGTCGGTCTGCTCGTCAATCACGCCAAGGAGCCTACGTTGCCGAACTGGACGTCATCGACCGGAACGCGCGGGAACGAGGCAGTGCGGCCGCCAGCGGGAGGATCAGCACCACACCGCCCTGCGGAGTCGGTCGCGCCGGGGGCTGGCCCGCGGATGCCACGCTCGGCGCGGCCACGTCGTCGAACGTCGACGGCACCGGCAGCGAGTGCCACCGCGACGAGGGCCAGACGACCATGAAGGCCCGGCCGATCACGTTGTCGATCGGCACCGGGCCCTGGCAGCGCGCGTCCTGCGAGACCTCACGGTGGTCGCCCATCACGAAGATCTGACCGGGCGGTACGACGACCTCGTCGAAGCGCCGGGACCGGCACTCCAACGGGTTGGGCGGCAGGTCCAGGGGAGAGTCCCGCAGGACGTACGGCTCGTTGAGCGGCGTGCCGTTGACGGTGACCCGCCCCTGGCTGTCGCAGCACTTGACCCGGTCGCCGGGAACGCCGATCACCCGTTTGATGAAGTCCTTCTCACCGGGTCGACTCACCCCGACCAGGTCGCCGACGGTCCGGGTCAGCTTGCCGACGAAGCCCGGCTCCGGCTGCTCGTCGACCTGTGGCGCCCACCGGTCGGTGCCCCGGAAGACCACCACCTCGCCGCGGATCGGGTCGCGGACGTCGTAGACGACCTTGTTGACAAGCACCCGGTCGTCGATGAGAAGCGTGTCCTCCATCGAGCCGGACGGGATGTAGAACGCCTGGAGCAGGAAGGTGCGGATCAGCACCGCGAGGCAGAACGCCACCACCAGCAGCAGCGGAAGCTCCTGCCAGAGTGGCATCTGTCGACGGGTGCGGCGGGCGCGACGGCGCCACGGATCGACGGTGTCGTCTTCGTCAAGTGTCTGCACCACGCCACTCCCCGGTCCACAGAAACACCACCGCCCGGGAACCTCGTCGAGGCTCCACGGGCGGTAGTGGACGGCTATCCGCCCACGTGGGCGGGCCCGCCGCCGTGCTGCGCCCGTGACGACCAGGGTAGTGCGGTCTGGTCGTTACGGCATACGCGCAGCTCGGGCGGCGTGGCGAGCGGGAAGTCAGCTGGGCTGCTTCTCCCGCTTCTCCTTGATCTTGGCCTTCTTGCCGCGCAGCTCGCGCAGGTAGTAGAGCTTGGCGCGACGCACGTCACCGCGGGTCACGATCTCGATCCGGTCGATGCCCGGGCCGTTGAGCGGGTAGGTCCGCTCGACACCGACACCGAAGCTGACCTTGCGGACCGAGAAGGTCTCGCGCAGACCGTCACCCTGGCGACGGATCACGACGCCCTGGAAGATCTGGACACGGGACCGGTTGCCCTCGACGACGCGGGCGTGCACCTTGACGGTGTCACCGGCCCGGAAGTCGGGAAGGTCGGTCCGCTTCGACTGGGCGTCAAGGGCGTCCAGGATGTTCATCGCTGCGTCCTCGTAAGGCTCACGGCGCACCGTCACTCGGTGCGCGGGTGGGTGATTCTGATCCCCGGGTGGTGGTCGGCGGGCCGACCCCGGTCGGTGATCCTCGCAGCCGTCCGCGGGCGCGGATGGATGCGGCAACCCCTCTACTTTGCCACATCCCCCGGTGACGACTGAAACCCGGCCCGGTCCAGGGCCGCGATGTCCCGTTTGTCGAGCCGATCCGCGGGCAGCGCGGCGAGCAGGTCCGGACGGCGGGCGGCAGTCCGCAGCAGACCCTCCTCGCGCCGCCAGCGGGCGATCTTGCCGTGGTCACCGGAGCGGAGCACCTCCGGCACGTCGTGCCCACGCCAGCTCGGCGGCTTGGTGTAGATCGGGGCCTCCAGCAGCCCGTGCGCGTGCGACTCCTCGTCCAGCGAGCCCGCGTTGCCCAGCACGCCCGGCAGCAGCCGGGTGACCGCCTCCAGCATCACCAGGACCGCGACCTCACCGCCGAAGAGCACGTAGTCACCGAGCGAGACCTCGGTGACCGGCATCCGGGTGGCGGCGTGCGCCAGCACCCGCTGGTCGATGCCCTCGTACCGGCCGCAGGCGAAGAGCAGGTGCGACTCGGCCGCCAGCTCGTATGCCATGGCCTGCGTGAACGGGGCGCCGGCCGGCGACGGCACCAGCAGTCGGGGCGGCGGGGCCTCGGCCGGCGCGAGCGCGTCCAGCGCCTCACCCCACGGCTCCGGGCGCATCACCATGCCCGGCCCGCCGCCGTAGGGGGTGTCGTCGACCGTGCGGTGCACGTCGTGGGTCCAGGTCCGCAGGTCGTGCACGGCAAGCTGGAGTACGCCGTTGGCCCGCGCCCGCCCGATCAGCGACAGGTCCAGTGGGGCGAAGTACTCCGGAAAGATCGACACGACGTCGACGCGCATGGGGGTGGTCCTAAAGGTCGAGCAGGCCGGCCGGCGGGTCGACGATCACACGGCCGCCGGCGATGTCGACCTCCGGAACGATCGCCCGGACGAACGGGATCAGCGCGGTACGCCCTTCGGGGCGCCGCAACACCAGCAGGTCCGAGGAGGGCGCGTGGTCGATCCGGGCGACCTCGCCCAGTCGTTCGCCCGCCGGGGTCACCACGGCCAGGCCGACCAACTGGTGGTCGTGGAACTCCTCCGGATCGTCCGGCGGGGTCACGTCGGCGCTGTCGACCACGAGCAGGGTGCCGCGCAGCGCCTCGGCGGTGTTGCGGTCGAGGATTCCCTCGAACGCGATGAGCACCCGACCCTGGTGGAAGCGGGCCTCCTCGATGGTCAACTCCGCGGGAAGCCGGAACGGCACCCCGGGCTCGTCCGAGGTGGCGGGAGCCGGGGGCGTCGCCCCGGGTTCGGTGCGCAGCACCGAACCCGGGGCGAACCGTGCTTCGGGCTCGTCGGTCCGCACTTCCACGGTGACCTCACCGCGGACACCGTGCGGCTTGCCGATCCTTCCGACGACGAGCTGCATCAGTACGAGTCGACGATGTCGACGCGTACTCCGCGCCCGCCGATGGAGCCGATCACCTGGCGCAGCGCCTTGGCGGTCCGACCGGACCGCCCGATCACAGTGCCGAGGTCCTCCGGGTGCACGCGGACTTCGAGCCGCTTGCCCCGACGGGAATCGACCATCCGCACCCGGACGTCATCCGGGTGGTCGACGATGCCCTTGACCAGGTGCTCCAACGCCGGACGCAGAGGCATGTCAGGCCTGCTCACCAGCGTCGGCAGCGGCCGGAGCCTCGGCCGGAGCCTCGGTCTTCGGCGCCTCGGCAGCCGGAGCCTCGGTCTTCGGAGCCTCGGCAGCCTTGGCGGCCTTCTTGGCCGGCTTGGCCGGGGTCTCCGGGGCGAGCCCGGCGGCGGCCTTCGCCTCAGCCTCGTACGCCGCCTTGCGGTCGGCCCGCTCGGGGGCGACCAGGAGCGGCGGCGGGGCCGGCAGGCCCTTGTACTTCTGCCAGTCACCGGTCAGCTCCAGCAGCCGCTGCACCGCCTCGCTCGGCTGAGCGCCGACGGACAGCCAGTACTGGACCCGCTCCGACTTGACCTCGATGATCGAAGGGTCTTCCTTCGGCTGGTAAACCCCGACGAACTCGATCGCCCGACCGTCACGCTTGGTGCGCGAGTCGGCGATGACGATGCGGTACTGCGGGTTGCGGATCTTGCCCATCCGCAGGAGCCGGATCTTTACGGCCACAGTTGTTTCGCTCCTGTTGCGATCTCACCGGCCCGTATGGGCGGTGTGCATGGGTGAGCGCCGACCGGACCCGTGGGGTTGGGCCGGAGACTACTCGGTGGACTAGCGACGTGCCCGGGTTAGAGGGCGCCGGACGCGCGCCGGATACCAGCGACCTATTCTGCCAGACCCGACGCCGATCTCCCGCATCGGACCCGGACACCGCGCCGGCGGTGACCCGGAACACCTCTCAGCGCACCGGCGGACGGTCCCACCCCGGTGGTAATTCGTCCGGTACGTCCCAGTCTGCCGGCGGGGTGAAGTCGCACCAGGTGCCGTCGAACGGGAACTCGCCGGCCTCGGCGAGCGCGATCACCCGCTCCCCCTCGGCGCGGACCGCCTTCTCGTCGGTCACCCAGTAGTCGGCGCCGAAGGCGAGCCGCTCGACGAACTCGTCCTCGTCCTTCCAGTCCCAACTGAGGTCCGGACGCACCACCACGTCCAGGTCCTGGTCCACCACGTCGACACCGGCCACCGGGCCGTCGTCCCAGCGGACGCCCGGCTCCTCCAGGTTGACGTACCAGTTCAGGAAGCGCCCCTGCGCGTCGCGGAACCACCAGACGGAGTGCGCCGCCCCGGTGGGCAGGAACTTCAACAGCGGCGGCCCGTTCCAGCGGCCGTGCGCCAACCGGTACGACGACGAGATCCACCTGGCGAACGGCATCGCCCGCATCCCGAGCCCCGCCTCGGTCACCTCGTGGGCCACCGGCGAGTCCCGGGCGATCCACACCAGCAGACCCCGCTCGTCGTCGCTGACCACCCGGCCCGGCCGGACCCAACCGATCCGCCCGTGCCGCACGTTGCGGTGCAGGATCAGCCGACCCGGCTGGAACCGGTCGACGAGCACCTCAGTAGGCGCGGGCGAGGATGGCGACCAGGTCGGGCTCGTCCTCGGAGTCCGGCACCGAGCCGTCGGCACGCAGCAGGCAGCGCACGGTGACGCCCTGGCCGTTCGCCTCGGCCTCGCCAGCCACGCCGACCGCCGACCACGGCACCCGGGCCCAACCGGTCGCGGCGGCCTCGATCGCCTCGGCCAGGGAGGCCACCTCCACCGTGCGCGACTCGCGATTGGCCAGCGCCTGGTCGTGCAGCACCTGCTGATCGGTCTCCAACGCGGCAAGCACCGCGGCGACCACGTCGGCCACCGGAGTCGGCGTCTTCGACCCGTCGGTGCGGCGCACCACAGTCGCGTTGCCGACGGCCAGGTCACGGGGGCCGACCTCGACGCGTACCGGATAACCACGCAGCTCGGCGTCGACGGCCCGACGGCCGAACGGAGTGTCGGTCCGGTCGTCGAGCGCGACCCGGACACCGGCGTCGCGCAGGCCGTCGTGCAGCTTGGCCGCCGCCTCCGCGACGCCCTCACCGTCCTTGACGATCATGACGTACGCCTGGATCGGGGCCAGCCTCGGCGGCACGCGCAGGCCGTTGTCGTCGCCGTGCGCCATGATCAGGCCACCGAGCATCCGGGTGGACGTGCCCCAGGAGGTGGTCCAGGCGTGCTCCCGGCCGCCCTCCTTGGAGGAGTAGCTGATGTCGAACGCCTTGGCGAAGTTCTGCCCCAGCTCGTGGCTGGTGCCCAGCTGGAGCGCCTTGCCGTCGCCCATCATGCCTTCGCAGGTGTACGTGGCGGTCGCACCGGCGAACCGCTCGCGCGCCGTCTTCAGGCCCACCACGACCGGAATGCCGATCACGTTGACCATCAGGTCCTCGTACGCCTCGTGCAGGATCCGCCGCGCGTACGCCCGGGCGTCCTCGCGGGTGGCGTGCGCGGTGTGCCCCTCCTGCCAGAGGAACTCACTGGTACGCAGGAAGATCCGCGGACGCAGCTCCCACCGGACCACGTTCGCCCACTGGTTGAGCAGCAGCGGCAGGTCCCGGTACGAGTCGATCCACTTGGCCATGAACTCGCCGATGACGGTCTCGCTGGTGGGACGCACCACCACCGGCTCGGCGAGGGGCTTGCCGCCCCCGTGCGTGACGACCGCCAGCTCCGGCGAGAAGCCCTCGACGTGCTGGGCCTCGCGCTTCAGGTAGCTCTCCGGGATGAAGAGCGGGAAGTACGCGTTCTCCGCACCCGCCGCCTTGATCCGGGCGTCCATCTCGGCCTGCATCCGCTCCCAGATGGCGTAGCCGGCGGGGCGGATGACCATGGTGCCGCGGACCGGGCCGTTGTCGGCCAGCTTCGCCTTGGCGATCAGATCCTGGTACCAGCGGGGGAAATCCTCCGCACGGGGAGTGAGCACGCGTGCCATGACCGCATATCCTATGCGCCGCTCGCCGGGGCGGTGCGCTCGGGCGCGGCATCGTCGACATCTGCCGTCCCGACCTTCCTCGACCCGCACACCGGAGCGGCCACCACCTGCGAGGCCGAGGCCCCCGACCGGGGCGACGCTTGCGGGGTCAGCGGACTACCTGGCCGCGCAGGATCGTGCGGGACGGGGCGCGCACCACCCGCAGGTCGTTACGCGGGTCTTCGGGGTAGACGGTCAGGTCGGCGAGGCCGCCCTCGACCAGGCCGGGGAAGCCGAGCCACTCGCGGGCACCCCAGGAGGCGGCGGCGAGTACGTCGATCGGTGCCATGCCGGCCCGTTCGTGCAGCAGCAGCATCTCCTCGGCGGCCAGCCCGTGGTCGATGCCGCCGCCCGCGTCGGTGCCCACGTAGATCGGCACACCCGCCTCGTGCGCCGCACGCACCACCTCGGGGAAGCCGTCGCGCAGCGCGAGCATGTGCTCGGCGTACCCGGGGAACTTGGCCCGCGCCTGCTCCGCGATGCCCCCGAAGGTGGCGATATTGATCATGGTGGGGACCAGCGCGGTGCCCTGACGGGCCATCTCGTCGATCAGGTCGAGGCTCAGGCCCGTGCCGTGCTCCACCGAGTCGACGCCGGCCCGCACCATGATCTCGACGGCCGACTCGGAGAAGGTGTGCACCGCGGCGCGTACCCCGGCGTCGTGCGCCGCTTGCACGGCGGCGGTGAGGGTGTCCGCGTCCCAGGCCGGGGCCAGGTCGCCCACGCCCCGGTCGATCCAGTCGCCGACCAGCTTGACCCAGCCGTTGCCGGCCCGTGCCTGCGCGGCCACCGTCGCGGCCACCTCGGTCGCGTCGACCTCCACGCCGATGTCACGCAGGTAGCGCTTCGGCGGGGCGACATGCCGGCCCGCGCGGGCCAGTCGCGGCAGGCCCGGCTCGTCGTCCAGTTCGGGGTACGGGTAGGGCGAGCCGGCGTCGCGGATCGCCAGCACCCCGGCGTCCCGGTCGAGGTGGGCCAGCTCGCGGGCCTGGTCGAGCGAGGTGATCGGGGCGCCACCTCGGGCGATGCCGATGTGGCAGTGCGCGTCGACGAGCCCCGGCAGCACGAACCCGCCGTCGACGACAGTCTCCGCACCGGGCACCGGGGTGAAGGTCACCCGGTCGCCGACCAGCCAGAGATCCCGGACCTCGTCGTCGGGGAGCAGGACACCGCGCACGTGGAAAGCCATGCGCACAGTCCTACCCGATCACTCCTCGTCGGGGGCGAGCAGGTCGTTCTTGCGGGAGGTCAGGGCCGGCAGGTCCACGGAGACCTTCCACGGCCGCTCGGTGACGAACAGGTCGTCGGTGTGCGCGGCCTGCTCGTACTCACGGTTGGCACCGAGGGTGTACTCGGTGAGCGTGACGCGCTCCTGCAGCGGGTCCACGACCCAGTAGGACCGGACGCCAGCGTGCGCGTAGACCTTCGCCTTGTCGTACATGTCGCGGAAGTTGGCGGTCGGGGAGACGACCTCCACGGCGAGCAGGGCGTCCTCGACCGGGACGGGTGACCGGCTGGCGTGCTTGCGGCGGATGACCACCACGTCGGGGCGCGGCTCGTTGCGCCGGTCGACCCGCATCGACAGGTCGATGCTGACCAGATATTCCGGTGGGCAGTTGACGCGGAGCGTGAGCAGCAGCTCAACGCACAACTCTTGGTGCAGGGCAGTGGGGGACGGCACGATCAACCTTCCGTTGATCAGTTCGTACGGAAGGTCCTTCGGCAGCTCGCCGAGGTCGTCGACAGTCCACTCGTGCCGTTCGGGCAGGATCGGGGCTGCGGTCATGACATCTCCTCCCAGGGGGCGACATCACCCTAAGCAAGGATGACGTCGCCCGCCGTCACCGACACGCGTCAGCGCGGGCCCTTGTCGCCGCCCTTGCCGAACTTGTTGAAGTCGATCTTCGGAAGCTTGAAGCCGGGCGGCAGGCCCTGGCCACCGGCGAGGTCGTTCGGGTCCATTCCCGGCGGGAGCTGCGGCATGCCGCCCGGGAAGCCGGCCGGCATCCCGGCACCGGCGCCGGTACGCGGCCGACCGCCACCCTTGGTGCCCTTGCGCTTGTTCTTCGGCGACTTGGTCGCCTTGCGCCGGCCACCGCCGGGCAGGCCCATCATCCCGCCCATCTGCTTCATCATCTTCTGCGCGTCGGCGAAGCGGTTGAGCAGCTGGTTGACGTCCATCACGGTGACCCCGGAGCCGTTGGCGATGCGCGCCCGGCGGGAGCCGTTGATGATCTTCGGGTTGGTGCGCTCGCCCGGGGTCATCGACCGGATGATCGCGGTGACCCGGTCGAAGTGGCTGTCGTCCAGCTCGGCGAGCTGGTCCTTCATCTGCCCCATGCCCGGCATCATGGCCAGCACGTTGGCGATCGGGCCCATCCGCCGCACCGCGATGAGCTGGTCGAGGAAGTCGTCGAGCGTGAACTGCTCGCCGCCCATCAGCTTGGCGGTCATCTTCTCCTTCTGATCGGAGTCGAAGGCCTGCTCGGCCTGCTCGATCAGAGTGAGGACGTCGCCCATGCCGAGGATCCGGCTGGCCATCCGGTCGGGGTGGAAGACGTCGAAGTCCTCCAACTTCTCACCGGTGGAGGCGAACAGGATCGGCTGCCCGGTCACCTCGCGCACGGAGAGCGCGGCACCACCACGGGCGTCGCCGTCGAGCTTGGAGAGCACCACACCGGTGATGCCGACGCCGTCGCGGAACGCCTCGGCGGTGCGCACGGCATCCTGACCGACCATCGCGTCGATGACGAAGATGACCTCGTCCGGCGAGACGGCGTCACGGATGTCGGCGGCCTGCTGCATCATCTCGGCGTCGATGCCGAGCCGGCCGGCGGTGTCGACGATGACGATGTCGCGGGCGGCGCGCTTCGCGTGCTCGATCGAGGCGCGGGCCACCTGCACCGGGTCTCCGGTGCCGTTGCCGGGCTCCGGGGCGTACACCTCGACACCGGCCCGGCCACCGAGCACCTGGAGCTGCCCGACGGCGTTGGGACGCTGGAGGTCGGCGGCGACCAGCAGCGGCTGGTGCCCCTGGGCCTTGAGCCAGCGGGCCAGCTTGCCGGCGAGGGTGGTCTTACCGGAACCCTGGAGGCCGGCCAGCATGATCACCGTCGGCGGCTGCTTGGCGAACTGGAGCCGTCGCCCCTCGCCGCCGAGCACGGTGATCAGCTCTTCGTTGACGATCTTGATGATCTGCTGGGCCGGGTTGAGCGCCTGGGAGACCTCGGAGCTGCGCGCACGCTCCTTGACGGCCGCGATGAAGCCCTTGACCACCGGCAGCGCGACGTCCGCCTCCAGCAGTGCGAGGCGGATCTCGCGCGCGGTGGCGTCGATGTCGGCGTCGGTGAGCCGCCCCTTGCCGCGGAGCTTGGTGAAGATCCCGGACAGGCGGTCACTCAAGGTGTCAAACACGCGAACATCCCGTTTGTCAGTGTTCCGGCGGGCACAACGCGGCCGGCACTGCGGAGTCCGGCCACCGCAAGGGTAACCGCCCGGCCCCAGGGCCGCTGTCGCCCGGCCCGGCCCGCCGGGCCGTCACTCCGACACCAACCCCGACTGGTACGCGAAGACGACGAGCTGGGCCCGGTCCCGGGCTCCCAGCTTGCCCATCGCCCGGCTGACGTGGGTCCGCGCGGTCGCCGGGCTGACCACCAGCCGGGTGGCGATCTCCTCGTTGTTCAGCCCGTCACCGACCAGGCCCACGACCTGGCGCTCCCGGTCGGTCAGCGCGTCCAGCCGGGGGTGCGGACGAAGCACCCGCGACGGCCGGGTGGCGAACTCCCGCACCACCCGACGGGTCACCGACGGCGACAACAGCGCCTCCCCCTCGGCGACCAACCGGATCGCGCGCAGCAGCTCGGTCGGTCGGGTGTCCTTGGTGAGGAACCCGCTCGCGCCGTGCCGCAGCGCGTCGAAGACGTACTCGTCCAACTCGAAGGTGGTCAGCACCACCACCCGCGTACCGGTCAGGTCGGGGTCCGCGACGATCCGCCGGGTCGCCTCGATGCCGTCGATGCCGGGCATCCGGATGTCCATCAGCACCACGTCCGGTCGCTCCCGGCGCGCCAGCTCGACCGCCCGCAGCCCGTCGGTCGCCTCGCCGGCCAACGCCAGGTCGTCCTCGCTCTCCACGAGTGCGCACAGACCGAGGCGGACCAGGTCCTGGTCGTCGGCGATCAGCACCCGGATCACGTGGTCGGCTCCACGGGCAGCCGGGCGTACACCCGGAAGCCGCCACCGGCGTGCGGCCCGGTGGTCAACCACCCGCCCAGCGCGGCGACCCGCTCCCGCATCCCGGCCAGACCGTGCCCGCCCTGGTCGGCGACCGGGTCCGTCCCGGCGCCCGTCCCCTGGTCGACGACCTCGACGGTCACCTCGTCGGCGCGGTAGTCCACGGTCACCTCCGCGCTCGCCACCCCCGCGTGGCGCAGCACGTTCGTCAACGCCTCCTGCACCACCCGGTACGCGGCCAGGTCCAGCGCGGCGGGCAACTCCCGGGGGTCACCGACCACACGCACCCGCACGGCGAGCCCGGCACCGGCGAGCCGGTCGCGTAGCGCCGGGAGCCGGGCCAGACCGGGCACCGGGTCGCGCTCCGCACCCTTTCGAACCGCGCCGAGGGTGACCCGGAGTTCGTCCAACGCCTCACGGCTGGTCCGGCTGATCGCGGCCAGCGCGGTCTCCGCCTGCTCGGGTCGTTTCGGCAGCAGATGCAGGGCGATCTCCGCCTGCATGCTGATCGCGGCCAGCCCGTGCCCCACCACGTCGTGCACCTCCTGCGCGATCCGCAGCCGCTCCTCGTCGGTCCGCCGCCGGGTCTCCTCGGCGCGAGCGCGGGCCTCCTCGACCCGGCCGCGCGCCGCCACCTCGCGGTTGACCCGCACCACGACCCCCACCGCGAACGGTACGGCCACCCAGGCCGACGCCGGGAGCACTCCGGTCCAGCCCGGGGCCGGACCCCGGGACCAGAAGACATGCGCCAGCAGCGCCACGAACGCGCCGCCGGCGGCGAGCGCCGCCGGACGCACCGGCAGCCGCACCGCCACCGTGTACACCGCGACCAGGAAGGCGAGCAGGATCGGTCCGTACGGATAGCCGAGCACCAGGTACGTCGCGGTGGCCGCGGTGACCAGGGCGAGGGTGGTGACCGCGGCGCGCCGCCGGGCCAGCAGGGCGAGCGCGGCGACCGCGATCAGCACCCGGCAGACCCCGTCCAGCGGCGTCGACCCCGGCTGGTTGTCCCCGGCCAGATCGGTGGCGAGTTGCCCGAACCCGAGCAACCCCAGGGCGAGCACGGCATCCGCCGCCGCCTGTCGCCCCCACTGCCCGTCCCACCGCATGGCCGTCATTCTGCCCGCGTCAAGCCCTCCCGACGTGCGTCCACGAGCGGCACCGTCCCTACGCCCCCGGACGTACCCGCTTGCCCTCACCGCCGGCCCATGCGGCGCTCACCCTGGCGACGGGGGGTGCGAGGCTCCGGGACCGCACGGTCGGAGGCGGATACCGCTCGTTTGGAGAGGGCTGGCGCAGGCTCCGGCCCAGCGGACTGCGCGGCACGCCGTCGGAGCTTGGGATCAGACGGCAGCGAGGACCGCGGCCTCCAGGCGGGCCCGGGTGTCGTCGTCCGGCCAACCGCCGACCAGGTAGAAGGCATCCACCACGTCGGCGCCGAGAGTGGAGATGCGTGCCGCGCGGACCAGGGCACCCGCCTCGTCGAGCGCGCAGGTGACCCGGTAGAGCAGGCCGGCCGCGTCGGCCGCGCGGAGTTCCAGCAGCACGGCGTCGGTGGCCGCCTCGCGGTGCCAGACCACCCGGGGAGCAGCACCGCTGCCCCGGGCGGCGAGCGCACGGCCGCGCAGTCGCTGGGTGACCGACACGTCACCGCCCACCGCCCGGCGCAGGTCGGCACGGAGTGGCACCGGGTCCGGCGGGAGGCCGTAGCGGGGTTGCACCCGGCACTCGACCAGGGCACGGCCGTCGACCACCGACGCGTCCGCGGAGATCACTTCCAGCCGGTGCAGGGCCAGGCAGCCGGCAACGGTGGCGAGCAGGCCCCGCCGGTCGGCCGCGGCGACGGACACCCGGTCCCCGGTCAGGTGGACGACCGGCAGCGGCCCGGCCAGCAGCTCCGGGTCCGGTGCCGGAGGCTCGGGCAGCACGCCGGTGTCCAGTGCGGTACGGACCCGGGCGACAAGCTCGGCGACGAGTCGGCCCTTCCAGTCCGACCAGGCCGCCGGCCCGGTCGCCGCCGCGTCGGCCCGGACCAGCGCGTGCAGCAGGTCGAGGGTGCCGGTGTCGCCGACCGCTTCGGCCACCGAGGCGATGGTGACCGGGTCGGCCAGGTCCCGGCGGGTGGCCACGTCGGGCAGCAGCAGGTGCAGACGGACAAGCGTGCCGATCAGCTCCACCTCACCGGGTGGCAGACCGATCCGGGTCGCCACCGCCTGGGCCAGTGGCACACCGACGGTGCTGTGATCACCGGGGAGGCCCTTGCCGATGTCGTGCAGGAGAGCACCGAGGAGCAGCAGGTCGGGGCGGTCCACCTCGCGGGCGTGCCGGCTGGCCTCGTGCGCGGCCTGCACGAGATGCCGGTCGAGGGTGTATCGGTGCACCGGATTGTGCTGGGGCAGGCTGCGCAGCCGGGTCCACTCGGGCAGCCAGCCGTCGACCAGGCCGTACCTGTCGCAGGTCTCCCAGGCGGGCACCAGACCCGGCCCGGCACCCAGCAGGGTGATCAGGGCGGCCCGGGCCTCGGCCGGCCAGGGCGCGGGCAGTGGCGGGCAGTAGGCCGCCAGCCACTCGCAGGTGGCCCGGGCGATCGGGAGGCGGGTCGTGGCCGCCGCGGCGGCCATCCGCAGCGACAGGCTCGGGTCGGGGCGGGCCCCGATCGCCGTCCGGGCCAGCACCAACTCGCCGTCGTGCTCGACCACGTCGCGGGCCACCGGGCGACGCGTCGGGCGACCGTTGCCGCCTCGGGACCGGTCGGAGCGCAACCGGTCGGCGGCGCGGAACGCGTCATCCAGGGCGTGGCTGACCGTGCGGGCGTCACCGGCGACCCGGCGCAGCAGGGCGTCGCCGTCGTCGACGACGGCTCCAGGCCGCCGCGCGGCGTCAGACGCGCCGGGCTGGAGTTGTCGCAGGTCGAGCAGGGCGGCCACCCCGGCGCGTTCCTGGGCGACCAACCTGTCCACCCGGCGACCGACCTGCTGGTGCAGGGCGTCCCGGGTGTCCAGCAGGCGGAGGTGGGCGGCGCGGACGGCGGGACGCAGCGCGTCGGTGATGCCGGCGGCGGAGATCGCCCGCAGCAGACCGACGTCGCGCAGGCCCCCGGCGGCCTCCTTGAGGTCGCCCTCCAGCAGGAACGCCAACTCACCGTGGGCCTGCCAGCGCGCGGTGGTGATCTCCCGCAGACCGGTCAGGTGACGGATGGCGGTGCGCCGCCAGTGATCGGCGGCGGTGCGGCTCAGCGCGTCGGCCAGGGCCTGGTCACCCACGACCAGCCGGGCGTCGAGCAGCCCGAGGGCGACCTTCACGTCGTCCTGGGCGACGGAGAGCGCCTCGGCGACGGTTCGTACCGAATGGTCCAGCCGCAGCCCCGCGTCCCAGATCGGATACCAGATCGAGGCGGCCAACTCGTCAGTGCCCGGCACACCGGCGTGCACCAGCACCAGGTCGAGATCGCTGTACGGAGCACACTGCCGCCGACCGAGCCCCCCGACGGCCAGCAGCGCGACACCTTCCCGCGGAGGCAGCAACCCCCGCAGGAAGGTGTCGTACGCGGCGGCCCGGGCCTGCCGAGCCGCCTCCCCGATCCCCCCGGGTACGCCGACGACCTCGTTGACCAAGAGGTTCGCGTCACCGTCAGCGGTGTTTCCTGACGCGTTCTTCTTGATCAACGAGGTCATGTCAGTCGTGGTCTCCAGATCAGAGTGCGTCGAGGCCGCGTTCGCCGGTACGTACCCGGACGACCTCTTCGACACCGGTGACCCAGACCTTGCCGTCACCGATCTTGCCCGTACGGGCTGCCCCCACGATGGCGTCCAGCACCTTGTCCACGTCGATCTCGTCGGTGAGCACCTCGACCCGGATCTTGGGCAGGAACTCGACCGTGTACTCGGCACCCCGGTAGACCTCGGTGTGCCCCTTCTGCCGCCCGTACCCCTGAACCTCGCTGACGGTCAGCCCGGCCACGCCGAGGGCGTGCAGGGCCTCCTTCACCGCGTCCAGCTGGTACGGCTTGATGACCGCGGTCACCAGCTTCATGTCCAACCCCTCCATCCCTGGAACGTTAACCGGCGACCTTTTCGCTTACCGGCTCGGCGGGCTCCGCCTCCGGCTTGGCGCCACCGGGGGTGCCAATGCCGGCCATCGCGAACGCGCTGCCCGTGCCGCCACCGGCCGGGGACAGGTCGTAGCTGCTCTCGGCGTGCTCGCCGATGTCGATGCCCTCGACCTCGGCCTCGGCCTTCACCCGGAACCCGATCGTCTTCTCGATGACGAAGGCGAGCACCCAGGCGATGCCGAACGACCAGGCGGTGACGATCAGGCCGGCGAGGGCCTGCCGCCCGAGCTGGGTGGCGCCGCCGCCGTAGAAGAGGCCGTCGGAGCCACCCACCACGTCGGTGATCGCGGCGTTCACCGAGTTGGTGGCGAAGAGGCCCAGCCAGAGCGAGCCGATCCAACCACCGACGAAGTGCACGCCAACCACGTCGAGCGAGTCGTCGTAGCCCAGCTTGTACTTGAGGCTGACGGCGAGCGCGCACACCACACCGGCGACGATGCCGAGCAGGACGGACGCCCACGGTGCGATGAAGCCACAGGCCGGGGTGATGGCGACCAGGCCGGCGACGGCGCCGGACGACGCACCGACCATCGTCGGCTTGCGGTCCTTGACCCACTCGACCGCGATCCAGCCGAGCACCGCCGCCGCCGTGGCGAGCTGGGTGTTGATGAAGGCGAGACCGGCGACCGAGTCGACGGTCAGCTCCGAGCCGGCGTTGAAGCCGAACCAGCCGAACCACAGCAGACCCGCACCGAGCGCGACCAACGGGATGTTGTGCGGCTTCATGCCCTCGCGCGGCCAACCGAGCCGCTTGCCGAGCACCAGCGCCACGGCCAGGGCCGCCGCACCGGCGTTGATGTGCACCGCGGTGCCACCGGCGAAGTCCAGTGCGTGGATGTCACCGCCGATGATGCCGCCGCCCCACACCCAGTGCGCGACCGGGAAGTAGACGAGCGTGGCCCAACCGAAGGCGAACAGCAGCCAGCCGGCGAACTTGGCCCGGTCGGCGATGGCACCACTGATCAGCGCGACGGTGATCACCGCGAAGACCATCTGGAAGGCCATGAACACGTAGAGCGGAACCCCGATGCCGCTGGGGTTCTCCGCCGTGGCACCCCACAGGTCGGTCTCGGCGAGGAAGGTCTTGGTGCCGAGGTACGCGCCCGGGTCACCCCAGAAGCCGTTCACGTCGGTCCCGAAGGCGACGCTGAAACCGTAGAACCACCACAGAATAGAGATGAGCCCGATAGCGGAGAAGCTCATCATCATCATGTTGAGTACGCCCTTGGCCCGGTTGAGGCCGCCGTAGAACAGCGCCAGTCCGGGGGTCATGAGCAGCACGAGCGCGGTCGAAACCAGCAGCCACGTGGTATTGGCGCCGTCGATCGTCGGTGCTTCAGGCACGCTGGCCTCCTAAAGGTGAAGTCCTCCTTCGCGGCTTTCCGGGGCAGCGTCGCCCGTAGGCCGGTTGCGCGGAAGCTTCGCGGCCGGCTGTTTCACCCAGGGTCCCGTGCGGGTTTCCAATTCGTGACAGGTTGTTTCGTACGTGTCACGAAGTCCGCACAGTCGTCGACATGGACAATGGTGGATCGTTCGGACGGCGTACGTCGATGGCTGACCGGCCAGGCGCATCGACCGGTCCGCTCGACGGGACCGGCCGAGCATCGACCGGTCCGCGCTCAGCGGAGGGCGTTCTCCAGGGCGTGCCGCTCGTAGTCGAGCAGCCGCAGATCGCGCATCGGCCGGCGCAGGTGGCCCTTGTGCACGATCCGGACGAACGCCGGCTCACCGGCGGCGGCCATCCGGCGGATCCCCTCGACGTGGTCCACGATCCGTTTGCGGATGGTCCGGATCAGCCGGTGCCGGTCCCGGGGGATCAGCCCGTACGCGTCGGCGAAGAGCCGGAGCCGGCGTGGCCGGTCCGGATGCTTCCAGCCCAGCGTGATCGAGTCCCGGTCCGCGAAGATCGGCACCCAGGTCCAGGCCGCGTACGCCACGTCGTAGATCCGCGCGCCGGGCGAGGCGAGGTCGAAGTCGATCAGCCCGAGGGTGCCGTCCGGCCGCCAGATCACGTTGTGCGGGGCGGCGTCGTGGTGGCAGATCACCTCGGTGTCCGGTGGTGGGGGCCCGAACGAACGCCACACCGCCTGCGGGGGCGGGGTGAACCCGTACTGCGCGTCGTGGAACATCCGCAGCATCGTGGCGACGGTGACCAGCGCCTCGTCGGTCACCCAGTGCGGGGCGAGCGGATATTCTCCGCACTCCCCCTCCAGGTATGACAAAACCTCACGGTTACGCTCGTCCATCCCGAGCGCCCGGGGTGCGCCGGTGAAGCCCACGTACTCCAGGTGCCGCAGCAGGGCGTGCACGGACGGTGTCCACGGCCCGGCGTTGCGGCGGACCGTGTCACCGACGCGGACGACGGTGCTGACGTTGCCGCCGTGCAGCGGGATCTCCTGCGAAGTCACGTACGGTCTCCCGAGGCGCTGCGAGGGGTGGCCGGGCTCGCGCCAGCCCGCGTACGCGCGATCGTCGGTGGTCACCCGAGACTACGCGTCCCGTCCGGTGGCCTCGGTCCCCAGCAACGCGTCCACGAACTGCGCCGGGTCGAACGGGGCCAGGTCGTCCTTGCCTTCGCCGAGGCCGACGAGCTTCACCGGGATGCCGAGCTTGCGCTGCACCGCGATCACGATGCCGCCCTTGGCGGTCCCGTCGAGCTTGGTCAGCACCACACCTGTCACGTTGACCACGTCGGTGAAGACCCGGGCCTGCTCCAGGCCGTTCTGGCCGGTCGTGGCATCCAGGATGAGCAGTGTCTCGTCGATCGGGCCCTGCTTCTCCACCACGCGCTTGACCTTGCCCAGCTCGTCCATCAGGCCGACCTTGTTCTGTAGGCGGCCGGCGGTGTCGATGAGCACGGTGTCCACGCCGGTGTCGATGCCGCGCTTGACCGCGTCGAAGGCGACGCTCGCCGGATCGGCGGCCTCGGGCCCCCGGACGGTCTCCGCGCCGACGCGCGAGCCCCAGGTCTCCAACTGGTCGGCGGCGGCGGCGCGGAAGGTGTCCGCGGCGCCGAGCAGCACGGTACGGCCGTCGGCCACCAGCACCCGGGCGATCTTGCCGCAGGTGGTGGTCTTGCCGGCGCCGTTGACGCCGACGACCAGGACCACGGCCGGCACGCCGTCCTTCGGGGCGGTCCGCAGCGACCGGTCCAGGCTCGGATCGAGGGCGTTGACCAACTCGGCGGCGAGCAGTGCCCGCAGCTCGGAGGCCGAACGGGTGCCGAGCACCCGGGTGCGCTCGCGGAGCCGGTCGACGATGTCGCGGGTGGCGTCGACGCCGACGTCTGCGGTGATCAGGCTGTCCTCGATCTCCTCCCAGACGTCCTCGTCGAGGTGGTCGCGGGCGAGCAGGCCGAGCAGGCCCTTGCCGAAGACGTTCTGCGAGCGGGACAGCCGCGAGCGGAGCCGGACCAGTCGGCCGGCGGTCGGCTCGGGCACCTCCACCGGTGCGGGCGCCTCGATGACCGGCGGCGGCTCGACCAGGACGCCGGTGGACAGATCGGACTCCGGTGCCTCCACCGGCGGGCCGGCGAGATCCTCCTCGGCGCGGGTGTCGACCTCGGTGCGCGGCAGCGGGGGCTCGGGCCGCCGCCGCAATCGCGGCACGACCAGCCCGACTGTGCCGGCGATCAGCACACCGAGCAGGACCAGAGCGAGGACGAGATATTCGGCCATGCCGGAATCCTGTCAGATGGCGGCGACGGCGTCCCAGCCACCGCACCCCGAGCCGCGCCCGGAGTCTCCGCCACCGCACCCAGAGCGGTGCTCGCGGTCTCCGCCACCGCACGATTGAGCGGTGCTCGCGGTCTGAGCCACCGCACGGTCGAGCGGTGCTCGCCTTCCCAGCCACCGCACCCGGCCGGTGCCGGGAACCGGCGGTAGGCTCGGCCGCATGTCCGCCGCCCACCTCCTCATCGGCCCGCTCCTGCGGCGAGTCGTCGACACCCGGGCGACCATCTGGGTGGAGACGGCGGCGCCCGCCGTGGTCACCGTCCGCACCGCGGCCGGCGCGACCGGCACCGCCCCCACCTTCTCGGCGTACGACCATCACTACGCGTTGGTGGTGGTGGAGGGGCTCGACCCGGACAGCGAGACCACCTACGAGGTGCTCGTCGACGACGAGATCGTCTGGCCGGTGCCGAGCAGCGGCTTCCCGCCGAGCGTGATCCGCACCCGGGCCGCCGACGACCGGGACCAGCCGGTCAATCTGATCTTCGGCTCGTGCCGGGAGACCACCCAGCACGCCACCACCCGGAAGCTGCCGCCGGACGCGCTCGACGCGTACGCCCGACGGTTGATGGCCGACCCGGAGTCGTACCCGCAGCCCGACCTGCTGGTGCTGCTCGGTGACCAGGTGTACGCCGACGTCACCTCGCCCACGGTGCGCCGGCTGCTGCGGCGGCGGCGACGGCGACCGAAGGGGGCCCCGGCCGACCAGGTGGTGAGCTTCGACGAGTACACCAAGCTCTACCTGGAGTCCTGGCGCGACCCGGAGATCCGTTGGCTGCTCTCCACCGTGCCGAGCGTGATGATCTTCGACGACCACGAGATCATCGACGACTGGAACACCTCGGCGGCGTGGCGAGCGGAGGTGCGCGAGCAGCCGTGGTGGCAGGAACGGATCGGCAGCGGGCTCGCCTCGTACTGGGTCTACCAGCACCTGGGCAACCTGTCCCCCGACGAGATCGCCGTCGACCCGGTCTTCGCGAAGGTCGCCGCCGCCGAGGACGCCACAGGTGTGCTGCGCGAGTTCGGGCAGCGGGTCGACCAGGAGTCCGACCTGGCGCACGACACCGAGCGCTGGCGCGCCGTGCAATACCAGTGGAGTTACGCACTGGACCTGGGCCGTACCCGGTTGGTCATGTTGGACAACCGGTGCAGCCGGGTGCTCGATTCGGGCAGTCGGGCCATGTTGCCACCCGGCGAGTGGTCCTGGTTCCTCGACCAGGCGCACGGGGTCTACGACCACCTGGTGGTCGGCGCCTCGCTGCCCTGGCTGCTGCCGCAGGGCATCCACCACATCGAGGCGTGGAACGAGAAGCTGGCGGACTCGCGCCGCCCCTGGGTGGCACGCGGGGCGGAGAAGCTGCGTCGCGCTCTGGACCTGGAGCACTGGGCGGCGTTCCGGCGTTCCTTCGAGGCGCTCGCGGAGACGTTCGCCCGCATCGGCACCGGCACGCCGCGGCAGTCCGGTGCGCGGGTCGGCGCCGGCCCGGCGTACGCGCCACCGGCCTCGATAAGCGTGCTCTCCGGTGACGTGCACCACTCGTACGTGGCACGGGCCCGGTTCGCCGACCCGGCGGTGGTCACTCCGGTGCACCAGCTCACCTGCTCGCCGATCCACAACCAGGTACCGGCGGGCATCCGTCCGCTGATGCGGCTGGGCTGGTCGGCCGGCCCCGCGGGGACCACCCGGGCGCTGGCCCGTTCGGCGGGTGTACGCCGGCCGGGGGTGCGCTGGCGCAAGCTGGCCGGCCCCTACTTCGGCAACGCGGTCGCCACGCTGACCCATCAGGGGCGCGGGGCCGACGTGGTCATCGAGGGCACCACGAAGGACGGGCACCTACGCCCGGTGATGCGGCGTCGACTCTCCGGTGGCGGCGAGCCGGCCGCGCCGTAGTCTCTACGCCGTGGACGAGCACCTGCCGGAGCCGATCCGGGCGGTCGAGCACGAGTTGACCGCCCTGCTGCGTCGTGGCCGGGCGGTCTCCTGGGAGATCGCCCGCGAGGTGCATCCGAATCTGGAGCCGAACACCTACGGGTTGCTGCTCTGGTTGCGGCGCAGCGGGTCGATCCGGTTGACCGAGCTGGCGGCGCGCCTCGGCGTGGGCAAGGGCACACTGAGCCGGCAGATCAACGCGTTGGAGGTGCTCGGCCTGGTCCACCGCGACCCGGACCCGAGTGACCGGCGGGCCGCGCAGATCAGCCTCACCGAGGAGGGTCAGCGCCGGTTCGACGTGGCCCGCGCGGCCCGGTTGGGCGAGTTCCTGCGTGCCCTGGACGACTGGCCGAGCCGGGACGTCGAGGAGTTCGCCCGGCTGCTCGGCCGGTTCAACGACTCCTGGCAGTAGCCAGCCGGCGCCAGGGCTGGCGGTAGCCAGAACCGGGGAATGTGGCGTCGGTCCGACAAGTTGTTGCTTAAGGCAACCAAGGCATACGGTTGCTTCAGGCAACTCTCAGGCGGCCCGCGCGTACCAGCCCGCCGCCGCTCCACCTCGACTCCGCTCGGAGGCACCAACGATGAGCCAGGCGACAGCGCCTCCCCAGGCGACCGCCGTGACCATGACCCACCGGCAGATCCTGGAGGCGCTCTCCGGCCTGCTGCTGGGCCTGTTCGTCGCGATCCTCTCCTCCACGGTCATCTCGAACGCGCTGCCGCGGATCATCACCGAACTGCACGGCGGCCAGTCCGCGTACACCTGGGTCGTCACCTCGGCCCTGCTCGCGACCACCGCGACCACCCCGATCTGGGGCAAGATGGCCGACCTGACCAGCAAGAAGACGCTTGTCCAGATCGCCCTGCTGATCTACGTGCTGGGCTCGGTGCTGGCCGGTCTCGCGCAGGGCACCGGAGAGCTGATCGCCTGCCGGGTGCTCCAGGGCGTCGGCGCCGGTGGCCTCACCGCGCTGGCCCAGGTGATCATGGCCACGATGATCGCGCCGCGGGAACGTGGTCGCTACAGCGGCTACCTCGGCGCCGTGCTGGCCGTCGGCACCATCGGCGGCCCGCTGATCGGCGGCGTGATCGTGGACACCTCCTGGCTCGGCTGGCGCTGGTGCTTCTACGTCGGCGTGCCGTTCGCCATCCTCGCGCTGATCGTGCTCCAGAAGACCCTGCACCTGCCGGTGGTCAAGCGGAAGGCGCAGATCGACTGGTGGGGCGCCACCCTGATCACCGCGGCCGTCTCGGTGCTGCTGATCTGGGTCTCCCTCGCCGGTGACCAGTTCGCCTGGGCCTCCTGGCAGACCGCCGTCATGGTCGTCGGGGCGCTGGTCCTCGGCGCGCTGGCGATCCGGGTCGAGACCCGGGCCGCCGAGCCGATGATCCCGCCGCGGCTGTTCCGCAACCGCACCATCACCCTCGCCGTCGTGGCCAGCATCGCGGTCGGTGTCGGCTTGTTCGGCGCGTCGATCTTCCTGGGCCAGTACTTCCAGATCAGCCGCGGGCAGAGCCCGACCATGTCCGGCCTGATGACGCTGCCGATGATCCTCGGCCTGCTCGTCGCCTCCACCGTGGGCGGGCGGATCATCACCCGGACCGGTCGGTGGAAGCGGTTCCTGGTGATCGGTTCGGCGCTGCTCACCGTCGGCTTCGCGCTGATGGGCACGCTCCGCGCGGACACCAGTTTCACCCTGCTCAGCGTCTACATGCTGCTGATCGGCGTCGGGCTGGGCCTGACCATGCAGAATCTCGTCCTCGCGGTGCAGAACACCGTCGGCCCACACGAGCTCGGCGCGGCCAGCTCGGTGGTGGCGTTCTTCCGCAGCCTGGGCGGCGCGATCGGCGTCTCCGTGCTCGGCGCGGTGCTCGCCCACAAGGTCAAGGACTACACCGCCGACGGGCTCGCCCAGCTCGGCATCCCCGCGTCCAGCTCGGGCAGCGGCGGCACCCTGCCCGACGTGCACACCCTGCCCGGCCCGCTGCGGGCGGTGGTGGAGAGCGCGTACGGCCACGGCGCCGGCGACATCTTCCTGGCCGCCGCCCCCTTCGCGCTGATCGCCCTGATCGCGGTGAGCTTCATCAAGGAGGTGCCGCTGCGGCAGCACAACGGCGACCCGGTTTCCGACGAGGTCGAGCGGGAATCGACAGTCGCCGGCGCCGGCGCCGCCGTGGTCCGCACCGGCGAGCAGAGGTGAGGTAGAACGATGAGCGTGGGAGCACCGGATCGCGACGAGTACGGCCCTCGGACCCGCCCGCTGCCCTTCGAACGCGGCACCGACGGCCCGCGGGTGATCATGGTGGGCGTGGACGGCACCCGCACCTCCGAGCGGGCCGGTGCCTACGCGGCCGGGCTGGCCCGCCGGCAGGGCGCCGCCCTGGTGGTGGTCTTCGTCAGCGCGGCGAGCGGGTTCACCTCCCTGGTGCCCGGGATGGACGCCAGCGCGGTCCAGCGTTCCCAGGACGAGGTGGCCGACGAGCTGCGCCGCGAGTGCCGGCGGGGCGCCGAGCAGTGGGGCATTCCGGTGACCTTCCTGTCCCGGCGCGGCGACGCGTACGGCGAGCTGTGCGCGGCGGCCGACGAGTTCCAGGCCGACATGGTGGTGGTCGGGGCGTCCGAGCAGGCCGGCCACCGGCTGGTCGGCTCGGTCGCCACCCGGCTGGTCCGCACCGGCCGCTGGCCCGTCGTCGTGGTGCCCTGAAACCCACTCGCGAACTGTCGGGAGTGCCGGGCAGGATGCGCGGCATGACCTGGATCGCGCCGGAGATCACCCGGACCCCCGAACCGTACGTCGGCGACGAGCGCACCATGCTCGACGGCTGGCTCGACTACCACCGGCAGACGCTGCTGCTCAAGTGCGCCGGCCTGACCGAGAAGCAGTTGCGCACGCCGAGCGTGGAACCGTCCGGCCTGACGCTGCTCGGCCTGGTCCGGCACCTGGCCGAGGTCGAGGCCTGGTGGTTCCGGGAGAACTTCGCCGGCGAGCGCGTCGACTACCCGTACTTCACCCCGGAGAATCCGGACGCCGACCACGACGTCAGCGACGCCGACGCCGAGACCGACTTCGCCACCTTCCACCGGGAGGTGGCGCTGGCCCGCGAGGCCGCCGCCGGCCACCCGCTCGATGAGACGTTCGTCGAGGTGGGCGCGAAGAAACGCACCTTCAACCTGCGCTGGGTGTACGTGCACATGATCGAGGAGTACGCCCGGCACAACGGCCACGCCGACCTGATCCGGGAACGCATCGACGGCGTCACCGGCGAGTGACAGGCGCTCAGTAGTCCAGGGCCGCCCGCAGGTAGCGCAGGTCGGCGTGGCCGCCCCAGCGGTGCGCCGACAGCCCGGCG
The DNA here is from genome assembly GCF_043198035.1 of Micromonospora sp. NPDC048898. Lineage (NCBI taxonomy): Bacteria > Bacillati > Actinomycetota > Actinomycetes > Micromonosporales > Micromonosporaceae > Micromonospora > Micromonospora sp. NPDC048898. Next base: position 504,496 of record NZ_JBICUF010000001.1, read on the forward strand.
GAGCGGGCACCCCGCACGGCCCAGTCCTCGTCGTCGACGAAGAGGACCCGGGCCGGCGGGGTGGCCAGCGCGACACAGGCAGCCTGGAAGTATTCCGGGGCGGGCTTGTGCACGCCGATCGCGGAGGAGTTGACCACCACGTCCAGCTCGCCGACCAGGCCGAGCGCGGCCAGGTCGGCGTCGAGCAGGTCGGTGGCGTTGGTGCCCAGCCCGACCCGGACGCCCGCCGCACGCACCTCCCGGACGAACGCCAGCACCTCCTGGTCGACCTCGCCCCGGTAGCCCTGCCACTGCTCGACGGCGGCGCGGGCCCGCTCCGGGCTGCCCACCGATTCGGTCAGGGCGTCCGCCACGCTGGTCATCCACTCGGCATGGCTGACCTGGCCGGTGAGCACCGGCTGGAGCCGCCCCCACTGCATGGCGATCTCACCGAGCACCCCCGCGGAGAGGCCGTACTCCCGCTCGACAACGGCGGCCACCGCCGGGTCCCACCGGCGCAGTACGCCGTCGAAGTCCAGCAGGAGCGCCGTCGCGCGTTCCCGAGCCACTACCCGTTCTCCTCGCCGCGGCCGTGCCGCCTGTCGTCCTCGTCGGCCCGGTTGAGCCGTTGGCTGATCACCTGGGTGACCCCGCTGCGCATGGTCACTCCGTAGAGGGCGTCGGCGATCTCCATCGTCCGCTTCTGGTGCGTGATGACGATCAGCTGACTCTTCTCCCGCAACTGTGCCAGCAGGGTGATCAAGCGGCCCAGGTTCACGTCGTCCAGGGCCGCCTCCACCTCGTCCATGATGTAGAACGGGCTGGGCCGGGCGCGGAAGATCGCCACCAGCATGGCCACCGCGGTCAGCGACCGCTCGCCACCGGAGAGCAGCGACAGCCGCTTGATCTTCTTGCCCGGCGGGCGGGCCTCCACCTCGACGCCGGTGGTGAGCAGGTCGTCCGGCTCGGTGAGGATCAGCCGGCCCTCGCCGCCGGGAAAGAGCACTGTGAACACCTGCTCGAACTCCCGCGCGGTGTCCTCGAAGGCGCTGGCGAAGACCTCCAGGATCCGCTCGTCCACGTCCTTGACCACGGTGAGCAGGTCCCGACGGGTGGCTTTGAGATCTTCCAGCTGCTCGGAGAGGAACTTGAAGCGCTCCTCCAGCGCGGCGAACTCCTCCAGCGCGAGCGGGTTGACCTTGCCGAGCAGAGCCAACTCGCGTTCCGCCTTGGCGGCCCGCTTCTCCTGCACCGGCCGCTCGTAGCGCACCGGCTCGGGCACCGGCAGCCCGTCGCGCTCGGCCGCCGCGACGTCGACGGGGGTCGGCGGGACGGGCTGCGCCGGGCCGTACTCGGCAACAAGCGTCTCCACGTCCAACCCGAAGTCCTCGGCGGCCTTCGCCTCCAGCTGCTCGATGCGCAGCCGCTGCTCCGCGCGGGCCACCTCGTCGCGGTGCACCTGGCTGGTCAGCCGCTCCAGCTCCGCGCCGAGCCGCTTGGCCGCCCCGCGTACCTCCTGAAGCTCCGCCTCGCGCGCGGCGCGTTCCCGGGCGACCGCGTCGCGGTGCTCCTCGGCCGTCGCGATCGAGGTGGTGAGCCGGGTGAGCGCCTCCCGGGCGCCACCGGCGACCGCCCGGGCGATGCCCGCGCCCCGGGTGCGCGCGGCCCGCCGGGCCGCGGCGCGTTCCCGGGCGGCCCGCTCCGCGGTGGCCTGCCGGGCGAGCGAGTCGGCCCGGCCGGCGATCGAGGAGACCCGCTCCTCGGCGGTACGCACCGCGAGCCGGACCTCCATCTCGTTCTGCCGTGCCTGCGGCACCATGGCGGCGAGCTGGTCGCGCTCCTCGGTGGACGGCTCGGCGTCGACCGGGGTCTCCTCGGCCAACCGCAGCCGCTCCTCCAACTCGGCGAGCGTGGTGAGGTCCCGCTGCCGGGCGGCCTCGGCGCGGGCGCGGGACTCACCGAGACGGTCGGTCTCCGCCTTGGCGGAACGGGCCGCCGCGCCCAGCTCGGCCAACCGGCGGGCGGCGGCGTTGCGGTGGCTCTCCGCCTCGCGCTTCTCCGCGGCGGCGTGCTGCACGGCCTCCTTGGCGGCGGCCACCTCGGCGCGTGCCTCGACAAGTTGGTCCCGCAGCTCCGCGCCACCGCGCTCGGCGGCGAGCCGGTTGCCGCGCGCCTCCTCGACGGCCGCCTGCACCTCGATGTAACTGGCGGCCTTGGCCGAGCCGCCGGCCGCCGCGTACGCCCCGACCACGTCACCGTCCGGGGTGACCGCCCGCAGCTCCGGGTTGCTGGCGACCAGGTCGGCCGCGGCGGCGAGATCGTCGACGAGCGCCACGTCGCGCAGGGCCCGGTGCACCGCCGGGCGCAGTTCCTCGCCGCACTCCACCAGGTCGGGGGCCCACCTGGCCGCGTCGGGCAGCTTCGGGCGCAGCGCGTCGGCGGACCCGGTCATGCCGGGCCCCGCCGGGCTACCGACGAGCAGACCGGCGCGGCCGGCGTCGGAGATCTTCAACAGCCGCATCGCCTCGACGGCCTCGTCCACCCCGCTGACGGCGACCGCGTCGGCGAGACCGCCGAGCGCGGCGGCCAGCGCGGCCTCGTGACCCGGCGCGACGGTGAGCAGCCCGGCGAGGCTGCCGAGCAGGCCGGGCACGTCGTCGGCGCGGGCGAGCAACGCCCCGGCTCCGTCCTTGCGCCGCAGCCCCAGGGCGAGCGCCTCCTCCCGGGCCTTCCAGGTGGCGGCGTCCTTCTCGGCCGTCCGTTCGGCGTCGGCGAGCGATCGCACGGTGGCCTGTGCCCGCTCCTGCACGGCGACCGCCTCGGCGTGCCGGGCGTCGAGATCCGCGTTGTCCCGGTCGGCCTCGGTGGACTGCGCGGCCACCGCGTCCAGGTCGGCCTGCGCCTGCTCGGCGCGGCCCATCGCGTCGGCGTGCGCGATCGCGAGGCGTTCGATCTCCTCGCCGGCGCTCGTGGTCCGGGCTCGGGCCGAGTTGACCTGCCCGGTGAGCCGGGCCATCCCCTCCCGGCGGTCGGCGATGGCCTTGGCCGCGGCGACCAACTCCCGCTCGGCACCGGCGAGCTGCCGCTCCAGCTCCTGGCGGTGCTCGACCGCCTCGGCCAGCCGGATCTGGTCGTCGGTGAGCGCCGCGCGCAGTTCCTCCTCCTGCTCGCGGACGCGTTCCGCCTCGGCCTCCAGCTGGTCCGGATCGCGACCGGGCCGCTCGTCGTCGCCGCTGGCGCTGAGGTGCCGCAGCCGTTCCCGGGCCAACTGCTCGATCGAGCGGAAGCGTTCCTGCAGGGCGGACAGCTTGTACCAGGTGTCCTGGGCGGCGGCGAGCAGCGGAGCGTCCTCGGCGAGGGCAGCCTCCAACTCGCCGAGGCGGCCCTGCACCTCGACGTGCTCACCCTCGATCTGCTCACGCCGCTCCCGCAACGCGGTCTCGTCGGCGATCTCCCGATCCAGGGTGGTCCGCAGGGTGGCCAGGTCGTCGGCGAGCAGGCGCAGCCGGGCGTCGCGCAGATTGGCCTGGATGGCGGCGGCGCGGCGGGCCACCTCGGCCTGCCGACCCAGTGGCTTGAGCTGGCGGCGCAGCTCGGCGGTGAGGTCGGTGAGCCGGTTGAGGTTGGTCTGCATCGCGTCGAGCTTGCGCAGCGCCTTTTCCTTGCGCTTGCGGTGCTTGAGGACGCCGGCCGCCTCCTCGATGAACGCGCGGCGGTCCTCCGGCTTGGCGTGCAGCATGCCGTCGAGGCGGCCCTGCCCGACGATGATGTGCATCTCCCGGCCGATGCCGGAGTCGGACAGCAGCTCCTGGATGTCGAGCAGCCGGCAGGTGTTGCCGTTGATCTCGTACTCGCTCTCGCCGGAGCGGAACATCCGGCGGGTGATGGAGACCTCGGTGTACTCGATCGGCAGCGCGCCGTCGGTGTTGTCGATGGTGAGGGTGACCTCGGCACGGCCCAGCGGCGCGCGGCCGGCGGTGCCGGCGAAGATGACGTCCTCCATCTTGCCGCCGCGCAGCGCCTTGGCGCCCTGCTCGCCGAGGACCCAGGCGATGGCGTCGACGACGTTGGACTTGCCGGAGCCGTTCGGGCCCACCACGCAGGTGATCCCGGGCTCCAGCTTCAACGTCGTGGCGGAGGCGAAGGATTTGAACCCCTTCACCGTCAGGCTCTTGAGATACACCTTCTCGATCCTCGTCCGGTGGCCGCCGTACCGTCGCCGGCTGCGGGGACCTGGGTGAACTCGCAGACTAACCCGGTGGTGGAAGCGGGCGGGCACGCGACCCGCCCCGGGGCCGCGTGCAACACGAGCGCACTGTTGTGGTGACGGTCACGACAGGGACGAGGGCCGTTCATGATCGGCTTATCGCTCGGTGCGCTATTCGGATACCGAGAGCACGGTAAGGGCGCGACCGCCCACAAGATCACAAATCGTCGGCACCGAAAGGACCCGGACAGTGTTGCGCGCCGGCACACAGGTGTCGGCGCGCATTTTGCGAGAGTGCGATTCAGTTTTCCGACACGAAGATCAGGTCAGCGCTGGCTCGGCCAGACGGAGCAGATCGTCCGCCTCCGCCGCAGCCGCCGCGAGCCGATCATTGTCGGCACGCAGACGCGTGATCTCGAACTCCAGTGCCTGAACCCTGGAACGCAACCTGGTGACCTCGTCGAGCAGACGCCGGTCGGGCGCTGCACCTACGTGGCCGTAGAGGGCCTTCGCCATGCTGACTCCTTGATATGCGCTGCCGGAAAGGCCGGCCAACGCGCGCCCATTTTGCACGCGGCTGTCATTCCAGGCTGTATCTGGGCATGACCGGGCGCGACTGGCGACACCTATATATTGAGCCGCAAACCCCTCCTTCGTCAAGTTCTCGCAGGCCGTAGATCATCTCTACGTCGACCTGTCCACTTGTCGGGGGGCTGCCGCAATGGCACGGACACTCTCTGTCCGGACCCCTTTACTGTACGCCCGGATCCGCGGAATTCCGCACCCTGACGTCCGAGTTCCCCTTAACTCTTCCTTAGCCACGTTGCCGCAGGTCGCGGGCGCGCCGTAGCGTCACCCCGGCCCGCAACCGACCCGTGGAGGCATAGGCGTGTACGGCTGGACCGACCCGATGGACCCGAACGGCGCCCCCCGGCGCGCCGAGCGGCCGACCGACGAGCCGACCTGGCTGCACGACCGCCCGGAGCCCCGCTCGGCCTATCTGTTCGGTGACGAACCCGACCAGTCCGACGCCGCGTGGGACCGGGAGCAGCCGCCCACCGGCTGGCAGTCGGGCCCGCAGACCCCCACGGCACCGGCCGACGGCCACACCGCCGCCTGGCCGGCCCACCGCCCGGAGCACGAGCCGACCGAGGGCTGGCAGGCCGACGGCCCTACTTCGCCGGCCACCGGAAGCTGGCAGGCCGACGGCCCCGCTTCGCCGGCCACCCGTAGCTGGCAGGCCGACGGCCCCGCTTCACCGGCCACCCGTAGCTGGCAGGCCGACGGCCCCGCTTCACCGGCCGCCGACAGTTGGCACGCCAGCAGCCCCGCCGCGGCGGCCGCCGGCGGGTGGCACACCGACGCCGATCCCGAGACCACCGGTGGCTGGCGACCCGACACCGACCCGGAGACGAGCGGTGACCGGCCCGACGGCGTCAGTCGGAGCGGCGAGGGGCGACACCGCTCCCCCCGCCGCTGGCGACGGCCGCTCATGATCGGCGGCGCGGCCGCGGCAGCCACCCTCGTGGTGAGTTTCGGTGTCGGTGCGCTCGGACTGCCCGGCGGTGACGACGGGGCCAGCCGGCCGACCGCCGTCGACGACACGTTCGCCGCGTCGGCGGCGCCGACCGAGCAGGCGACCCTCGACACCCTCGCCGCGCCGGCCCCGACCAACACGCCCAGCCCGACCCGGCCGAGCCCGTCGCCGAGCAAGACCGTCAAGCCCACCCCGGAGTCGTCGCGTACCACCGCCGCGTCTCGACGCGGCGCGCCACGCACCAGCGCGCCGAGCACGAGCAACGGCTCCAGCGGTTCGAGCGGCTCCAGCGGCACGGTCAGCGCCCAGGCCCGCGAGGTGGTGGACCTGGTCAACGCCGAGCGGGCCAAGGCCGGCTGCGGGGCGCTGAGCATCGACGACAAGCTGATGACCGCCGCCCAGAAGCACAGCCAGGACCAGGCCGACCACAAGAACATGTCGCACACCGGCAGCGACGGCAGCAACGCCGGCGCCCGGCTGGACCGGGTCGGCTACGCCTGGCGCACGTACGGCGAGAACGTGGCCTGGAACCAGCAGACCCCGGCCGCGGTGATGGACGCCTGGATGAACAGCTCCGGTCACCGGGCCAACATCCTGAACTGCGCGTTCACCGAGATCGGCGTCGGCATCGCCAGCAGCAACGGGCCGTACTGGACGCAGGTCTTCGCGGCGCCGCGCTGACCGCGCGTCGTTCGCGCCCCCGCGCTCGTTTGACCCGGTGAGGTACGCCGGGCCAGAGCGTGGGGGGCGGCGTACCGGGAAGGGCGGCGACGGGGCCGTCCGGGACCCGGGAGCTGCCGATGCGGATCCGGCCGCGGCGACGCGTCGCCGTTCGCTCACTGCGCCGCGTCCTGTCGGCCGGTGTCGCACTGGTCCTGGTGATGCCGGCGTACGGATGCCGAACCGAGCTGACCCCACCCGGCGCGCCCACCCGGTGGCCGGCCGAGCAGGCTCGCCAGTGGCAGTGGCAGTGGCAGCTCAGCGGCCCGCTCGACCCGGCGGTGGAAGCGGATGTCTTCCTGCTCGATCCGGTGGACACCACCGCCGCGCAGACCGCCGAGCTGCGTAACCGGGACCGCCGGCTGATCTGCCAGGTGCATGTCGGCTCGGTCCGCTCCGCCGACCCGGACGCCAGCCGGTTCCCGGACGCCGTGCGGGGCGCACCCGCCCGCCGACCGGACAGCCGTTGGCTGGACGTCCGAAGCTGGGACGCGCTGAAGCCGGTGCTGGCCGACCGGTTCCGGCTGTGCCGGGGCAAGGGCTTCGGGGCAGTTGCGCTCGCCGACGCCGACGGGTACGCGTCCCGCACCGGCTTTCCGCTCGACTTCGACGACCAACTGCTGTTCAACCGCCGACTCGCCGAGCTGGCCCGCTCGCTGAGCCTCTCCCCCGGGCTGGTCAACGACGTGCCGCAGCTCGCCGCCCTGGCCCCGGACTTCGACTTCGCGGTCAACGAGGAGTGTGTCCGGCTGGGCCAGTGCGCCAAACTGCTGCCGTTCGCAGACGCGGGCAAGCCGGTCTTCCACGTGGAGTACGCCGCCTCGACCGACGACTTCTGTGTCACCACAGTCGGCTACGGCTTCGCCTCGATCCGCAAGGACCGCAACCTGGACGCGTGGCGAGAAGCCTGCCCCCTCCCCTGACCGGGCTGGGCCCGGGCCACGGTCGCGTCCTGGGCCACACCCCGTCGACCTGGGCCACACTCCGCCCCAGCCGTCCCGGCTCCCGGCCGGCCGCTCCCGGCCCGCCGCCCCTCCCGCCCTCGCCGCTTGATCGACTCGACTTTCAGGATGTTGCGGTATCGAACGGCCTGGGATACCGCGACATTCATGAAACCGAGTTGATCAAGCGGCGGAGCGGGCGGCGGAGCGGTTAGGGGACGGGCACCAGTTCCGGGGTGGCCGCCGGCGGATCGGCCGGCGCGGGTGCGGGGCGCGGGCGCAGGAAACGCGGGGCCCACCAGTTGGCATCGCCGAGCATGGTCATCAACGCTGGCAGCACCACTCCCCGGATGATCGTGGCGTCCAACAGGATCGCCGCCGCCAGGCCGATGCCGAGCTGCTTCATGTCGATCGTGCTCAACGTGGCGAAGATCGAGAACACGCCGACCATCACGATCGCGGCGCTGGTCACCACGCCGGCCGACGAGGTGATCCCGTACGACACGGCGTCCCGGTTGGGCATGCCGGCCCGGACTCCCTCGCGGATCCGACTGACCACGAAGACGTGGTAGTCCATCGAGAGGCCGAAGAGCACCACGAAGAGGAACAGCGGCAGCCAGGACACGATCGCGCCCATCGAGGTGAAGCCGAGCAGCCCCTCGGCCCACTCGCCCTGGAAGATGAGCACCAGCAGCCCGTACGCGGCACCGGCGGAGAGCAGGTTCAACACGATCGAGCTGGCCGCGACCACCACCGACCGGAAGGTCAGCACCATGACCAGGAAGGTCAGCACCAGCACGAAGCCCATCACCAGCGGCAACTTGTCCCGGACGTGGGCCGCGTAGTCCACATTCTCGGCCACGCCGCCGCCGACCGCGTACTCGATGCCGGGGATGTCCCGCAGCTCGGCCGGGACCAGGTCCCCGCGCAGCTTCTCCAACGACTGCACCGACCGGTCGTCCCGACTGGTGTACGGGGTGGCGACGTCGAGCACCGACACCCGCCGGTCGGCCGACACCTCGATCTTCGGTCCGTCCGCCTCGGCCGGGGCGAACAGCGGATCCCCGGCGGCCCGGGTGGCCAGGTCGGTGAGCGCGGCGCGGACCCGGTCGGCCTGCTCGGCCGGTGCCCGGACGGCCACCACGTGGTTGGTGCCGTTGCTCGGGAACGCGGCGGTGAGCCGGTCGTACGCCTGCATGGCCGGGGTGGTGCGCGGCAGGTCCTCCGGGCCGGGGAACTTCAGCTTCATACCGAGTGCCGGCGCGGCCAGTGCGAGCAGCAGGCCGACCGAGATGACGAGCGTCACCACCGGAGCGCGCAGCGCCGGCCGGAGCACCGCCGGCCAGAGCCGGGGCGGGCGGGGCTCGCCGTGCCGGTCGGTGCGCGGGGCGGTCAGTCGCCAGAGCAGCGGCACCCGGGGCCGGTCGACCCAGCGGCCGAGCCTGGCCAGCAGGGCGGGCAGCACGGTCAGCGAACCGGTCACGGCGACCGCGACCACCAGGATCGAGCCGACGGCCAGGGACGAGAAGACCACGTCACCGGCGAGCAGCAGCCCGGCCATCGCGATGATCACGGCAATGCCGGAGACCACCACGGCGTGCCCGGAGGTCTCCGCGGCGATCTCCACCGCGTCCAGGCCGGAGCGGCCCTTGGCCCGTTCCTCCCGCTCCCGGCGGATGTAGAACAGCGAGTAGTCGACCCCCACCGCCATGCCGATCAGCAGGATCACCGGTGCCGTGGTGTCGGTGGCCGGCACCAGGTGCGAGGCGAGCGTGGACAGGCCCATCGCGGCGGCGACCGAGGAGAGCGCCAGCAGCACCGGGACGCTGGCCGCGATCAACGCGCCGAACGCGATGATCAGGATGGCCAGGGTGACCGGCAGGCTGAGCAGTTCGGCGCGCTTGAAGTCCTTGCCCAGGGTGTCGTCGAGCGCCTGCTCGATCGACGGCCCGCCGACCTGCTCGACCCGCACCTGTGGGTGCGCGGCCTGCACGGCGGCGGTGGCGTCGCGCAGCGGCTGGACCCGATCCGAGGCGGTCTCCGGGTCACCGGACATGGTGATCGGCAGCAGCAGCGCCGAACCGTCCCGGGCGGTGACGGGCTGGCCCACCTCGGCGACCCCGGTGACCGTGCGCAGCCGGGCCGCCGCGTCGTCGGCCGCGGCCTTCGCCGCCGCCGGGTCCAGCGCGCCGCCCCGCGCGGTGACGAGCACGTTGTCCACTGCCGGATCGTCGAAGTTTGCGGCGTCCACGATCAGGCCGGCCCGCCCCACCTCGCCGATCCCCTCGTCGGCGCTTGTGGCCTCGTTGAGGCCGGCGGCGCTGCCACCCACGAAGCACACCGCCACGAACACGACCCACAGTGCGATCGCCCGCCACGGGTGCTCGGCACTCCACCGCGCCAGCCGCACCGTCACCGGTCTTCTCCCCATGTCGGGTCCCCCTGTCACGTCAACCCCCTGTCAACGGTGCTGACGTTAGGTGCGTGACGAGGCGGTCACATCGGGGAACGGCCCCGGTTCGCCCCGGAACCGGCACACCGGGGGCGCCGGGTCCGCTGGGCGGGCATCAACCCGCGATTCGGGCGTACGCCGGGGTGCAGCCCGGAGCGTCCGGCCGCGACCCGCCGGTGCCGACCCGGACTCGACTCCGGGTCATCCCCGAAGGGAACCCCGGGGCCGTGGCTGACAGCGCGGGCAACTGTACGAGGATCGGTTCATGAACGCCTCACGGCGGATCGGCGTTCCACACCGCCGGCAGGGCTCGCCCTCGCGACCGTAGGCGTTCAGTGCCCGGTCGAAGTAGCCGCTCTCGCCGTTGACGTTGACGTAGAGGGCGTCGAAGCTGGTGCCGCCCTGCCTGATCGCCTCGGCGAGCACGTCGCGGACGTGGCCGAGCAGGCGCTGCGCGGCCGGGCCGGTCAGCGCGTCGGTGGGTCGGCCGCCGTGCAGCCCCGCGCGCCACAGCGCCTCGTCGGCGTAGATGTTGCCCACCCCGGAGATCAGGGTCTGGTCGAGCAGGGCCCGCTTCACCTCGGTGTGCCGGCGACGCAACGCGGCGACGAACCCCGCGTCGGAGAACTCCGGGTCCATCGGGTCGCGGGCGATGTGCGCGATCTCGTCGGGCAGCTCGGCGCCGCCCTCGCTGACCGCGAGCCCACCGAACGTGCGCTGGTCGACGAAGCGCAGCTCCGGCCCGTCGTCGGCGAACCGGAACCGGACCCGCAGGTGGGCCTCGTCCGCGGTGCCGGAGGGCTGGAGCAGCAGCTGACCGGACATCCCGAGGTGCCCGATGATCGCGTCGCCGCTGTCCAGCGGCAACCACAGGTACTTGCCGCGACGGCGAGCGTCCAGCACGGTCCGTCCGGCGAGGACGTCGGCGAAGTGCACGCCACCCGGGACATGCCGGCGTACGGCGCGCGGGTGGCGGACCTCGACGGAGACGATCCGACGGCCGATGACCCACTGGGCCAACCCCTGCCGGACGGTCTCCACCTCGGGCAGCTCAGGCACGTCGTAGACCCGTCTCGTGGCCGTCGGCACCCTCGGCCGGCAGTGCCTGCGCGAGGTGGTCGGCCTGCTCGGCCTGGGCCGCCCGCCCGGCGCGCTCCAGCGGCCCGAACGGCTCCTCCCGGTCGGTCGAGCCGTCCGGGTCGATCAGCTGCCCCCGGCCGTCGCCGCCGGCCTGCCCGTCGGCACCGGTTCCGCCGTCGGTGTTGGCCCGCCCGTCGGCACCGGCCTGCCCGTTGACGCTGGCTCTGCCGTCGGCGCTGGTCCGTCCGCCCTGCCCGTCGGCGCCGGCCTGGCCGTTCTGCTCGGCGAGCGTCCGCCAGGCGGCCTCGGCGGCCCGCTGCTCCGCCTCCTTCTTGCTGCGTCCCTCGGCGCCGCCGTACCGGTTGCCGGCCACCACCACCCAGGCGGTGAACGTCTTGAGGTGATCGGGGCCGGTGCCCTCGATCCGATATTCCGGGACGCCGAGCCCGAGCGCTGCCGTCAGCTCCTGCAGGCTGGTCTTCCAGTCCAGTGCGGCGCCCCGACCGGCCGACTCGGCCATCAACGGGTCGAAGAGCCGGTGGATGACGATCGCGGTGGTGTCCAGCCCGTACTGGAGGTAGATCGCGCCGAGCAGCGCTTCGAGCGTGTCGGCGAGGATGCTCGCCTTGTCCCGGCCACCGGTGGTCTCCTCGCCCTTACCGAGCAGCAGGTACACGCCGAGGCCGTCCGGGCCCAGGCCACGGGCCACGTCGGCGAGCGCCCGCATGTTGACCACGCTGGCCCGCAGCTTGGCCAACTGCCCCTCGGGCAGGTCCGGATGGTTGTGGAAGAGCGCGGTGGTGATCACCACGCCGAGCACCGAGTCACCGAGGAACTCCAGCCGCTCGTTGGTGGGCAGCCCCCCGTTCTCGTACGCGTACGAGCGGTGGGTCAACGCACGCTGTAGCAGCTCGGGCTCCAGGCTCACGCCGAACGCGGCTTCCAGATGACCGACGGACGCCCGCCGCCGCTTGTCGTTGCTCATGATGTGCGTACCTCGGTGTCGGTGGAGCGGTCGGTGCGGTCCATCACGGCGTCGCCGTCGAGCAACGCCGAGACCAGATCGGTGGCGCGCCGCCGCCACAGGTGGGCGGCGAGAGCTATGCCCGAGGCGACGTCGTCGGCGCGAGCGGAACCGTGGCAGACGACCACCGTCCCCGCGACGCCCAGCAGGGCGGCCGCGCGGGGCGCGCCGCCCTCCGCGGGTGGCCCACCAGCCATCGCGTACGCGCCCTCGATGGCCTTGAGCAGCACGTTACCGGTGAAGCCGTCGGTGACGACCACATCGACGCGCGAGCCGAGGGTCACGTCGTACCCCTCGACCAGGCCGACGTAGCGCGCCCCACCGGGCAGGGGCTCGACGGCGAGCAACGGGTCGGTGGCCCGGCGGACCCGGTCGCCCTTGCCGGCCTCGGTGCCGACCGAGAGCAGCCCGACCCGCGGCGCGGCGATCGAGTGCGCCACCGCGGCGTACGCGGCGCCGAGTACGGCGTGCCGGGCGAGGGTGGCCGGGCGGGGCTCCAGCGAGCCGCCGACGTCGAGGAGGACGACCGGCCCGGCAACGGTGGGCAGGGTGGCGGCGAGTGCGGGTTGGCGGATCTCCGGCCAGCGGCCGAGGCCGAGCACGGCCGCGGTGACTGTGGCACCTGTGGCACCGGCGGAGACCAGGGCGTCGGCGGTCCCGTCGCGCACGGCGGTCACCGCGGCCCGGACCGTGCTCTCCGCGCGGGCGGCGCTGGGATGGTCGGCCATGCCGACGACGTCACGGACCGGCCGCACCGTGATCCGCGCGCGTTGCGGCGGATCGAGGGCAGCGATCAGCTCGTCGGCGACCTCAGCCGGGCCGACGAGAAGCAGGTGCAGGTCAGGATCGGCGCGCATGGCCCGCAGAGCGCCGTCAACCACGACGGCGGGAGCGTCGTCCCCGCCGAGGAGGTCAACGGCGATCCGCGCGGTGCCCGGCTCCATCGGAACGCCGGCCGGAGTGGGCCGGCCGGCGTCGGAGGAAGCCGGGGCACCGGGCGAATGCCAGGGTGCGCGCGCCGCCCGACCCGGGGTCGGGGGCGTCACTCGGCGTCCAGGTCAGACCTCGAGAACCTGGCGGCCGTTGTAGGTGCCGCAGACGGAGCAGGCGGCGTGCGGCAGCTTCGGGGACTTGCACTGCGGGCACGCGATGGTCGCGACCACCGTCGCCTTCCAGTTCGCCCGGCGGGACCGGGTGTTGCTGCGCGACATCTTGCGCTTCGGGACGGCCACGGTTCTTACTCCTCTGTAACGGTCAGTTGCGACAGGCCCGCCCAACGCGGGTCGATCTGCTGGTGACTGTGGTCGGCCGGCAGATCGTCCCAGTGCGCCCCGCATTCGGGGCACAACCCTGGGCAGTCCTCCCGGCAGAGCGGGTTGGTCGGCAGCGTGAGCACCAACGCGTCCCGCAGCGCCGGCTCCAGGTCGATCAGATCGCCCTGCATCCGGCCCACCTCGTCCTCGTCGGTCGTGGCGTCCGTGGTGCTGTCCTCGTACGCGTACAGCTCCTGGATCGTCACGCCCATCGAGTCGTTGATCTCGCGCAGGCAACGGCCGCACTCGCCCCGGACGGGACCGGTGATGGTCCCGGAGACGAGCACGCCCTCGGACACCGACTGCAACCTCAGATCGAGGTCGAGGTCCGCGCCCTCCGGCACGCCGATCAACTCCACGCCGAGGTCCGCCGGTGCCGGCACGACCCGCTGGACCTCACGCAACGCGCCAGGGCGGCGCGGCAGGTCCCTCGTGTCGAGGACCAGCGGCGACCTGGGGTTGAGTGTCGATGGCGAGTGCTTGGGCATAGTCAGACTCCGGCCGGTGAGAGGCCGACAAAAAAGGTTACCTGGGCGACCGCCGGACCGTCGAACCGGGGGCGACACCCGGGCGAGAATGTCGGCTGGTGAGGTGCCGCTCAGAAGGGTAGCGGGCGTTCCGCCTCATCCCCACCGAAGGTGCCGATCTCCCGCAGTGCGTGCATCTTGTCCCGGCCCCGCTCTATCGAGGCCAGCGCCCGGGTGAGGAACTGCTCGAAGTTGGCCAGGGCGGTGTCGACGTAGTCGTCGACCTCCTCACGCAGGCGCTGGGCCTCGGCGCGGGCCTCGGCGATGATCCGGGCGCCCTCGTGCTCGGCCGACACGGTGATCTCGTTCACCGAGACCAGGCGGGCGTGTTCTGCCTCACCCTCGCTGATGATCCGGTCCGCCTCGCGCTTGCCGGCTTCCATGATCTTGTCGCGCTCCTCCAGGAGCGCGGCGGCGCGACGCAGGTCGGCGGGGAGATCGGCGCGCATCTCGTCGAGGGCAGCGATCATCTCACCCCGGTCGACCATGCAGTTGTTGCGCGACATCGGGACGGAGCGGGCCTGCTCCACCATGGCGATCAGTTCGTCGATGCGATCGAGCGGGTCCACCGGTACCTCACTCCTGTCGTTCCTCGGCCGACCTCCATGATGCGGGCTACGGCCGTTCCCCGCGTCACCAATCATGTCGTGCTCGCCCCACACAAGCCCCATCCACCCCAATGCGGCGCGTCGCGACATCGCCACCCACCCTCACCCCGCCGCCCGCCGCGAGGCCCCAGCCCCGCGATCTTGCACTTTCTGCCGCGACAATTACCGCAAAAACCACGAACCGGCGACCGAAACTGCAAGATCGCCGGGGTGTGGGGTGGGGGTAGGTCAGGGGCGGGGGCCCAGGCGGGCCTGTAGGGCTTCGCGGACCGGGTCGGGTACGTGGGCGGAGATGTCGCCGCCCCACTTCGCCACGTCCTTGACCAAGCTTGAGGAGAGGAACGAGTAGAGCGGGTTGGTCGGCATGAAGAGCGTCTCGACGCCGGCCAGCCCGATGTTCATCTGGGCCATCTGCAACTCGTAGTCGAAGTCGCTGACCGCCCGCAAGCCCTTGATCAACACACTGGCCTGCTGGGCCCGGCAGAAGTCGACAAGCAACCCGCGGAACGACTCGACCCGCACGTTCCCGTACGACGAGGTCACCTCGCGGAGCATGTCGATCCGCTCCTCGACGGTGAACAGGCCACTCTTGGACTGGTTCACCAGGACGCCAACCACCACCTCGTCGAAGAGCCGACTGGCCCGCCCGATGATGTCGAGGTGTCCGTTGGTGACCGGGTCGAACGAACCGGGGCACACCGCACGTCTCATGATCGGCGACCGTACCAAAGGGTGGTCTCGCCGTACCGGCGACTGCGCTCCGGGGTGATCCCCTCCACCCAGTCGAACTGCCTGGTACGGCTGGACCGCTCCACCACCACCAGCGCGTCGGGCACCAGCCAGCCACCATCGACGAGCGTCGTCAACAGCGAGGTGATCTCCGCGTCCGGCACCGCGTACGGCGGGTCGGCGAAGACCACGTCGTACGGCCCGCCGTCCGGGCCGGCGGCCAGCACCGTCGCGACCTTCCCGGCGACCAGGCGGACGGCCGGGCCGACGCCCAGGGTCGCCACGTTCTCCCGGATCACCCGCGCCGCCCGGGGATCGGACTCCACCAGCAGGACGTGCCGCGCACCCCGGGAGAGCGCCTCCAGCCCGACCGCGCCGGAGCCCGCGTACAGGTCGGCGAAGCGGGTGCCGTCGAGGTCGACCTCGGCCTGGACGGCACTGAACAGCGCCTCCCGGACCCGGTCGGAGGTGGGTCGGGTGCCGGCGCCGGGGGGCGCGGCGATCCGCCGCCCGCCGAGCGTCCCGGCCACGATCCGGGTCACCGTCTCCTCCTGCTCATGCCCGCGACGCTACGCGAGCCGGCGCCGACCACGACCAGCACCGCCGTATCGCCGCCCCGGACGACGTCTCCGCTGGGTCTTGACGGCGTCCGTCGCGTCTGAAACGCCCCTGACCTCTGTCGCCGCCGCCCGGTCCACTGCGGAGCCGCCAGCCGACCGTGGGCACCACCCCGTCCTCAGTGATCAGTTGACCACCATCCGTTCATCAAAGATCACGAATCAACTACATTGCCGCACGGCAATGGTGAGAACTCCCCTCATTCATGACTCGTCAGTACAGTCACCCTCTGTCCCCGCTTAGCGCGGGAACACCCCCGCGTCGCGACGTCCCGGTGAGCAGACGACCTACCCGGTCGCCCCGCCTCCCGACCCCACCGCACGCGATCCGTACCCCCCTCACCAGGAGCAGGCGTTGAACCTCCCCAAGTCTCCGTTGCGGCGCATCGCGGCTATCGCCGCAGGCGCGCTGATCGGCCTCACCGGTGTCGGCGTCATGGCGTCCCCCGCCAGCGCCCACTACTCCCAGGTCAGCGGCAAAGCGGTCTGCGAGACCACCACCGGCGAGTGGGTGGTGACCTGGACCGTGAAGAGCAAGGCCCACTACTCCTCCAAGTTCTTCCGGCTGCGTAGTGTCGAACTCACCCCTGCCAACACCACGGTGACCAACATCAAGGTGTCGGACCCCAACAAGTACCCGTACGACGTCAACACCCCGATCACTGGCGTGCAGCGGGTGCCCGGCTCGGCAACCCAGGCCACCCTCGCGGTGAAGGCCAAGTGGGACGACGGCTACCCCGAGGACAAGGCCGTTAAGGGCACTGTGACGTTCGGCGGCACCTGCGAGAAGGACACGCCGCCGGCGAGCCCGACGCCGTCGCCGACCACCTCGACGCCGCCGGCCAGCCCGACCCCCACCCCGAGCCCCACCGTGACCACCCCGCCGGCAGCGGTCACCGTGCCCACCGCCAGCTTCGCCTCCGACTGCGAGGGTGCCGTCACGGTGACGTTGGCCAACGGCGCCGACGCCACGACCGACGCCAAGCTCACCGTGAAGGCGACAGGCTTCTCGCAGACCTACACGGTCAAGCCGGGCGCCAGCAAGAGTGACATCGTCGTTCCGGCCAAGGCCGGCGCGATCACCGTCAGCGAGGGCGACAAGCTGGTCGGCAAGCCCTACACCTGGACCGCGCCGGAGGACTGCGTCAAGCCCGGCGAGCCCCAGGCGGGCTTCGAGTCCACCTGCGACAAGCTGATCTTCGGCTTCGCCAACCCGGCGAACGGCAAGGCGTTCGAGGTCACCCTTACCCCGAACAAGGGCGAGGCGCAGAAGCGGACCGTCGAGCCCGGCAAGACCGTGGTCGTCGAGTTCCCGGCGTCCGAGGGTCTGACCGTGACGCCGGCGGCCGAGGGCCTCGACGACACCAGCCCGATCGCCTGGGAGAAGCCGGCCGACTGCAACCCGGGCCAGGGTGGCGGCGACAAGGACGAGCCGGCGCTGCCGCTGACCGGTGCCGCGACCGGCGGGATCATCGCTGGCGCCGTGGTGCTGCTCGCCGCTGGTGCTGGTCTGTTCGTGATGGCGCGTCGTCGTCGGGTCCGCTTCACCGCCTGAGACAACCCGCTCTGACAACAACCGAGGGCGGGGGGGGGGGCGGGGGGGGGGGGCCGGCGGGGGGGGGGGGGGCCGGCAAAAGTGTGGAGGCGGGCCCGCCGACCCCGCCGAGAGGGGGGGGGGGCGGGGGGGGGGGGGGGGGCGCCG